>CALCUN010000117.1 GCA_937906975.1 uncultured Bacteroidales bacterium
TAACAAATCCTCCCTTTTCCCTATTTCGCGAATACGTTGCACAACTTATAGAATATGAAAAGAAGTTTTTAATAATCGGAACTCAAAATGCAATAACCTATAAGGAGATTTTAAACTTATAAAAGAGAATAAAATTTGGTTAGGCTACAAGGCTGGTGATATGTCCTTTACTGTACCATCTTATTTTGAACCAAGAGAAACAAGATATTGGGAAACAGAGGACGGAACTAAATGGAGAAGTATGGGAAATATTTGTTGGTTTACTAATCTTGACCATAAAAAACGCCACGAAGAACTTATACTTTACAAAAACTACACACCCGAAGAATATCCTAAGTATGACAATTACGATGCTATAGAAGTAAAAAAGACAGCAGAGATTCCAATGAATTATAATGGAGTTATGGGAGTGCCAATCACTTTTTTAGATAAATATAATCCCGAACAATTTGAAATAATTGGGCTTGACAGATACGTAGAAGATAATCCAAATTACGGACATCGTTTTAAACTAAATGGAAAAGAAACATACGCAAGAATAATTTTGAAATTAAAAAAATAAATGCCGTATGAAAATAGAATTAAGAAAGATTAAGATTAGAGAATTAGTAGAAGGATATAAGGATAGCGAGGAAGAGGGTGTTGTTGGTTGGGATGGAAGGCTTAATATCAGACCTAAGTATCAGCGAGAGTTTGTTTACAAAGACAAACAGCGCGATGCAGTAATAGATACCCTAACAAAGGATTTCCCTTTGAATGTTATGTATTGGGTAAAGTGTGGAGCAGATGAATATGAAGTGCTTGACGGACAGCAAAGAACTATAAGCATTTGCCAATACGTTAATGGAGATTTTGCATTTGATATGAGGTATTATCATAACTTGCAAACCGATGAGCAAGAGCAAATATTAAACTATGAACTTATGGTTTACTTTTGCGAAGGAACGGATAGCGAGAAGTTATCTTGGTTTAAGACAATCAATATTGCAGGAGAAAAACTAACCGATCAAGAAATCCGTAATGCAGTTTATGCAGGTAGTTGGACAACTGACGCAAAACTCCATTTCTCTAAAACGAATTGCGCGGCCTATCTTTTGGCTAAGGATTATATGAACGGAAGTCCAATCCGTCAAGACTTGCTTGAAACAGCTATTTCTTGGATTAGCAAAGGCAATATAGAAACCTATATGGGAAATCACATGCACGAACCCAACGCAAACGAACTTTGGCTATACTTTCAAAGCGTTATAAATTGGGTAAAAGCCGTTTTCCCAAAATATAGAAAAGAAATGAAAGGCTTAGATTGGGGACTTTGGTACAATAAATTAAAAGATACGCCACTTGATTCAAAGAAATTAGAAGAACAAGTCGCAAAATTGATGCAAGATGAAGATGTTACAAGTCGCAAAGGCATATATCAATACGTCTTATTCGGCGATGAAAAACACTTAAACATACGTCAATTCAAAGAAAGCGACAAACGCTACGCCTATGAAAATCAATTTGGCGTTTGCATCAAATGCGAAGAACACTTTTCCATAGAAGAAATGGAAGCTGACCATATCTTACCATGGTCAAAAGGCGGAAAAACCGACAAAGACAACTGTCAAATGCTCTGCAAACAATGCAACCGCCGAAAAAGTGATAAGTAAAGGAATAAAAAAAAACGACAACCTCCTGGATCCTACGACAAAATGTTGGGCACTTGGTTATCGTTTTTTTTACTTTTGCAAAGATACAACAAATTTTAATCTGTCAAGTCTTTTTGCAAGAAAAGATATTTTTATTCTCGATAAAAAAAACAAACAGAAAGATAGGTACGTTCCATACAAGAGGTACGATAAGCTATCTTCATATTTGTTTTTGCAAGAATACAATAAAATTTTCTATTAGCAAAATTTTTATTTAATAAATCAAAGAAATTGGAAATTTTTTCTTTGCTTTATTTTTCTAATCCTTAGGAATAATTCAAGATTTCTTAGAAATACAGAACTAAAAGTGAAACTTATTGTATATTTGCCAAATAAAATAAATCTTTTTATGGCAGAGACAAATCGCATAGAGTATAAAAGGGAATTAAATTCAGAACTTGACATAGAAAAAGAAGTAGTCGCTTTCTTTTGGCTGACGAAAATGGTAATTCAATTAAGGTTGCTTTGCGTGAAGCTGTGATTAACGCAATTGTACATAACGATTACTCTTTTGAAGTGCCACCTAAATTTGAAATATTCCCAGATAGACTTGAAATTACTTCAGCTGGTCGTTTGCCTGAGTCGCTTACAAAAGAGGAATTTTTCAGTGGTATTTCTATTCCACGCAATAAAGAACTTATGCGTATATATCGTGATGTTGAATTGGTAGAATCGTTAGGTTCTGGAATACCTCGTATTTTAAAAGCTTACGGAGAAGACTGTTTTACCTTTACCGATAACTTTATTCGTATAATTCTCCCTGTAAATTCTTCGGTTAGTGCTCAAGATAGTGCTCAAGATAGTGCTCAAGATAGTGCTCAAGATAATATTTCTGAAAATGTAAAAACAGTAGTGGCTTTTATAGATAATGAAATCGATAGAGATACTTTACAATCTAAGATTGGCATAAAGCATAGAACGTATTTTAGAAACAATTATATAAAACCCGCCATTGAACAAGGGTATATTGAATTTACTTTGCCAAATGAAAAACAAAGTAAATATCAAAAATATCGTTTAACTGCCAAAGGATTTGCATTAAAAGAAAGTTTAAAAAATTCCCAATAAAGAATGCTATGAAAGAAGCGAAGTTTAGGTGTATTAAAACAATTAACACAGAACACACCTTAAAACAAAACAATATAAGTGCATTATATTTCACTTTTATTTGTTGATTTCAAAAATTTATTCTATTTTTGCACAAAAAGGGAATTATATTTCACTATGAAATTTGGCAATTTAATTAAAGAACGTAGAGCTTTGCTGGGTTTAACTCAACAGGATTTGTCTGATTATACAGGTTTGAGCGTAAGGATTATTAAAAGTATTGAAGCAGATAAGGGTAATCCTTCTTTGAATACGCTTGAAAAAATAGCAGAAACTTTGGGATTGGAAATTGTTATGAGGGTTAAAATTATAAATGAATGAGACAAGCTTTGGTTTTATCAAACAATATTGTTGCAGGTCGGCTAATAGAAACAGACGAAAGACGTTATATTTTCAGATATGATGAGGATTATCTATTTAATTCTGAACTTCGTGCTATTTCCCTTGCTTTCCCTAAAAGAAAAGAGGAATACACTTCTGATGAATTATTTCCTTTTTTCTTTAATATGCTTTCCGAAGGAAGTAATAAGGCTTTGCAGTGTAGGACGTTAAAGATTGATGAAAACGATTCTTTTGGTTTATTATTGGCAACTGCAAAATATGACACTATTGGAGCAATAACAATTCAAGAGTTATGAAAACGATAAATGTTTGTCCGGGTACGCTTGCTCAGGGTTTTGATACTTATAGTCAAATCTGCTTACGCAAAGTTTTTAATGGCAAAAAGGTAAGTCATATCATTGATTTCTCTTTGGATAATGATACAGAAAATGTTATTTCTTCTGTAAACAAAATTTCAATTTCCGGAGTACAAGAAAAATTCTCAGCAATAATTGAGAAAGGTAAAATAATTCTTACTCCAGAAGGTAAATCGGGACATTATATCTTAAAACCTATGCCTAATTATAAACACTTGCGTTTCAGAAATAATATTCCTGCAAATGAACATCTAACAATGCAAATTGCAAGTCAAGTTTATAAAATAAATACTGCTGAAAATGCTTTGGCTTTTTTTTCAAATGGTGAGAGTGTTTATATTACTAAAAGATTTGATTATGCAAAAGATGGTTCAAAAATCAAGCAAGACGATTTCGCTTCTATTGCAGGAAGGACAGAAAAGAATAGTGGTAAGAATTTTAAGTACTTAGGAAGTTATGAAGACCTTGCAATATTACTCCGACAAAATGTTTCTGCATGGCAAGTTGAAGTATGTAAATTCTTTT
Source organism: uncultured Bacteroidales bacterium (assembly GCA_937906975.1). Lineage (GTDB taxonomy): Bacteria > Bacteroidota > Bacteroidia > Bacteroidales > P3 > Onthomorpha. The sequence continues at coordinate 4,022 of CALCUN010000117.1, forward strand.
CGTTAGTAGTATTCAACTACTTATTTAGCAATGGCGATGCTCATTTAAAGAATTTTTCATTGCAAGAAACGATAAATGGGGATTATGTATTAAGTCCTGCTTATGACTTATTGAATACATCTATCCATATTAACGATGGAGATTTTGCATTGCAAAACGGCTTAATCCCTAAGAGTGAATATTCTGAGGTTTATTCAAAAACATCTCACCCTTGCAAAGATGATTTCATCACTTTCGGCAATCGCATAGGCGTTGTGCAAAAAAAACTCTATTCCACAATAGAGATGTTCGCCACAGAACAAGAAAAAGTTTATGAACTAATAGAAAACTCATTCTTAGAAGAGAAAGTAAAACGCATGTATAAACAATCATACATAGAACGCTTGCACCGCTTCCAACGAAGCGACAAATAAGTAAAAAAGGATATAAAATAGTAATTTATATCTTTGTAACGATATTCTAAAATTAAGAATGCTATGAACGAACCAAAGTTTAAATGTATTAAAACCTTGAAAGGACATTGTAAAGATGTTGTTTCAGTTTCGTATAGTCCCGATGGAAAGTATTTAGCAAGCGGTTCATTGGACAGAACCGTTAAGATTTGGGGTGTAGAGTAAAGAAACAATTCTCTAAATCAAAGAAAGAAATCATCAAAACGCTGTATGGTTTATAATTTTT
>CALCUN010000118.1 GCA_937906975.1 uncultured Bacteroidales bacterium
ATTAGAAGGACAAGCTCTTTATGTAACAAACGATAATGGTACAAGTGCATCTTATAGTCGTGGAAATGGTTATAATTGTTATGCTTACTTAAATGTAAATTTTGCTCAAGGAGCAGAATATGAACTTTTCTTTGATTGGATGTGTGAAGGGGTTGTAAATAACGATTACTTAAAAGTTTATCTTTTGCCTTTTGGTCAGACAATTAGCGAAGAATATGCAATAACAGAGCAATTAAATCTTTCAACTCAATGGCGTAGAGAACAATTTATTTTACCTGCACATCATTATAACGGAGGTTATCAATTAGTATTTGCGTTTGAAACTAACAATTGGTCAAGTGAGTATTATTTGTCTGCAATTATAGATAATATAAGAATAGAAGTTAATGATTGCGCAAGAATTGTGGATTTGGGATTATCGGTTTCAGAATCGGAAAATGTACCTAATTTGGTTGTCGATTTGTTAGACCAATTTAATACAAACGCTTCATACGTTTTACGCTATAAAGAATCAAACCAAGCTCAATATACAGAAATCACAGGCCTTACTCGTGATTCGTTCCCTTATATTATTTCAAATGGAATAGAGTATCAAAGAATTTATCAAATGCAAATAGGTGTTATATGCGAGCAAGGAGATGCACCTTACTTTAATGAGGAAGTTTTTTCTATAATGACACCTTGTACTGTATTGCCAACACCTTGGGAAGAACGATTTGATGAAAATATATTAGAAGAACAATATTGTTGGACTCGCTATAATGGACTTGTTTCAGCTTATGATACTACTTATACAGAGGATTTAGAATTAAATTCTTCGTGGACTGTTGAAAATGTTGTGCTTAATGGTGTTAATTCTCAAAGATTGCGTGCTAGAGTTAGAGGAACGGAATTAAAAGACTGGGTTGTAACCCCACCAATCAATTTAGGAAATCAAGGAAATATAAAACAAATTGTTTTTGACCTTGCACTAAGACCTTCAGACTTAGATGTGCCAACTGTATGCGGTGATGACGATAAATTTATGGTTGCTTTCTCTTTAGATAATGGAGTAAGTTGGGATATACACAATGCAATAGTGTTTAGAAACAATGACCAAGATACGCTTCACAATCTTTCTTCTTTCTCAAATCAACCATTTCCATTTAGTTTTAAACTTGTAGATGAAAATAATCAACCAATAACAGGACTAATTAAAATAGCCTTTTATGTGGAAAGTACAATTGCAACTACAGACAACGTATTGTGTATAGATAATCTATCGGTTGAAGATTGGCTTGAGTGTCAAACTCCACACAATCCGCAAGTTTTACCTCAAGATATAAGAAGCAATTCAGCAATAGTTAATTTCACTACCTTAGATAATTTAGCAGAATATTTTGAATACGTAGTTGTAGAAGGAGAATGTAATAATTTTGATACACTCTCAACACTATTCTCTTCAGAAACAAGCATATTATTACCAAATTTAGAAGAAGAAACCCTCTATAGCTTTGCCGTAAGAGGAGTTTGTGAAAACGAAATTTATTCTCAATGGATTTCTACAACATTCACAACAATAAGAGAACCAAAACCAATACCTTTTGAAACAACATTTTCAGATAGCATAAGATGGTATGTAGCTACAAATGGCGTTAGCCAAAACTCTTGGAGTATTGGCTCAGCTACCTCAGCGGATACAAACGGCAGAGCAGCATATATATCAACTGATGAAGGAATTAGCTATGATGCAGAAATTTCACAAACTCCAACAATAGCATATCTATATCAAGATGTAGCATTTGGTGAAACGATGAATAATTTTGAACTATTCTTTGATTGGAAAGCCATAGGAAGAGTTACGGGTACGAATGTTGCTTCAGCTTTATATGTTTATCTTTTAGACATAGAGCCACTTCCAACCTCTACTCTACTACCTGACCCAATCCTTACCCTACATTCTTCAGAGCAATGGCAATCGGAAAGAGTATTCCTTGGCAACATAATAGGAGATAAACGTTTGGTTTTTGCCGCATACGGATATACAACAGAAAATGAAATACAAACTCCTGCAGCTATTGACAATGTAAGATTAATTACCTCACCTTGTTCAGTAATTGAAAATGTTGCTGCCCTCAATACTACAACAAATTCCATAGAACTTGTTTGGGACTCAACAGATGCTACAACCTATGTTGTATATTATAAAGATGATTTTTCTACTTCTTATCAAACAATGACAACTACGGATAATTACGCATCGTTTACCAATCTTTCAAGTTCATCTTGCTATTATTTCAAAATAAAAGGCCTATGTGGTGAAAACGAATCTTTATTTTCAGAAGAGCTTACGGTATTTACTTTATCGGAAATTGCAACATTACCATATTCTTGCGATTTTGAAGGACCTGCTACTAATGGTTGGACAATCAAAAACGGAACTTGTGCGAATCGTTGGTGGGTTGGAAATGTAGAAAACTCTTCAAATTCTTCTTTATTCATAACAGGAGATAACGGAGTTTCAAATAATATTAATTATACACAAAGATCAATTGTGATTGCAGAAAAACAATTCCAATTAGGACAAAGAGATTCTCTAAGAATAAGCTTTGATGTAAAGATTCCTGACAATGGAGGAGTGAATTATTTGAAAGTATTCTTTGTTCCAGAAACAGTAGAATTTGAACCTTCAACAAATAACCAAAACTTCGCTTATCTAAACTATTCTGACGGCATTTTGATGACTCATTCTATAGACGAGTCTAGATTTGTGATAGAAGGAATTAATCAAACACAGAATTTAAGCATCACAATACCAACTCCGTTTAATGAAAGAAGAAAACTCGTATTTGTTTGGGTGAATAGTATGGTGAATATAAATTCTCAAGGCGCAATAATTGACAATGTGGTTTTAGAAGAGGTAGGAGATATTATCACTTGTGTAAAACCTGTTGCTAATTCTGTGAGAGTAAATAGAGTGTTGCAAACTACAGCCGAAGTTTATTGGCAAGACGAAGACCAAACACACAACGCTTGGAATGTTTATTACAAAGCAGAGGGCGATACATACTATCAAATGGTTACTGCAACCAACCAATGCTCAATAACCTTAGAAAACCTTTATCCATACACACGTTACAGTCTTTTTGTAAAGACAAATTGTGGAGATACAGAATCATATCCTACCGATACAATAAGATTTTGTACACATTGTGAAGAGATAGCAGAATTTCCTTATGTTGCAAATTTTAATGGAGGTGATTTATCATGTTGGATAACACAAGAGGGAAGAGTAAACAATTGGACAATTCTTAATAACTCAACCTTGCTTTACGACGCATTAGATTATGATACAGTTATGATAGAATCTCCAATTTTTAACCTTGTCTCATTGCCACATCCTACACTTTCTTTTGGCTATAGTTATACATCTAATTGGTTTGGTGCAGTATTGAAAGTGCTTTACAGAGAAAATCAAGGTGATGAATGGGGATTGTTACGAGAATACACAACACAAGCTTCCGTAAACGAAGTAATAAGCCTACATCATACTTCATCAAATTACCAAATTGCATTCCAAGCAATAGGAGCAGAGCCATCAGACTTTCATGTTTATCAAATAACTATATACTCTTCTCCTACAGGTAGTCTAATTGCAGAGGAAGAAAACACTTTACAAACAATTCTTTATCCAAACCCTGCTTTAAAAGAAACCACCCTGCAAGTAGAAGGACTAAGCACAGATGCACAAATAACAATCAGCGACCTACAAGGAAGAATCATAAGTAGGGGAGTGATGAAAGCAAATGAAAAAACTTACACAATCAACCTTAGTGAATTTGCAAGCGGAGTTTACTACATCAGAATAGTAACAGACAAAGCAATCAGCACACAAAAATTGATAGTTGAATAACATTTAACAATCAAATAACACAAAAGAGCGACTCAAATCAAAGAGTCGCTCTTTTTTTTCGCAAGAATTTTGTCCGAATCTTTTAATAAATAAAGTTTTGTGCTTAGATAATTATTATATACCTTTGCAGGTGAGAATTTTACAATAGAAATAATTTAATTAACAATTAAAAATTAACAAAATGAAAAGGACATTATCATTTCTTTGTACCCTATTATGTGCAAATATGCTTTTTGCACAAACAAGTTTTTGGGTTGATTCGTTACAATACGAAATATATCCTGAATTATTGCCTGGATTGGCTTATATTACTTATGCTGATAATTCAATTACAACTGCAAATATTCCTGAAACTGTTAATTATAACGGAACTAATTATAGAGTTTGGCTTATAGCATATAGAGCATTTGCAAATTGTGATAGATTAACTTCTGTTACTGTCCCTAATAGTGTTGAAGAGTTTGGTAATAATGTTTTTGAACATTGTTCTGCTTTAACCTCTGTTACTATTGGTAATGGTATTTTTTCTATTGGTGAGAATTTATTTGCTGATTGTATTATGTTACAAACAGTTACTTTGGGTTCCAATGTTAATTATATTGGCAGTGGCGCATTTGGTAATTCTGAATTGTTGGAAAACGTTACTTGTTTGTCAATAATTCCTCCTGTAATAAGCGATGACACTGCATTCCCTAACCCTAACGATGCAATATTAACCGTTCCTTGCGGTAGTTTGGCGGCTTATAGTTCTGCTAACTCCTTATGGAGCACTTTATTTGCCGATAGAATTGAGGAAGATTGCGCAACAGATAGTGCTTTAGAAGAAACAGAAGTTGAAAACCTTTCTTTCTTCCCTAATCCTACAAAAAGCAAAATTACTTTCAGTCAAACAATAGAGAATATAGAAGTAATAGATTTAACAGGAAAGACAATCCTTACCTTCTCTAATGCAAAAACAATAGATATTGACGCTTTGCCAAGTGGTGCGTATTATTTGCGATTAACAGATAATGAAAAGACCACGCTGCGAAAAGTGATTAAACAATAAACTTTAAAAGAGCGACTTTTTTTTCAAAGAGTCGCTATTTTTTTTCTTTGTTTTAGAAAAATATGTAATGACCCCAAAAGTTTGGACAAAAAAACGAAAGGGGAACAATGTATAAGA
>CALCUN010000119.1 GCA_937906975.1 uncultured Bacteroidales bacterium
GCTTATATTTTCAATATTTGCAATCAGAAATCTTTTGTTTGAAAATTCTTTACGCATTAGGCGTTAAGTGGTAGGAAAAACGTTTATTGATATTAAAAGAAAGGCGATTGATTTTGTCAATCGCCTTGTGTTTATTCTCCTTTTCCGTATCGTCTTGTGCCGTGGTAGAGTTCAAACTTGCAGAATCTACATTCAAGATTAGAATTGTAGATTGGAATCTTTTTACTTGGTTTTAAGCCTATTCGTTTCAAGGCTTCAAAGTCCGAAGAAATAACCCAAGCTTCGTTTCCTTCGTGTTTTGATTTCAAGGCTGTACCTATTCTGTCATACAATGCAAAAATATCTTCTACATCTATTCTTTCGCCGTATGGAGGGTTAGTAATAATTAGCGTTTTGCCTTGTGGTGGTTCTTGTTTCTCTATTTCGCAACGGAATAGTGTTATGTCCTTATGTAGTTTTGTTAGCTTTATGTTTTCGGTTGCTTGTGCTATTGCAGAGGCTGAAAGGTCTGAGCCCCAAATTTCGTATTCAAAATCACAAATTTGCTTATCGGCTTCTTCTTTTACCCTTTTCCATTCTGGCATTGAAAACTCGCTCCATTTCTTAAAGGCGAATTTTTTTCTGTAATACTGAGCTGGGATATTGTAAGCATACATACAAGCCTCAATCAAAAGAGTTCCGCTTCCGCACATAGGGTCCATAAAATTGCAATCACGTTTCCAACCGCTAAGTTGTATCAATCCTGCTGCGGTTACCTCATTCAATGGAGCTTGTCCCATATTTGCTCTGTAATTTCTTTTGTGCAAAGAATCGCCTGACGAATCCAATGAAATAGTTACTTGATTTTCCCAAATATGTAGGTTAAGTTTTATTTCGTATTCATCTCTTGTAACAGTAGGTCTTTGATTAAACATTTTGCGGAATCTATCGCAAATTGCGTCTTTTGTCTTTTGAGAAGCGTAAAGCGAGTGCGTAAAAATTTCGCTATTGACTGAGTTGTCAATAAAGATTTTCGCATCGGGATTCATATACTTTTCCCATTTGATTTTATAGACTTCGTTGTATAATTCACGCTCATTGTTTGCTACAAAGTTGGCAATAGGTTTTAAAATGCAGAGTGCTGTTCTTAAACAATAGTTTGCTTTGTATAAAAGAGTCATATCTCCCTCAAAACTCACTGCTCGGCGAAGGATTTCTATGTTTTTTGCTCCTAAGGCTTTTAATTCTTCTGCTAATACTTCTTCTAATCCAGCCATTGTTTTGGCTGTCATTTTGAAGTCTTTGCTATTTGTAATTGTTTTGTTCATTGAGAATTTATTTTAGGTTGTTTAAGAATTTTTCTTTGTCCACTACAACTCTTGTGTGTGAGGCTTGTCCAATCAAATCTTCGCCTTCGTAGGCTGAAATAGTGAAAAATAATTTTTTTCCATCAACCTTTATCAGTTCGCTTTTGCAAACAATTTCTTTTCCTAAGCCTGAGGCTTTTATGTGTTTGGTATTGATTTCTACTCCTACCGTTACACAACCCTCAGGTAAGTGATTGCGTAAAGAATTGTTTGCTGTCTTTTCCATAAGTGCTATCATAGCAGGCGTTGCAAAGACTTCCACACTTCCAGAGCCTACAACAGTTGCTACATTGT
>CALCUN010000120.1 GCA_937906975.1 uncultured Bacteroidales bacterium
AATGGTGTAGTGTAAACACAGAAAAAGGAATGATATGTTTGCTATCTCCTGCTGCAAGTAGTTATGATATGTTTAAGAATTTTGAACACAGAGGAGAAGTTTTCTCAAAGTTAGTTAAAGAAATTAAATAATAAAGCATTATGAATACAGATAATATCACGATTTCGAACGAAGAATTAAAGTTCTATAATCAATTAGCTAAGCAATTTCCAACCTTGCAAGCGGCAAGTACAGAAATAATTAAGTTAGAAGCAATACTTCTTTTACCAAAAGGAACAGAGCACTTCGTAACTGACATTCACGGAGAGTACGATACGTTTAATCATATCTTATCTAACGCTTCGGGAGCAGTAAAAAGAAAGATTGATGAGGTGTTTGGACACTCTATTTCAATTGCAGAAAAAAATCAATTAGCAACAATTATCTACTATCCTGTAGATAAACTCTCTCAATTAAAGACAAAAGGAGTTGTAAACGAAGAATGGTACAGGCTTACTTTGAATAAACTTGTTAAAGTGGCACGTCAAGTTGCTAAAAAGTACACTCGCTCCAAGGTAAGAAAGGCTATGGATAGCGAATACGCCTTTATCATGGAGGAGCTTTTGAATGAAACAACCTCAGACAAACAAGCATACTATGATTCAATAGTTGAAACCATAGTTGATTTGAAACGTTCCGATAAATTCATAGAATCTATTTGTACATTCATAAAAAGAATGTTGATAGACCGTCTTCACGTAATTGGAGACATATTTGACCGTGGTCCGAGAGCGGCTGACGTTATGGAACTTTTGAAAAATCACCATGCGGCTGACGTTCAATGGGGTAATCACGACATTATATGGATGGGGGCTGCATGTGGAAACAAGTTTGACGTAGCAGAAGTTATCCGTTTAACAGCTCGTTATGGCTCGGTTGATACAATCGAAGATGATTATGGTATTAACCTAATGCCACTTGTTACTTTCGCACTTACTCACTATGAAAACGACCCTGCAATCCCGTTCGTGCCAAAAGGAACTAAGCCAGAAAACTACAAAGATGCGAATGTGCGTTTGATGACTGTTATACATAAAGCAATAGCTGTAATAAGTTTCAAATTAGAAGGGCAACTTGTGATGCGTAATCCTAACTTTGATATGTCGCATCGTTTATTGCTTGATAAAATCAACTACGAAAACGGAACAATTCACCTTGATGGAAAAGACTATGAATTGAAAGATGGATATTATCCAACAATAGATCCAAACGATCCTTACAAACTAACAGAGGAAGAAGAAGAAGTAATCACAAAAATAGCACAATCATTCCTTAACTCAAGAAGATTACAATCAGATGTTTCGTTCCTATTCTCAAATGGTGGCGTTTACTCGGTTTGTAACAATACTTTGATGCTTCATGGTTGTATTCCAATGAAGAATGAAACAGAGTTTAAAGAATTTAACCACAAAGGAAAAATGGTTAAAGGAAAAGAATTGCTTGATTGCTTAGAACAAACTGTTAGAAACGTGTGGGTAAATCGTTTTAATCAAACAAACGATGACAGAGACTACTTCTGGTATTTATGGTGTGGTGCTTGCTCGCCAATTTTCGGTAAACACAGAATGGCAACCTTTGAAAGATACTTAATAGATGCGAAAGAACAACAAGAAGAAATCTTAGATAAATACTATACTTATAGAAATGACGTAGCCTTTTGCGAAAGAATTTTAGCAGAGTTTGGATTGCATAACGAAAAAGCAAGAATTGTAAACGGCCATGTGCCAGTAAAAGTTAAAAAAGGCGAAAGTCCAATAATGGCAAACGGCAGATTGCTTGTCATAGACGGCGGAATGTCGAAAGCTTATCAAAAAGAAACAGGAATAGGAGGCTACACTTTAGTTTCAGGTTCAAGCCGTCTATTCTTAGTTGAACACGAACCGTTCTCATCTCCACAAGAATCAATAGAGAATGAAAGCGACATCATTTCAAAGAACTATTTGATAGAACAAAGAACTGAAAATATCCTAATAGGAGATACAGAACTCGGAGACGAACTAAGAGAACAAATCGCCAACCTAAAGAAATTAATCTACGCCTTTAACGAAGGTTTAGTGAAAGAAAGATAAGAAAAACAGAAAAAGCCTCTAAATAATTAATTGATTTAGGGGCTTTTATTTTTTTTCTTAGGAATTGAAAATTTTTTCTTAGCTTTAGAAAAATATTTCTTTGCTTTTTTTTATTTTTTCTTTGAGTTATTAAACTTCTTTTTTTAGTTCTGCAAATAAATCAACCGGACCTAAGTGCCACATCTTTGTATTTTCGGTTTGAAGTTTTTGATAAAGTTTTGAGAAATAGACTTTCTTAATTGCTTCTAAAAGTGTTATCCCTCTATCTTGTGCAAGCATTGTGGATAACCAACATATTTTTGATGGTAAAAGCAGATATAAATTTGCTTGGTTAATCTCTCCTATCATAATTTCACCTCCTTAACTTCTAAGAATTTCAATTCGCTTAATGCTTCTTTTGTATGGAACAAATATTGATCAACTAAATTATAAGTTTTCAATTCTGTAATTAACATTTGCTTACTAATAATGCCTCCTTCATATAAAGCAAAAGAAGCATATACCTTATCATTTGCCACAGGTCCATAAACAATATCGTATTTATGAGTAAACTCTATTTGCATTCGGTTTTTCATTACAAAATCTACCCATTCCTCTGTTGGTTCATCAAATATTAAAGAATTAAAATTAGGTAACTTCTCTTCTTCAAAATGATATAAATTAACAAAACCAATAGAACGTTTTTCTTCTAATAGTCTGCGTTTTACCCAAGCAAGAGCTTGCTTATAAGAACTTGTTGTATAAAATCCATCTCCATAATCTAATTTTCTATTTGATTGACGTATTTCAGGTTTTTCAACAATTTCCAAACTACCATGGTATAATATCATAGGTTTTCCTTTTTTCGTATTTCTAAAAATTTATCTATATCTTCTAAAATCCAATGATGATTTTGTGTGTGTAGTATTTCGTAATGTTCTTCTAAGTATTCAAGCAATCCATATTTAGAAAAAATCTCCATTGCTTCTGCTCCGTCTATTGCTTTTGCATTTTTGTATTGTTCTATACAAAAAGAAATAAAATAACTCAGGTCTCGTTGATGTTTATCCATTGCTTGCTTTTGGGTTTTTATGAGAAATCCGCAATGCTTTGCGTTTTAGCATTGCGGATTCTTTTACTTTAATTGCTTAAAGTCTTATTTTATTAAACCTCTGTTTCTTAATATTGCATTTAAGTCTGGTTCTGCTCCGCGGAAATCAACGTATAGTTCCATTGCATTTTTTGTGCTTCCGCTGCTTAATAATATTTTAAACTTACCTGCTGTTGTTGGGTCGAATATGTCGCCTGTTTGTTTGAAGGCTTCAAAGGCATCTGCGTCTAATGTTTCGCTCCAAGTGTATGAATAGTAGCCTGCGCTATATCCTCCATCGCCAAAGCAGTGTGAGAAGTAAGTTGAACGGTAGCGTGGTGGAATTTGTGTTAGCATTCCTATTTTTTCCATCGCTTGTTTTTCCATTTCTTGTGTGTTTACTTTTTCTCCTGCTTTTACTGAGTGGAAACACATGTCAAGATATGATGCTGCTAATATTTCGCTGAAGTTAAATCCTTGGTTGAAGTTGCCTGCTGCTTCCATTTTTGCAACTATTTCTTGTGGTATCACTTCGCCTTTTTCGTTTTTAGCATACATTTGTAATACTTCTGGTTGCATGCACCAGTGTTCTAAGATTTGTGATGGTAATTCAACAAAGTCTCTTGCTACGTTTGTTCCTGATACTGATGGATATGTACAGTTAGATAATAATTGGTGGATTGCGTGTCCCATTTCGTGGAATACTGTTAGGGCTTCGTCTGCTGTAAGTGTTGTTGCTCCACTTGGAGATTTTGCATAGTTGAAACATACTGTGATTATTGGTGTTATGTTTTTATCTCCTTGACGTGATTGTCCTCTGTATTCATTACACCATGCGCCAGCGCTTTTGCTTTCTCTTGTATAAGGGTCCCAGTATAGGATTCCTACGTGTTCTCCTTTTTCGTTCTTTGCTTCAAATACTAAAACGTCTTCTGCATATACTGATATGTCTTTTCTTTCTGCAAAGCTAATGCCATATAGTTTTGTTAATACGTCAAAACATCCTTGTCTTACTTTGTTGATTTCAAAGTATGGACGTGTTGATTCTGCATCAAAGCTATATTTTTGTTGGCGTACTTTTTCTGCATAGTAGTACATATCCCATGCTTCTAATTGTGCTCCTGGTACGTCTTTTGATAATAATGCTTGGAATTGTGCTGCTTCTTCTTTTGCAACTTTTACTGAGTATGATAATAGGTTTTCTAATAAGTTAAATACGTTTTTAGGTTCTTTTGCCATTCTTTCTTCTAATTGATAGTGTGCGAATGTTTCGTATCCTAAGATTTGTGCTTTTTGAGCTCTAAGTTCAGCCATTTTTGCTACAAGTTCGTTGTTGTCGGTTTCGCCTCCCTTGTTGCAACGATTTGTTCTTGCAAGGAAGATTTCTTTTCTTAAATCTCTGTTGTCAGCGTATGTAACAAAAGGTATGAATGATGGATTGTCAAGTGTGAATATCCATTTTCCTTCTTGTCCTTTTTCTTTTGCTAATGCTGCTGCTTTTTCGATTTCGCCTTGTGGTAGGCCTTTAAGGTTTTCTTCTTTGTCTATTACTAATTGGTATGCTTTTGTTTCTTGAAGAAGATTTGCATCGAATTTTGCTTCTACTTTTGTTAGTTCTGCATTTACTTTTCTTAATTCTTCTTGTTTTGCTGCGTCAAGTAATGCTCCTGAACGTACGAATTTGTTGTAGGTTTTTTCTAATAATGCAAGTTGTTCGCCTGTGTAGTTTTGATTGTCTTTTGCATCGTAAACTTTTTTGATTTTAGCGAATAAGTCTGCATTCATTGAAACGTTGTCTGAATGTGTCGCCATCATTGGTCCTACTTTTTCGTGTACTTTTTGTAATTCTTTAGATGTGTTTGCTGCCATCATGTTGTAGTACACTCCTGCAATTTTTGAAAGAGTTGCTCCTGCATAATCTAACGCTGCTATTGTGTTTTCGAAGTTTGGTTCTTCTGCATTGTCGATTATTGCTTGGATTTCTTTGTTGTGTTCTTCCATTGCTACTTCAAAGGCTGGCAAATAATGCTCTACTTTGATTTTTTCAAATGGTGCTGTTTCAAATGGGGTGTCCCATTGTTGTAACAAAGGATTGTCTGTGGCTTGTTTTTGAGAACAAGACGCTAATACAAGTCCTGCTGCTAAGATTGTCATAAGTGTTTTTCTCATACTTTTATTTTTTTTAATTATTATTTTTTTAATCTACTGTTTTTTTGAATTTGAATTTTGGTTCTTCGTGGTTGAGTAGTCGTTTTATGTTTTTTCTATGTGTCCATATTATGAATATTGCTACCAATACGGCAAATATCATTTGAACTAAATCAATTTTTTCGTGCATGAAAAGACATCGTCCACAATAGAAAATAGGAAATGAAATAGCTGCGCTGATTGAGGATAGGGAAACGTAGTGTGAAAGAATAAATACTACTATAAATACTGCTAATACGAGAGGTATTATCTTTATAAATAGTCCTATTACTATTCCAAGCATTGTCGCAACTCCTTTTCCTCCTTTGAATCCTGCAAAGATTGGTAGTGCGTGTCCGATTACGCAAAGTATTCCTATGCCTAATTGATAAAATATCAAATAATCGGTTCCTATTAGTTCTACTCCAAAGATTCTTGATAGATAAATGGCAAACCAACCTTTGAAAGCGTCAATGCAAAGTACAAATACACCTGGAAGTAATCCCAAAACTCTTATTGTGTTTGTTGCTCCTGCGTTTTTGCTACCTTTTTCTCTTACATCTATTCCGTAAAACGACTTTCCTATCCAAACAGCTGAGGGAATTGAACCTAAAAGGTATGCAATTATTCCTCCTATTATTAGGGCTAATATTACGGGTATTGTGATTGTGATTGTCATCTTATTCTTCCTCCTCTTCTTGATCTGGTTCTACATATTCTTCTTCTTGTCCTAACTCAATGGTTCTAATGAAGTTTCGTTTTTGAGCTGGTGTTGCAACTCTATATACGTATATCTTTCCGTTTGATGTTTTAAATTCTCTGTCATCTCTTGGAATTTCGTTAATCATTTCGTTGATTGTTTCGTTAGATGAAAGAACATCAAGTGCGGAACCATTGTATTCTATGTAATACCAATGATCTGGACTTGCTTCTATGTAAATTTTTAGTGTTGGTGCTAAAGCTCCTTTTTGTAGTTGTATGCGTGTTCTAATTTCGCGATTGACTTGGTATTTTCCTACTGTTCCTAATTTGAAGTTGCCTTTACCTATGTAAGAGCGTAACACAGGATCCCATTCCAATTGCACTTGTGGGAAGAAGATTTTGTTTTTCATTTGTTTTGGAATGTCTTTCCATTCTCCTGTTGCAAGTAAATCTACATACCATTCTTCTCCGTCTTCTTCTCCTAATAAGTAGTACAAGTATTTCTTGTAGCCTGAGGTTTCTATTTCAAATTGTGTTAGATTTAAGTCTTCGTATAGTTCTAATCCTATTAGGTCTATGATTTTTTCATCAAAAGGAAAATCAAGTGCTAAGGCCATTTTTAGTTTTGCTTCGCCTTCTGAATTTACTGATACTGTACCATAGTTGTTTGTTTTTAGTAAATCTGTTGGTAAGAAGCCTAAGTTTATTTGTCCTTCTCCATCTGAGTTGCAATTTGTTTTGTTAAATGATAGGTATGGCGCCTCTACATTAGAGAAATCTTCAAGTTTTTCTTTTGAAGCTACGTAATATTTATTTTGTTCTTTTATGTAGGTTAAGAATCCTTTTGATTTTAACATTACATTGTCTTTTTCTTCGTCATAGGTTAAGAAGGTTGGTCGTGCTTCTAAGTTTGCTTCATTAAACATTATAGATGTTGTTACTCTTCTGCCATCTATGTCCTCTGGAGCTTCAGAAATAGGAATGTAAATGTGTTTTGGATCTAATTTTGCTGAGAATTTAATCCATGCTGAGCCGTCTGCATAACAATTTGTTGATAGTTGAACTCCTCCGTCAAACAAATAATTTGAATCAATAGCGTTTAGAGTTACATTTCCAAAGAAACCAAATGCAGAACTTAATTGTAGAGGTTCATCTTTTGCGATTGCTCCTTTACCAACTGTGTGTCCGCTCAATGGATTTATCTCTTTTAAGAATATTTGGTGTTTTTTGTTGTCCTCATCTATGTAATCAATATATCCATTTGCAGAATAAAGTTTTGCAGATTCGATGAAAATTCTCGCTTGATAGATTTCGTGTATTTTGTTTTGTGTGTTTGCTAAAATTTTCACATCATCTAATGTGTCCATTTGCGCACCTGGATAAATAGTAAGGCTACCATCAGATGGTCTTACTGCAATATCAGCACATTTTACAACGTAAACATCTTCTGTGAATAGTTTGTTGCTGTTTAAATCAACAAATGCTTTTGGTGAATTGAAACTAAATCCTCCTTGGTTAGGGTGTTGTGATACGAATTTAGCACCTGGGTGTGGTAGATCCACTGTTTCTTTAAGTGGCTTGCTTGCAAAATCTCCAATTTTTGGTGATTGAGTATCCAAAAGAGCTAACAATTTAGATTGCATTCCCCATTCAAATTTGTCAATGTAACAAGCATATTGCAAAAATGGTAATTCGTTCTTGGTTACTCCGTCATTTACTGTGAAATATCCCTTTTGCTCAGTGAAATCTACAATAGATTTTATGTTATTTGAAGTAAAGGCAATGGAATTTCCATCTAATGCACTTATAGTTACAAGAGAGGTGTCAGCTGCGTATGATTTTTGTCCAAAGCGTGTGTAGTCTGAGGCAACGGTTAGCTCTTCGCTTTTAGTTTTTCCTTGACCTGTTAATCCTTTTGGCGAAACAATTAATGAGCCACTATGAAATGCTGCAGAATCATACATGGCGAATGGTTCTGTCTTTTGTTCTATTAACATATAATCGGATTTCGGATACCAATGTTCTTGTGCTATGGTTGTGTATGCGTCAGCAAAAGCAACGCTTGCACCTACTGCTCCTTTTGAGAAGGTGTTAAATTTTTCTGTTTCGCAGAACATAGAGTCAGGGTGTAGGACAAACATTTTTGAATGCGTTCTTGATGCAAGATAATCTAAGTATCCTGTTGCTAAAAGCCCATTACAACTTAGGTCTATTGTTTTATAAATTTGTCCTTTACCACCGTATGTTGGCATTCCCGCAGATGGTGTTTCTATCTTAAAGCCTAAGGAATAGTCTTTCATAACTTTAAGAGGTTGTGTTATGTCTTCAAAAATTCCTGCCGACTTAAATACTCCTGTGAAAAAGACACTATCTGTTCTAAACTTATATAGATTTCTAACTTCAAAAGGATCTACCTTGTAATAGAAACTGTCTCTTTTGTAAACTCCATTTTGAATGTTTTCGTAGTCATAATAAACATAGCTTTCTGTCAAAGAAGAAAGGATTGGATAGTTTTTCAATTTCTTTATACTACTTTTATTATTTGGAGCATCTATTAAAAGTTTACATTGTAAGTCTTGGATAGGGGTTTGTATCATTACAAATTTTGTAGTGTCTTCAAACAAATGTACAAAGAAGTTTAAACTATCTACATCTGGTAAATCGATTGAGAAGTTATCGTAAGAGAATTTGTAATTCTTACCACTCAAAGTAAATAACCCTGCTTTTATGTCGCCATCAAATTCAAAATTTCTGTTTTTCTTCATTTTGATAGACCCATTCTTAGGACGAATTACAACATCGTGTGTATCACTTAAAGTAAACGTTTTGATACCATTCATTTGTAAGTCCATATCAGAGGTATTCAAAACAATATTTGGCTCGCCCTTTGTTGCAGAAATGAAACGCAAAGCATCGTAATCTATTTTCTTTGTTTTTGATAAGATATAGTCATACAATTTTTGTTTTACAATAGCAGTTTCTCTGTAACTTTCATAGACAATGAAACCGTTTAACGCCAAATTCATAAGCATTAACTTAGCTTGCACCTCGTCTAACTTTATGAATTTTGCAAATTGTTTTACAGTAAATTCATTTTTCTTGTAAGTGTCTGTAAATTGTTTAACCTTGTAAAGAGGATTGACAGATTCTATTCCTTGAAGTTCTCTCCATTTTTCTTCAGAGAAGTAGTTGTTACTTTCAATTATGGCAAAGGCTTCACGTTTTGGTCCTCTTATCGCACTAAACTCAATGTTCATATCGTCCAAATGCACATATACTGCTTCGGTGTAAATATCCACGCAGTGATATGAGTCAACCCACGGACTAGCTGAAATACCTTCTCTATAATCTGTGAAAGATAATTGACGGGTTGATTGATTGAAATTTAGTTTTGTACTAGGGTGATAAATAGAGTCGTTGTTTGTGTAAATCACAACTTTACAATCTTTTGTGATGATACCTGTTCTGCTAAAAGGGTGTTCTATTGCAGAGGCTCTTACATAGATTTTACCATTTTTATAAAAGCGTAATTCGGCAGGCGTCAAGACATCTCCCGTACCTGCTATAGTTCCTCCTTGTTGAGTGAAGCCTCCTACATAATCAACATCAGGATAAAGATTTTTTATTATTTCTGCTTTTTGATAAGAAATGAATTTAGGATATGTTTCCTTTGATTTCTTATCACTACATCTGTCTTCAAAACTTCCTTTCAGTTTATAAGAAAAATATTCCTTGTTTGTAAAAGAAACGCTATCGGCAAATAAATAAGCTTTGTTTAGACTTGCGCCATAATTACTCAATTCCACAAAAACATCATCTTGAGGAAGTCCTAATTTACCCCAATTAACAACACCACCTTTACCTTCCCAGTAATTATCTTTTAAATATAATTGTCCTAATGTAGAATATATTGTATTAGAGTCTTGTTGTGAACGATAAGTTAGGTCAATTTCGCTTGTAAAATCGGCATATACACCTCGTTCTTTATCATTTTTGAAAACATATCCGCCTGCATCTCCAATATACCAAGCAACATTTTTAGATTTATATAAATAACCCTCTTCAAGTAGCAGTAAAGTGTTTTCCACTATTTGATTAAAGACTTTTATATTATGCTTTTCTATGCAGTTTTGCATAGATTTTAACCATTGATTATAACTTTCTTGTGATTGATTAGAGGATTTAAAAGCAACTTGCGTTTTAAGAAATTCATATAAGCCAGTTCTTGTTCTAATGTTTTTCTTATACATAGTTTGCGTTAGTTTGGCAATATCATTTCTTTGTTGCACATTGATTTCAGTCCAAGATTGCTCAAAGGTTGTTAATAATTGCACAAAATCTTTCTTTGCATCAGCCTTCAAGTTTACATCAGAATCTACCAACTCTTTAAGTTCTTTAATGTAACTATCGGTTTGTCCAGAAAAACCTTTAAACTTCTGAGCGTTTACATTTACTGCTCCTACCAAAAGAAAAATTAGTAATAAAGTACTGCTTAATAATTTTTTCATTTCCTCGATTTATTTATTTTTTTTTAATAAGTCGCATTGCGGCCCAATTATCTTTTGTTTCCACATTAGTCAATTCAAAGCCCAATTCTTTGCATTCTGCTTCCAAAATATTGACATCTTGAGAGTAAAAACCGCTTAAAAACAATATTCCACCCTCTTCGATAGATTTGCTATAGGTTTGCATATCAGCCAAAAGGATATTGCGATTGATGTTAGCAAAGAAAATATCAAATTTCTCATTTTCATCAAGCAAACTCGCATCTCCCAAAAGCACATCTACAGAAACAGAATTTCTCTTTGCATTTTCTTTTGCATTTTCTGCTGCCCAAATATCAATATCAATACCCTTAGCATAAGAGGCACCCATTTTCATAGCAAGAATTGCGAAAACACCCGTTCCGCAACCCATATCCATAACTCTTTTGCCTGCAATAACTTCCTTTGATATAAAATTGATAATCAAAGATGTGGTTTGATGATGAGCCGTGCCGAAAGACATTTTTGGCTCTATGATTATATCATATTCAACACCCTCTTGCTTAGGATTAAACGGAGGTCTCACAACACAAAACTCGCCAAACCTAACAGAAGGATAGTCTTTTTCCCACTCAGCGTTCCAATCCTTTTGCTCAATCTTTTCTTCCTGATAAGAAATCTCCAAGTTTTCAACAAAACCTAAATTTTCCTCAGCAACACTCTTTACCTCTTGCAAAGAATAGTTCTCTTCAGAACAATAAGCCTCAAAACCGCAAGAGGTATCAACAAAACTGTCAAAACCAATTGCGATTAAAGCATCTTTAAATATGTCTGCAATCCACAAACTTTCCTCTTCCCACTTTTGATTGTGAGAAAGGCAAATATTTAACTTTATATAATACATATTAAAAACTACGTGCAATTTCAATAAAGTCGGCACTCTTCAATGCAGCACCGCCAATCAATCCGCCATCTACGTCTTGCTGAGCAAATAACTCTCTTGCATTTTTAGGATTGCAACTTCCACCATAAAGAATAGAGATTTCTTGAGCCACATCGTCAGAATATTTCTCAGCAATCAAAGCTCTAATGAAAGCATGCACCTCTTGCGCTTGCTCTTTTGTAGCAGTTTTTCCTGTTCCTATAGCCCAAACAGGCTCGTATGCGATGACAACCTTTTGAATTTGTTCTTGGTCAAGGTGAAACAAGCCCTCAACAACTTGAGAACGAATAACATCAAAATGTTTTTCAGCCTCTCTGTCCTCTAATTGTTCTCCAACACACACAATAGGAGTGATAGAAACCTCTAACAACTTATTAACTTTTTCAGCCACGTCTTGGTTAGATTCAAAAAAGTATTTTCTTCTTTCACTGTGTCCAACAATACAATAATCCATATTCATAGATTGTAGCATCTTAGCAGATACCTCACCTGTGTAAGCTCCATCATCAAATTTTGATACATTTTGAGCACCAACGAAAAATTCCACATCCTCTGCTGCGTCTCCAACAAGTTCTAAATAAGGAAAAGGAGGGCAAACCACAACATCAACATCTATTGTGTCAAATTCTCTTAAAGCCTCAGCAATGTCAGTAATCAATTCATCTGCATCACTAAAAGATTTATTAGACTTCCAATTTCCTGCTACAATATTTCTTCTCATAACTAATACTATTTTTAGATTTTTATTTACACTATACTTATAACGTTTGCAAAGATAAAAATATTCCTAAGGAAAAAAAATTTTTTTCTTAGGAATATTTTGATAAAGCAAAGAAAAAAAGCAACAATCCTTAGACTGTTGCTTTTTTTTCTATGAATAAATGTTCTTAGAACAAGTATTTGATTCCGAAAGCAAATCCTTTTGCGTAGAAACCTGTTGTTGGAAGAACTTCAAATGCAGGTCTGTAATCCAAAGACAAAGCTAAAGGAACACTAGGTATTCTCCATTCAACACCAACGATAGCTTCAACGTCAAGACCAAAAGCCATGTCGTGATCAGCTGTTTGTTTCCAAGTACCAAGTCCAGCACCAAAACCATAATATAAAGTGAAGTTGCTTCCTAAATCGTGGTTCCATTCGTACAAACCTGCAACTTGGAATCCACTATTGTGAAGATGTCCTCTAAAATCAAGGTTGTTTGCACCCATGTATTTCTTTACTTGGAGACCAGAGTCAAATCCACCGATAAGACCAACTCCCCAATTTTGGGCTTTAACATTTGATAAAGGCAATAGCGATAAACATGCTACAACTGCCAAAAACATAAATTTTTTCATGATGTATAAATTTTAATTAGTAAATAAACTCTTCGGCAAAGTTAAAGAAAAATATTATTGTTGCAAAAAATATTAAAGAAAAAAGGTATAAACTTTTTCGTTTATACCTTTTGGCTAATTTAGTTATGTATTTGGTTTTGTTTTAATCAAGCTCTATTACAAGGAATTTGCTTTTTTGCCAGAACAATGAAGGATTTGTGATAACCAATCTTGTAGGTTTCTTTGCATTTGGCTCTAATCTATAAGATTCTGTTGGGTGAGAGGTAAGAATCTTTATTTTTGTTCCGTGAAGTCTAATTTCTGGAACTCTACGAATGTCAATTTTTGTGTAATTTGCAAGTTCTGAATCGCTGCTTGCAACACTTTTCTTACCAATTCCAAGGAATCCACCTTTTCTATCGATGATTTTCTTTTCAAGAAGTTCTTTCTTTTCGCCTATTACATAGTAAGCAGTATTTTTTTCTTCTTCTATTTTTAAGATTCTTTCATCTTTATCTTGATTTTGTTTGTTCAACTCATCAAGATTCTTGTTTAGATTTTCAATTACTATTTTATGTTTTTGTAATTCTGTAGTTAATAATTGAATTTCTTCTTCTTGTTCTGCGATTCTTGTTTGAAGTTTTTCAATAAAGGCAGTTAATTCTTTGTTTGAGTTCTTTTGTTTTCTTAATTGAGCGTTAAGATTGTTTATTTTTTGTTTTTGTTCTGCCAATAAGTCGTTAATGTCTTGGATTTGTGAAGTTATTTTTGTTCTTGTATCAACATTTACTTCTCCTGTTTTGTCTTTGATTTTTGAAACATCAGCATATTTTGAAGTTACAACAGTTAAATTTTCTTCTATTTCGTTTAACTGTTTGAACAACATTTCTACTTCTGCGTTTCTAGCAGAAAGAGCAGACTCTACTGAATCTCTTAGTTCTTTTTCTATTAATAACTCTTTTTCTGTTTTTCCACCACAAGCCGTAGCTAAGAATAACGCTAAGCCTGCAATCAATAAATAGGTTCTTTTCATACTGTACTTTATTTATTTAATGTTTAATTATTTTTTGTTTTTAAAATAAAATTATATTTTTGCATCGTTAAATAAACGATTTAGTTTTTATTTTATTGTATTAAAGATTTGGGGGTGCTTACTTTTGTAGGCTGAGATTATACCCTTTGACCAGTCTGGTAATGCAGACACGGGAAATTATCTTCCTTAGTAATACACTCTCAAATCTATATAAACGAGAGTGTAATGATTAGAAAAAAACAAGTTATTCCCATTTTAACAATCGCAGGTTCAGATTCTTGCGGTGGAGCTGGCTTGCAAGCAGACTTAAAAACGATTTCCTCCTTAGGATTGTATGCTTGCAGTGTTGTAACTGCAATTACAGCACAAAATACCTTAGGAGTAAGAGAGATTTTTCCGTTAAAAAAATCTTTAATTAGCAATCAAATTGATGCAATTTTAGAAGATTTTCCCGTAAAAAGCATAAAAATTGGAATGCTTTTTGATGAAAAAATCATAAAACAAGTCGCTCTTTCCATAAAAAAGCACAATTTCAAAGGCAATATCGTATTAGACCCCGTAATGTTTGCAACAAGTGGTAGCACCCTGCTAAAAGAAGAAGCAAAGCAAACAATGATAGAGCAACTCTTTCCTTTGGTTGATATTATTACGCCAAATCTTTTTGAAGCCTCCGCACTTGCAGGGGTAGAAAGCATAAATAATCTAAGCGAATTAAAAGAAGTTGCACTTTTTATTAAAAATAATTTCCCTCTCAAAAGAGTCCTTATAAAAGGAGGGCATTTCAATTCTAAGACTTGCACAGATGTGTTTTTAGATTGCGATAATAGTTTTCATCAATACGAAAGCAAAAAAATAAACACTAAAAACACTCACGGCACAGGCTGTAGTCTTTCCTCGGCTCTCGCATCTTATCTTGCACTTGGCCATGATTACAAAACCTCTATTGGCTTGGCAAAAAACTATGTTTATAACGCAATCTTGGAATCAAAAGATATTTTTTCAGGAAAAGGAAACGGAAGTTTAAACCATTTTTTTAACCCTCAAAAACTAATAATAGATGAAAGTAATTGTGAATAAAAAACCCTTAGAGGTAGAAAACCAAATCAATGTTGAAGATTTATTGAAATTGTTGAAAGTAAATCCATCTTTTTGTGCTGTTGCGATAGGCAGTAGCATTGTAAAAAAAACCGAATGGCAAACAACTGAGTTGAAAAATGATGACAATATAACAATAATAAACGCAACATGTGGAGGTTAATCGGCATAACGCTACCGCAATATGAAGATTGGAGGGAGGAAAAACAAAAAATAATTTCCCTACTTCAAACAAACAAAGTCGAATACTTTCATATTCGCAAACCAGAGTTTGATTTTAAGCAAATTTCTCTTTGGCTTGAAGACTTACCTCTTGCGATTAGAAAGCGTTTGTGTTTGCATGATTGCACCGAATTAGCAAAAGAATTTCAAATTGGCGGAGTGCATCTGAATAATCGCAACAACTATGAAATTCCCTCAAACTTTACAGGAAGAATAAGTCGTAGTTGTCATAGTTTTTCAGAGCTTGAAAAGTGGAAATCAAAGTGTGATTATCTTTTTCTTTCTCCTATATATAATAGTATAAGCAAAGAGAATTACAAATCACGCTTTACAAAAAGCGAATTGAAAAAAGCCTCAGAAAAAGGCATAATTGACCAAAAGGTTTTTGCACTTTCGGGAGTAGAGCCAAAGAATTTTTCTGAATTAAAAGAGATTGGCTTTGGTGGTGCTGCAATTATGGGTAGTATTTGGCAAAATAACGAAATTTAAATGGACAGAATTTATTTTATAACACACAAAAACGAGAAGTACTCCTACATAGATAGTGCAAAATTAGCATTAGACTGTGGCATAAGGCTGATTCAATTAAGAATGAAGCAAGCCTCAGAAGTAGAAATGTTAAATACTGCATACATCTTAAAAGAAGAATGCGACAAATACGGAGCAAAACTCATTGTGAACGATAATGCAGATTTAGCCTTAAAGATAGGAGCAAACGGAGTACACATTGGGCAAAACGATGAGGCGATTTCCATTGTAAGAAACAAAATAAAAGAAAATCAAATCATAGGAATGACCTGCAATACCAAAGAACAAATCCTTAAAGCCATAGAGCAAAAAGCCGATTACATAGGCTTAGGACCTTATCGCTTTACAAACACAAAACAAAATCTTAGCCCTATTTTGGGAATTGAAGGATATAGAAATTTAGACTGCGATATTCCTATTTATGCAATAGGCGGAATACGTTTGGAAGACGTGGAAAAACTCTCACAAACAAAGGTTTACGGTATAGCACTTTCGTCATTGATTTTAGAGGGAAAAGAGCCCGAAAAAAAAGTCAAAGAAATCAGAAAATATTTCAAAGAGAAAAAAAATTAAAGCTAAGAGAAAAAAAAATTAAAGCTAAGAAAAAATTTAACGATATGAAAAAAGGAAAATTAGTAATAGCAGGAAGAGAATTTGACTCTCGATTGTTCTTAGGAACAGGCAAGTTTCCATCGAATGAAATCATGGGAAAAGCCATCAAAAGCTCCAAAACGCAAATGGTAACAACCGCAATGAAACGAGTAAACATAGAAAACTCGG
>CALCUN010000121.1 GCA_937906975.1 uncultured Bacteroidales bacterium
GAACTCATACCGAAATATTTGTTAATAATTAGTCCAACTTTTTGGGGTCAGTTCAAAAAATAAAGCTAAGAGAAAATTAAAAAAATTACGTAAATTTGCAACACAATAAAAATGAACAACATGGAATATAATTTCTTAAAATCAGAAAAGCGTGGAGAGATTCTAATTCTTACAATTTCTGCTCCAAAATCGCTTAACGCATTAAATTCAACTATACTTGCGGAAATAGACAGCTTTGTTTCTAACATAGAAAGCAATACAAGAGTTTTAATAATCACAGGAGAGGGAGAAAAATCCTTTGTTGCAGGTGCTGACATCTCTGAAATGGCAAACCTTAACCAAGCAGAAGGCGAAGCATTTGGCAAAAGAGGTGCTGATGTGTTTAGAAAAATAGAAACACTTCCTATTCCTGTAATTGCAGCCGTTAATGGATTTGCATTAGGTGGCGGTTGCGAATTGGCAATGGCTTGTGATATTAGAATATGTTCGTCAAATGCAAGATTTGGACAACCAGAAGTTGGCTTAGGTATCGTTCCTGGATTTAGCGGAACTTATCGCCTTACAAAACTTGTTGGAATGGGAATGGCAAAACAACTAATCTATACAGGAAAACCAATAAAAGCAGAAGAAGCCCTAAGAATAGGATTGGTAAATGCCGTATATGAACAAGCAGAACTTATGAACGAGGCTATCAAAATGGCTGAAAGTATAATTGTAAACGCACCTTTGGCAGTTGCTTACGCAAAAGAATGTATAAATGAAGAGTATGACCTTTGTGCAGATGAAGCAATAGCATACGAAACTAAGTTATTTGGAAAATGTTTCGCAACACAAGACCAAAAAGATGGTATGCGTGCATTTTTAAACAAAGAAAAAGCAGTATTTCAAGGTAAATAATAAATAACAATTAAAATATAACAAAAATGAAAATTTGTATAATCGGAACAGGAACAATGGGTAGCGGTGTAGTTCAAGCATTTGCACAAGCAGGAATGCAAGTAATTGTAAAAAGCCGTAGCCAAGCAAGTTTAGATAAAGCAGTTGCAAGAATAAGCAAAGGTTTAGCAAAACTTGTTGAAAAAGGTAAAATAGAACAATCTGCAATGGAGGCAACACTTGCTAACATCAGCACAACAACTGAATACTCTCAACTTGCAGATGTTGATTTAGTGATTGAAGCAGCAGTAGAGGAAATGGAATTAAAGAAAGAAGTGTTTGCAGAATTAAGCAAAATTTGTAAACCTGAAACAATCTTTGCAACAAACACCTCATCTCTTTCAATAACTGAAATAGCTGCTTGCACAGATCGTCCAGAT
Source organism: uncultured Bacteroidales bacterium (assembly GCA_937906975.1). Taxonomy (GTDB): domain Bacteria; phylum Bacteroidota; class Bacteroidia; order Bacteroidales; family P3; genus Onthomorpha. Next base: position 1,317 of record CALCUN010000121.1, read on the forward strand.
AGATTTATAGGAATGCACTTTTTCAACCCAGCTCCTGTAATGAAACTTGTAGAAGTAATAAAAGGACAAAAGACAAGCGAAGAAGTTTGCGAAAAAATCGTAAATCTTGCAACAGAAATGGGAAAAGTTCCTGTGAAAGTAAACGAAGCACCTGGCTTTGTAGTAAACAGAATTTTAATTCCTATGGTTAATGAAGGTATTGGCATATTAGCAGACGGTGTTGCAAGTGCAGAAGAAATTGACACTGCAATGAAACTTGGTGCTAACCACCCTATGGGACCTTTGGCTTTGGGAGACTTAATCGGATTAGACGTTTGTCTTGCGATTATGGAAGTATTGTACAACGAATACGGTGATCCAAAATACCGTCCTCACCCATTGTTAAGAAAAATGGTAAGAGCAGGACTTCTTGGAAGAAAAACAGGAGAAGGATTCTACAAATATTAAAATTAAGCAAAATAACAAAAAGCCGAATAAAGCAATTTATTCGGCTTTTTCTTTTTTATCCTACTCCTAAATCAAGATTATTCATAAGAATTTCAACCTTTGGATTGTCTTTTATTTGAGGGTAGATTTCTTTTTCAAACCATAGGGCAAGTTCTTCATCTCTTTTTACTTGCGTTGTGTTGTTGCAAAAGAGATTTACGCTAAAATATTCAAAATATTTTAAAGCCAATTCAATATCTCTTTGTATTCTTTCTTTTGTTTCCCCTTTCGTGCAACACAATAAACACACGCCTTGAAAATATCGTGCAACCTCTTCTGCCGTTACTTCTTTTCCTACGCCTTTATTCCATTTTTCTCTAAGTTTCGCATCAAAGGTTTCTATGCCACAACGAAATTTCACCTCAACTCCCGAAAATTGTTTTGCAAAATCCAAGAGTTGATTTCTATACATATAGTGCATTTCAAACCAAAGCGTATGTATATTTTTTTCTTTCACAACTTGCTTTATCATATCTATGGTTTGAGAGTCCAATTCCATGGCTGAGCCTGAGTTTATAACGTCTAAAACTCCATAAATCCCTGTTACTTTTTCTAAGACTAAGCGATTGGTTTGAAAAGGTTCAGGATTTTTGTCTGAATGATAATCACAAAAAGTGCATTTACCCCATTTGCAACCTTTTCCTTGCAAAAGGACAAATTCTCTTGGGAGTTTAGTGTCTATAAGCGAATATCGTTCCATAGCTTTAGCCTTTTATGTAACGTTTAATCCAATGTATTGCAACGTATGCCATAGGTGTGCCGAAGAATGCTTCAATTAAAAGTTTTATTCCATATTGGAAAACTATCATCATAAGCAAATCGTGTGTGGAAACTACTCCTAAAAACGCTATTAACACAAATGGCAATGTATCAAACATATATCCGATTACAGAACTAAGTATTGTTCTCACCCAAAGATGACGGCCTTGCATCTTTATTTTGATTCTTTCCATAAACCACGCATTTGACAACTCTCCTAACAAGAATCCAACTAAGGAGGCTAAGACTATACGAGGTACGTATGTGAAAATGTGATTGTAAGCCTTTGTTGTTTCCGACAAATAGTCTAAAGAAGGTAGCCACACTCCTATTTGCGTGCAGATAACCAAGAGAACATTACACAAAAAAGTTATCCAAATTACTTTTTTTGAAGTTTTATATCCCCAAATTTCGGTTAATACATCTCCAAGCATATATGCAAAAGGGAATGTAATAGTTCCTGCATCAAAATAAAGAAATCCGAAAATGCTAATCACCTTTACCGCCATTATATTTGAGACTAAATATAGGGTTACAAAAAGTGCAGTTACGATAATCAAAGAAGTATAACTTCTTTCTCGGTTTTTGAAAGGGTTTTCCGATACCTTATCCATAATTTTAAGTTTTAAGAAAGTGCAAAATTACAAAACTTTTAGACTTTAATGAGAAAAAATAAAAAAAAAGACAACCCATATTAGATTGTCTTTTACAATATAATATGGGTTGCAAACTTGTTTTTGTGTTATTAATCTTCTTTGTTTACCAATACAGGTAAATAGAAATTATCTACTTTTATACGCAAATGTTTTTCATCATCTCCTTTACCATCTAAACCTATGTAAACTTTATTTGTTGTATCGTTTTCTAAATTAAGGAAAGGACAATCATAGAAATATCGTGTTACATCTATCAATCCATGTTCTTCTCTGTAAATTTCGCCTGATGTTTCGTAAAAACTATTGCATTTTATGGTATCAATAACGGTTAATCCTCCTTCATTGTTTGCTACCTCTATTGGATAATGAAGCATTAATTTTGTTCTATTAGCATCTAATCCCCATTCTCCAACTGTCAATTGAACAACTACTGCAACATTTCCATTATCAAGGTTAACTAATTCAAAACGCACCTTCCAACCTGTAGTTTTATCTTGTTTTGTAGTTACTTCTGCATCATTGTCTTCATGACCCAATAACTTACCAATATTTTTAACAGAGTTAGAATCGCCAGATATGTTGATATTACATCTTAACATCTTTTGTTCTGTAGGAGTAAGTATTTTTCCCTTGCTTTCCATGTATCTTGTCCACACATTACGCACTTCTTCTGCTGTAACCTTGTATCCCAATGGAATAAATTCGTATATAGGAATGATTGTTCCAGGAATAAAATCACACCATGTATGGTTTTCCAATGATGTAGATGTTGCTTCTAATGCTGCTTCCCATTCTGAGAATTTTTCTAATTTACCGTCTCTAATTTCTGTACCTAATTTCCAATCACCTCCATAAACTAAACCGACTACCTCTGTTGTTGAATTTTCAAATGAATTAGATTCTGTTTCAGATTCGGTGTAACTTACATTTAAGCTTATAGCATCTTTTGAACCTTTTGAGTCCTTAGAATCTTTTGTATCTTTTGAATCCTTGGAGTCTTTAGAGTCCTTTGAATCTTTCGCATCTTTTGAGTCTTTTGAATCAGATGATTTTGTTTCTTTTGAAGCTTTGTTTTGCGCCTCAACCTCTGCTTCATAAGCACCCATAAGTGCTTTAAATTTCTCATCACTCAATTTTTCTACTCCGCCTAATTCCTCAACTAATTTCGCAATTGCTGATTTTTTATCTTTTGAGTTTTCTTTATTTTCTCCGTCTTTTGTTCCTCCTGTTGGGTTATAACCAATTGCAGTAGTATTTGAGAATGTACTTGCTGTTGTAATGCTATTTACACTCTTTATGTAGCTCATATTATAAGAAGCACTCGCTCCATAAACCGCACCAAGCAAAACGTGTGTACCGTAATTTTCAACAATAGTTTCTGCATTGCTTGTCTGAAGGTCGTTTAAAAATGTTGAATCCAAGAACTCAGGATTTAGATTATTCTTATAATCAATAAACATCTGATATTCTTTATTCTTAAACAAAGACTTTATCTTTACAAATTTACGATTTTCAGACATACTTCTGCTTTCAGAAGATGAGTGTGAAGTATCGTTAGAGAAAGAAACTCCAAAACATGAGGCAGCAACCTTTACATTAAGAGATGATTCTATATTCTTACTATATTCCTCTAATGACTCTCCCTCAATAGAGCTTCTCTTTATAAATGGTTTTTGTTGGGTAATTTTCAATCGTTTAAGCTCGTTGATTTTTTCTATACTAACAACAGGATGTTTCACAGAAGCAGTATCACAATAGCTTCCTGTAATATCATATCCAAATCCAAGCACCTCTCTTATAGAATCTAAAACAGAAGATTCTACAACCTTATAAGAACCTGGAGTTGTAGTAACTTTTTGTTTTCCAGTAACGCTCTCAACTGTATATTCTGTCCATGTTTTAGTTGTAACCTTAAAATAGAAGTTTACAACTCCTGTTACAGCTAAGTTATTAGTTCCATATAGTTCACTTCCTGATGCATTTACCTGCACTCTAATATCCTCCATTGCCATCCAATTTTGATGTTGATTTTCACTCGGATAGTCATTTGGAGAAAGATTTTTAAATCCTGTTTGTTCTGCAGGATAGTTACTCTTGTAGATAGCTGTTGAGTAAGTATTTCTATCTAAAGAAAAAGGAACTGCTGTTATTTCTGTATATTTATAAATTTCATACTTGCCATCTTTATTCTTAGCTCCCTTTCCCTCTTCTTGTTTTGCTTTTCCTACAGACAATGATTGTTGTATTTGTTTTGAAAACTTCAAATAGTCTTTAGGAGCGCTTTTTTCGTAATCCTTTTCCCATGTTTCCATAGTTATTTTCACAACCGCCTTTACATTACCTATATTAGCGTCGTAGCTCAATGTTGGAACAGCTGTAATTTTCACTCTTCTAGGACTAGTTGAGTGCATTTCGCCATCTCCTTTTTTCACAGAGACAACCTTACTTTCTGTATCTTTATTGGCATATATTGTGAAATTCTTAGATACTTTTACAATTTTTGTTGTAATTTTAGGTTCTGTTTTCACTATATTTGAAGAAGATTTTGCAGCCGTAGTTGTTGGTCTTGATACTGTTGGTCTTCTTGATGGAGTTTTAGCTGCACTTGGTCTAACAGCCGTAGTGTTTCTACTAATTGTTGTTCTTGTTCTTGTATTTTTTGATTCTGCCATAACACCTCTTTTTTTTATAAACAATAATATTTATTTAACGAATTTTCTTTATAAATATTTTATTTTTTCTTACGTAAAATAATTAAACTTGTTTCAAATAAAAGATTTCTTCTTTCAAAAAACGACAACATTCCTTCTTAAAAAACAAGTGTTTCCTATGGTTTTTGGGCGGTAATTGTTTATTTTTTGAAATTTTTCCGTAACTTTGCAAATCATCTCAAATAACAACCGATGAAAGAACAGTTAGAATCACTAAACCCTGTAACAATCAATTTCGGGGAAAGCGGTATGATGATAGTAAATATCATTCTCGCCTTTGTAATGTTTGGAATTGCTCTTGGCATTAAGTTGCAAACTTTTAAAGACCTTATAAAAAAGCCTAAATCCGTAATCGTTGGAGTTTTATTACAATGGATTGCTCTTCCTGCAATCACATTTCTTATTGCGTTAGCTTTAAATCCTTTAATCACTCCTATGATTGCTCTTGGAATGATACTTGTTGCCTCTTGTCCAGGTGGCAATATTTCTAATTTCATTTCCTCTTTATCAAAAGGAAATGTAGAGTTATCTGTTTCTTTAACGGCAATCACAACAGCCGCAGCGCCTTTCGTTACTCCTTTTAACTTCTTTTTCTGGTCATCTCTCTACACCTACATCGTGAATATAAAGAGTGATATTCCTATCTTAGTAATTCCATTCTTTCCTATGTTGGAACAGATTTTGTTATTACTCGGACTTCCAATTGTATTAGGTATTTTATTTGCTCATTACTTCCCTAAAACTACTAAAAAGATAAACAAACCTGCTCAATATCTTTCTATCCTACTTTTTATGGGCATGGTGATTGTTTCTTTTGCTCAAAACTTTCAAATATTCATCGATAACATTTTCTATGTTTTCTTTATCGTCTTGCTACATAATGCTTCTGCCTTGGCGGTTGGTTATTTCGGAGGCAGACTCTCCAAACTACCTCAAAATGACGTAAGGTCCTTAACCATAGAAGTAGGAATACAAAATTCGGGTTTAGGGTTAATTCTGCTTTTCAATCCAGCAATTTTCCCTCCTGAGATTTGGCATGGACACTATGGTGGAATGTTATTCATTACTGCGTGGTGGGGAATTTGGCATATTATTTCAGGACTTTGTGTAGCGAGTTTTTTCCGTAGAAAGGGTTAATTATATGAGCAAAAAGAAAGAAAAAAAGATACAAGACTTTAATAAACTATATTGGTTTCTTCGATACTATGTTGATTTCTCTTTAAGGCTATCCTATCGCAGCATAATCTATGTAGGAAAAGAGAAAATCCCAACTGATGGTGCTATAATATATGCTCCAAATCACACAAATGCTTTAATGGACGCAATGGTTATATTGTCAATGGACACAAAACCAAAAGTATTTGTTGCTCGTGCTGATATTTTTAGAAATCCTACTCTGGCAAAGATTTTTAATTTTTTGAAGATTATGCCAATAATGCGTCAGAGAGATGGTTTCAACGAACTAAAAAAGAATCAAGACACAATCAACAAAGCAGTTGATGTACTAAGAGACAGAATACCATTTTGCATTTTCCCAGAAGGCACACACCAAACAAAATATTCTTCACTACCTCTTTCAAAGGGAATATTCCGCATCGCTTTTCAAGCACAAGAGCTAATGCCCGATATGCCGCTTTACATCATTCCAACAGGATTGATTTACGGAAACTTTTTCAGATTTCGTTCCACAGTACGCGTTCAAATAGGCGAGCCAATCAATGTAGGAGAATTCATCGCCAACCATTCAGATCTTTCACAACAAGAGCAAATGACAAAGATGAAAGACCTACTTACCGAACGCATTCAGTCATCTATTCTTTACATACCAAACGATGATGACTACACAGCAAGTTATGAAATCTGCAACATCGCACAACCTATTGAAAGAAAAGAGCTATTAAAAGAGAAAACCAACAAAAGAAAACACGGACTCAATTTACAGTTAAAAGCAAACAACAACATACTAAAACGCATAAGCGAATTAAAAGAAAGCAATCCAGAAAAGGCAAAACAACTCTTTGATCTTGGCAATCAAGCAAACGCACTAAGAGAAGAAAAAGGCATAAGCATGGAATCCGTTTCCATAAAACGCCCTATCCTATCGCGAATAGTGAAAATCCTATGTATAATCCTAACCCTACCTTACACACTCCTAACCGCACTTCTTATCTTACCAATGGTTTTAATCTGCAAATACATTTTCACTCTTCTAAAAGACCCAGCTTTCAAAAACTCTGTAAGATTTTTAATCTATCTTCTTCTATGGCCATTGCTAATGATTGTTTACTCCATCATAGCCTACAATCTATTCTCTTGGCAAATCGCCCTACCTTTAACAATACTCCTACTACCTTCGCCAATCATTGCACACGAAGTATGGAAAATATTTAGATTTATTCGTTCCGATATAAAACTCCTAAAAGAGAAAAAACTACGTCAAATCCACTCTCAAATAAGGGAAATAGTAAAGGGATAGGTTTTAAAGCGATATGCTAAAATCAGGAATATACGAACAAATAATAAATCAATTGAAGAAAAAATTTCTTCAATTGATCAAGAAAGATTCTATATTGGCAAACACTTTATAAAAAAATCAGAGGTCGCAAAATTACTTTCTTTATATTTAACAAAGACTTATAGGAAAAGTAACATAAACCAATGGGAATACAAGAACTTAGGCACACGCAAACAAATGCAAATACGTTGGAATATGTTAGAAGCAATACCCGGTAGCATAATGCAATTTGCAAGAATAAGAGAAATAGCATAAATTCCAACAACCTATAAAACAATCATTTGCAAAGAAGAAAAAAAAGCAAAGAAAAAATTTAAAAAAGTAAAGAAAAAATCTTTTTTTTCTTTGAAAAAAATTCAAAAAGCAAAGAGTTTTCTATAAATTTGCAAAGTATTTCAAAAACGAATTTAAAGAAAATGACAAGCAATATGCAAAGAGCTCAATTACAAGCTCAAATTTGGAAAATAGCAAACGAAGTTCGTGGTGCGGTTGATGGTTGGGATTTCAAGCAATTTGTATTAGGAACTCTATTTTATAGATTTATTAGCGAAAATTTCACAAAATACATTCAAGGAGGTGATGAAAGCGTTGATTATGCAAACCTACCCGATAATGTAATCACTCCCGAAATAAAAGATGATGCAATCAAGACAAAAGGATACTTTATTTATCCAAGTCAGCTTTTTGTAAACATTGCAAAAGCGGCAAATGAAAACCCTGATTTAAATACTGATTTAAAAAATATATTTACTTCAATTGAAAATTCTGCAATTGGTTATGATTCTGAAAATAACATCAAAGGATTATTTGCAGATTTTGATACAACAAGTAGTAGATTAGGAAATACTGTTGAAGAAAAGAATAGTCGTTTATCAGCAGTTATAAAAGGGATAAAAGAATTGGACCTTGACGATTTTGAGGATAATCACATAGATTTATTTGGTGATGCTTACGAATTTTTGATACATAATTATGCTGCAAATGCTGGTAAATCAGGTGGCGAGTTTTTTACTCCTCAATGTGTATCAAAACTAATTGCTCGTTTAGCAATGCACAAGCAATCTTCGATTAACAAAATTTACGATCCTGCTGCTGGCTCGGGCTCTTTGCTATTGCAAGCAAAAAAGCAATTTGACGAGCATATTATTGAAGAAGGTTTCTTTGGTCAAGAAATAAATCACACTACATACAACCTTGCTCGTATGAATATGTTTTTACACAACATAAACTACGACAAGTTTAATATTGCATTGGGCAATACTCTTATAAATCCTCAATTTAGAGATGACAAACTATTTGATGCTATTGTTTCAAATCCTCCTTATTCTGTAAATTGGATTGGTAGCGATGACCCGACTTTGATTAACGATGATCGTTTTGCTCCTGCTGGTGTATTAGCTCCTAAGTCAAAGGCTGATTTTGCTTTTGTTTTACATACTTTAAGTTATCTTTCAAGTAAAGGAAGGGCTGCAATAGTATGTTTCCCCGGCATATTTTATAGAGGTGGTGCAGAACAAAAAATTAGAAAATATTTAGTTGATAATAATTTTGTAGAGACTATTATCGCATTGGCTCCTAATCTTTTTTATGGTACTTCTATCGCTGTAAACATTTTGGTGCTTTCTAAACATAAATTAGATACAAAGACTCAATTTATTGATGCAACAAGCAGTGAGTTTTTTAGAAAGGAAACCAACAACAATGTTCTTGAAGAAGAACATATAGAGAAGATTTTAGATATTTTTGACAAAAAAGAAGATGTTGAAAACATAGCAAAATCTGTTGATTATAATGTGATTTCAGAAAACGATTACAATCTTTCTGTAAGTAGTTATGTTGAAGCAAAAGAAACAAAACAAGAAATCAACATCAAAGAACTCAACGAACGCTTACGCAACATTGTCGCAAAAGAAGAACTTTTGAGAGCAGAGATAGAAAAGATTGTTGCAGACTTGGAGGAGGACGAGATATGAGCAAAGAAATAGTAAATCAAGTTATTGAGGATAGAATTTATACGATACGAGGAATCCAAGTAATGATTGATAGGGATTTAGCGGAATTGTATAACGTTGAAACAAAACGCTTGAATGAAGCGGTCAAACGTAATATTGAACGTTTTCCTGATAAATTTAGATTTCAATTAACCGATGATGAAAAACTTCAACTGGTCGCAAATTGCGACCGCTTCAAACGTTTGAAGCATTCATCAAGCAATCCGTATGTTTTTACAGAACAAGGTATAGCGATGATTTCTGCCGTATTGCGTAGCGAAACAGCGATAGAAGTAAGCATACGTATTATGGAGGCTTTTGTATCTATGCGAAGATACCTTGTTGCTAACGCTCAACTTTTTCAGCGAATAGATAGATTGGAAATGTCGCAGTTAGAAACCAATCATAAATTAGATGTTATTTTCAAACAATTGGAAGATAAGACTATCAAAGAAAATCAAGGAATATTCTTTGATGGACAAATATTTGATGCTTATGTTTTTATTTCAGGTCTAATAAAGCAAGCACAACGAGAAATCATTCTAATAGATAACTATGTAGATGAAACAGTTTTGACACTTCTTGACAAACGAGCAGATAATGTAGAGGCTACAATTTATACACATTCTATAACAAAACAATTACAATTAGATGTGAATAAACATAATAGCCAATATCAACCTATAGAGATTAAATCATTTAGAGAATCTCATGATAGATTCATTTGCATAGATGATAAAGTTTATCATATAGGAGCATCTTTGAAAGATTTGGGTAAAAAGTGGTTTGCTTTTTCGTTAATGGAAGATTTAACCCCTAATTACTTAATCACAAAAATGTAATTGGAATTATGAGTAAGCCACAAGAATTGCTGTCGAAATTTTCGTTCACAAAAGTTTTATACTATAATCATATAATTGAAAATTTGGAAATCGTAGTTTCCAAATCTAAAAAAGTGTGACAGTGTCACACCTTTTTACAATTACAAACATTTTAACAAAAATGAATTATGAGTAAACTACAAGAATTGATAGACAAACTTTGTCCTGATGGTGTGGAGTATGTGAAGTTGGGAGAAATAGGAGAATTATTCGGAGGATTAACTGGAAAATCCAAAGAAGATTTCAAAGATGGTAATGCTAAATTCATAACATATCGTAACATATATTCTAACCCTTCTCTTAATTTAGACATAGAAGACAAAGTTAAAATACAAGATAACGAAAAACAACACATTGTCAAATATGGAGACATACTATTCACAGGTTCATCTGAAACACCTGACGAATGTGGTATGTCTTCTGTCGTAACAACACCAACAAATGAAAATTTGTATCTAAATTCATTTTGTTTCGGCTTACGTCTTAATGATTTAAAAAAATACAACCTTCATTTTTTAAAACATCTATTAAGAAGCAATGAAGTGAGAGCACAAATTAAGCAAACTGCAAGTGGTGTTACACGATATAATGTATCTAAAAAGAGATTTGCTAAAATCGAAATTCCTCTCCCTCCTATTGAAGTACAAAAAGAAATAGTTAGAATTCTTGACAATTTTACAAAATGTACAACGGAGCTGCAAGCGGAGCTGCAAGCGGAGCTGCAAGCGCGACAACAACAATATGAATATTATAGAAATAAGTTACTAAGTTTTGAAGGCGAAGAAGGCGTGGAGTATGTGAAGTTAGGAGATTTAGGTGTATTTGAAAGTATTGGCGTTGATAAAAAGACTATTGAAGGACAGCCCCTTGTCACTTTGCTAAATTATGTAGATGTATATAAGAATACGTATATTGATAATAGTATTCCTAAAATGATAGTATCTGCATCAACGAAAAAAATTAACGCTTGTACTTGTGAAAAAGGCGATATATTTATAACACCAACCTCTGAAACAAAAGATGATATTGGGCACGCATCAGTAATTACTGAAACACTTATTAACACTGTTTATAGTTATCATATTATGCGTTTCCGTTTAACTGAATTTAATATGATAACATCTTTTTTTATCAGGTACTTATTTGAATCTAATTTTATACAAAAACAAATTTATAAATTAGCGAAAGGTTTGACGAGATTCGGTCTTTCAAAATATGATTTTGCTAAAATTGAAATTCCTCTCCCTCCTATTGAAGTACAAGAAGAAATAGTTCGCATTCTTGACAAATTCAATACATTGGTTAGCGACCTTTCGCAAGGTTTACCGGCGGAGATTGAGGCAAGGCAAAATCAATATGAATTTTATAGAAATAGGCTTTTAAGTTTTAAGCGATTAACTACATAATAATGGCACAGTATAACACAATTGCAGAAACAAATAATTTCATTGTACTTGATGAGTATGAAAAATACTCAACCTTAAACGAGCCTTCTGTTTTTTATCAAACAGAAGATTCTCTTGAAAAAGAGTTTGTACAAGATTTGATAAATCAAGGTTATGAATATTTACCAGATTTAAATACTCCAGAAGCATTGCTTGCTAATGTAAGAAAGCAACTTCAAACACTTAACGCTGTGGAGTTTTCGGATAGTGAATGGGCAAGATATGTAGAAGAGTATCTGGACAAACCTAATGATTCTCTTGTCGAGAAAACAAGAAAGATTCAAGATGATTATATATATGATTTTGTATTTGATGATGGTCATATTAAAAACATTTATTTGATAGACAAACAGAATTTATCACGAAACAAAGTTCAGGTTATCAGGCAGTTCTCACAAGAGGGATTGCTACTTAACCGCTATGATGTGACCATCTTAGTTAATGGATTACCTTTAGCTCATGTGGAGTTGAAGAAGCGTGGTGTAGCTATTCGAGAAGCATTTAATCAAATACATAGATATTCAAAGGAAAGTTTTAATTCGGATAATTCATTGTACAAGTATATTCAAGTCTTTGTTATTTCAAATGGTACAGATACGCGATATTTTGCGAATACTGTAGAACGGAATAAAAATAGCTTTGACTTTACAATGAATTGGGCCAAAGCAACCAATACATTAATTAAAGACTTAAAAGATTTTACTACAACATTCTTTCAGAAAAATACTCTCTTAAATGTGATATTAACCTATTCTGTCTTTGATACTAATAATACGCTGCTTATTATGAGACCATATCAGATTGCAGCAACTGAAAGAATACTCTGGAAGATAAAAAGTTCATATCAAGCTAAAAAGTGGTCCACTACCGAAGGAGGGGGGTATATTTGGCATACGACAGGCTCTGGTAAAACATTGACCAGTTTTAAGGCTGCAAGATTAGCAACTCAACTTGAATTTATAGATAAGGTATTTTTTGTTGTTCACAGGAAGGATCTTGACTACCAAACAATGAAGGAATATCAACGTTTCTCTCCTGATAGCGTAAATGGTTCTGAAAGTACTGCTGGACTCAAGCGAAATATAGATAAAGAAGACAATAAGATTATTGTCACTACAATTCAAAAACTGAATAATTTGATGAAGAGCGAGAGTGATTTGCCTATTTATCAAAAACAAGTTGTCTTTATCTTTGATGAAGCTCATCGTTCTCAATTTGGTGAAGCTCAAAAGTTGCTGAAGAGAAAATTCAAGAAATATTATCAATTTGGATTCACAGGAACTCCTATCTTCCCAGAAAATGCAAATGGCGCAGATACTACTGCAAGTGTGTTTGGAAGAGAGTTGCACTCCTATGTAATAACGGATGCAATTCGTGATGAGAAAGTTCTAAAATTCAAAGTAGATTACAATAATGTTAGACCTTATTTTAGAGACATAGAATCAGAAAAAGATGAAAAGAAATTAAGTGCAGCAGAGAATAAATTAGCATTACTGCACCCTGCACGTATTAGAGAAATTTCTCAATATATTTTAGATAATTTCAGAATAAAGACACACAGAGGTATTGCTACAAATAAAGGTTTCAATGCCATGTTTGCTGTCAGTAGCATAGATGCTGCTAAATGCTACTATGAAGAATTAAATATACTCCAAAAAGATTCTGAAAAGCAATTAAAAATTGCTACTATTTTCTCGTTTGCAGCCAATGAGGAGCAGTTTGCTATAGGTGAGATTTTGGATGAGAATTTTGAGCCTACTGCTTTGGAGCTTAGTGCTAAAGAATTCTTAACCAGTGCTATCAATGATTATAATGGAATGTTCAAAACCAATTTTGGAGTTGATAGTAGAGGATTCCAAAATTATTATAGAGATTTAGCAAAAAGGGTAAAAAATAGAGAAATTGACCTTGTTATTGTAGTTGGAATGTTTTTAACGGGCTTTGATGCGCCAGCCTTGAATACGCTCTTTGTTGATAAAAACCTTCGTTACCATGGATTGATTCAGGCATTCTCTCGCACTAACCGAATTTTCGATACAACTAAAACATTTGGTAATATTGTTACTTTTAGAGATTTAGAGCAGCATACCATTGATGCAATAACTCTATTTGGGGATAGCAATACCAGAAATGTTGTGCTTGAAAGAAGCTATAAAGAGTATTTGGAGGGCTTTAATGATATTATCTCAGGAGAAGCTCGTAGAGGATATGTTGAGGTCGTAAATGAGTTAAATAAAAAATATCCTCATATCGATGCGATAGAAACAGAGCAAGATAAAAAGGAGTTTTCCAAACTATTTGGTGAGTATTTGCGTATAGATAATATCTTGCAAAACTATGATGAATATTCACACCTTAAAGCCCTGCAAGCAGTAGATTTAAATAATCCTAATGCTATTGAAGAATTCAAAAATTCTTATTTCTTAACAGATGAAGATGTTAAGGAGATGCAACAAATAGAAGTATTATCCGATCGAACAATTCAGGATTATAAATCCACATATAATGATATTAGAGATTGGTTAAGACGTGAAAAAGAAGGGGTTGTTATAGAAAAATCTAAAATAGATTGGGATGATGTGGTTTTTGAGATAGACCTACTGAAATCTCAAGAAATAAATTTAGATTATATTCTCGAGTTGATTTTCGAACACAATAAGAAAACAAAAAATAAAGCTTCATTAATAGATGAGGTACGTAGAATAATTCGCGCAAGTGTTGGTAATAGAGCAAAGGAAAGTCTTATCGTAGATTTTATCAATGAACATGATTTGGATACTATGACGGATAAGGCAAGTATCATAGAATCCTTCTTTGAATATGCGCAAGCGAAACAAAAACAAGAAGCAACAGAATTAATTTTATCTGAAAACTTAAACGAACAAGAAGCCAAGCGATATATTGCGACTTCGCTAAAACGTGAATTTGTGAATGATAATGGAACTAATTTAAATAAGTTTGCAAGTACTGGAATATTAATAATTGCTACTTGTAATAAAGCACCTGTTAATGCTGCTAACCATAGATATTTATTATTAAATACTTGTTTTTTTGAATTCTGTTTTTGACAATTCTATTTTTTGTGAAAACACTTCTCCAATTGGAGATGCGGAGAAAAGATTAAAAAGTGCCCCCAATGCGTATTCAAAAGTAGTTTTTCCTTCTTGATATTGATCTCCATATAAATCAAGCAGTGAGTTTTTAGTATATATTGCTTCTAGTTTTACATTATTAATAAACCATTTGACTAATGGTGAATTGTGTGATAAATTAATCCATATTACTTCCCAGATTAAATCAGGAGAATCTTGATATATTGAAGATATATGTTCCCCCAATGATGTTATTTTTGATTTGTCATCAACTATAAGTGAATCTTTTAACCATGCTTTTACTGATGGAACTTGCTTTGTTCCCAATGCATTATTCCCCCAGAAATCATTTTGCCATACAAAAAATTCTGATAACCATTCTTCTCTAAGACCAAATGTCCCATATCCGCTGACACCTGTCATTTTTCTTATTTCTAATTCTTGAGCCATACTTAATGAATCTGCGACTATGCAACCTCTTTCATGAAAAGTTAAACATTTGTAACAATGAATACATTTTGACTGTTCTATTTCAAAATTAGGATAAATGCTCAAAGCGCCTGTTGGACATTCTACCTCACAAGCCTCGCATTGAATACAATATGAACTTTTATATACAATGCGTTTTACATATCCTATCAAAGTAATATCTACAATATTTGAAAGAACAAATTGATAGTCTTGGTTATTGTAAATTATTTCAAATGGATATACTTCTTTTTTTACTCTTATTTCACCAATGATTTTATTATCTTTTTGTGTAAAGAAACACTCTC
>CALCUN010000122.1 GCA_937906975.1 uncultured Bacteroidales bacterium
ATTATTATTTATATTATTATTCATGTCTGTCAGTTAAATTGACACCCCTATGTCATTTAAATTCACACCCCCTCTTTGATAAAGAGAAAAAAATGCTAAGAAAAAATTTAAAAATCCTAAGGAAAATTTCAAAAAAGCTAAGGAAAAATTTGAAAAAGCAAAGAAAAAAAATAGCGACTATGAATTTCAAAGTCGCTATTTCTATGTTTTATGTTTACTATCTATTAATAGAAGAATGTAAAGTGATTCTTTATGTCTGCTTCCATTTGCAATACGTTCATCAACATTTGTGCTTTTTGGAAGGCTTTTGTTTTAAATTGTTGTTGTATTAGTTTTGGATCTTCTTTTGTTGGACGTGTGTATTGTCTATCAACGTTCAAAACATATACTCCATTGAATCCTTTAACTGGTTTTTGCAATCCTGTTTTGCTTGCTGAAGAAAGGTTTCCGATTACTCTCATTTCTGGTCCTGCTGCTGCAAAATATGGACTTGCGAAATCTACTGCCATTGCTGAATCTATTGTTAAATTGGCTGCTGCTGCAAATGTTTCTATTGTTTTGTTTGTTGCTAATAATTTTTCAGCTTTTTCCATTAACATTTCTGCTTTCTTTTCCATTTTAACTTGTGATTCTATGTAGTTTTTCACTTGTTCTAATGGCATTACTCCTTTTTCTTTTTTGTCTTTTAAGGCAACTACAAGGAACATGTCTGTTAATTCATATACTTCTGGTGCTACTGCGTTCAATTCTGTCTTTTCGTCAAATGCCCAACGTACAATCTCTCTGCAATATGGTGTTCCGTTAAGTTGATAATCCATTTCTCTTACTGTAGATGTAAGGATATTTAGATTGTCTTTTTGAGCTTGTGCTTTCATTTCGGCAAGTGTTTTTGACTTTCCTAAGAAAACGTTTGCTTTATCTCTTAATGCGTTTACTGTGTTGTCGCTTGCTCTTACTCCCATTACGATCATAGCAACTTGTAGCTTTTCAACAGGCGCTGTTTTCTCTTTTAATTTGATTAGATAGTGGCCTAATTGATTTGGTAAATCGTAAACAAATACGTCTCCTTCTTTGCTTGCTTTTAATTTGTCAAATAAGTCTGATTGTAATTGTCCGTCTAATATCCAGCCTGAGTCACCAAAATTATTTTTTGCTTCTGGATCGTCTGAGTGTTTCGCTACTGCTGATTCAAATTCAGAAGAATTTGCTTTTAATACATTCAATAAACTATCCGCTACTGCTTTTGCTTGTTCCGGTGTTCTCTTTATGTCTTTGCTTGCATTGCTATTCAATACTAATATTTGAGAGAAACGTACTGAGTCTGGACGTTGTTGAATGTCTGTTATCTTTGCCATTATCCAATTTGAACCTTGTTGGAATGGCGCAATGAAACTTCCTGCTGTTTTGCCTGCAAGTAATGAGTCTGCAAATACTCCTTTCAACGCATCTCTTTTGTAATACAAGCTGTCATATACTCTGTCTGATGATATTGAAACAAAACTTGCTAATTCTGATGCTTCCAATGCTTGGAAATCGATAAATGTTTTTTGTACTGAGTCATTTATCGCTTTTATGTCAGCTGGTGATGGTAAAACTGCGAATTTAACAAATTCTATGTCTCTTAAATCTTCGTATAATGTGTATTCGTTTTTGTGTTGTTCGTAATATTTTTTGTAATCTTCTTCTGTAATTTTCACAGTGTTGTCTTCAACAGAAGAAAATGGCATCACAACATAACGAGCATCAACAACCTTGTTTGAAACATTGCTTATGTGTTCTGCAATCTTTGTAGGCATATAAAAACTGCTTATAACAAGAGCATTATACTTTTCTTGTAAACGAGATTCTTTTACAGAATTTTCAAAGTTTGCCCATTGGAATTTTTGTTCTTCTGGTAACTTATCAAATTGTGCGATATATTGTTTTACAACTTGTGGATTGTATTGTCCTGTTGTAGGATCTGCAAAGTTTTGTCTTATCATAGGGTGAATAAATGTTCCAAAAAACATATCATTCATTTCAGCTTCTGAAACTGATAAGCCAATATTTTCACATTCTTGTTTCAATAATTTTTCAGAAACAAGGCCTTGGTATGCTTGTTTTTTGGCTTCAAAACTTTGTTCATTTGTTAATGAAGCAACATTGTATTGTTGTTTCATGTTTTCTTCAATATTAGTAGTTGTTGTCTCAAATTCTTGGAACGATATATCCATTCCATTAACAGACGCTACTTTTGTTGGACGTGTGTCTCTATTAGAGAACAAGTCTGTAAAGATAAACGCCAAGATTGCTAACGCAATAATAGCAACTACTAATACTCCTGCTTTTTTTCTAATTGTACCTATTATAGCCATTCCTAAATTGATTTATTGTTTTTTACTTTGATATTTTTTTCCTATTTTACGGCTTGCAAAGATAAAAAGAAATTTTAGAGAATAAAACGTTTTGTTAAAAAAACTTGATGTTTCATTGTTTTTTTACGTTGTTTATTTATCTTTGCGTCTTGATAAAAAGCATTTTTATGGTAAAAAAAATCACTTTAACACTCCTTGCAGTTGCATTTTGTTTATTTGCAACAAGCAAATCATTCGCTCAAATTGAGAATGATAAATATTTTGAAATGAATAAGGCTATTGAGACTTTTGGCTCTGTGTTTAAAAATTTACATGCTAACTATGTAGATGAAATAAACTCAGGAGATTTAGTCAAAACAGCAATTGACGCAATGCTTGCAAAGCTTGACCCTTACACAAACTTCTATCCAGAATCTGATATGGAAGATGTAAAACTTCAACTCTTAGGACAATATGGCGGAATAGGTGCTTTGATACATTATAATAATGGTGTGGTTTATATTTCTGAGCCATACGAAGGCTTGCCTGCTTACAAAGCGGGAGTGAAAGCTGGAGATGCTATCATTAGTGTCGATGGAGAAAGTGCGAAAGGAAAGACAAACGACCAAGTTAGAGAAAGATTAAGAGGACAAGCTGGCACAGAAATAGAATTAGAGTTAGAAAGAGATGGTAAAATCATAAAAAAGACTTTCAGAAGAGAAGACATACAACTTCCAAACGTGCCATATTTTGGAATGATTGACAAAGAAGTTGGCTACATCAAGCTAAACGAATTTACAAAAGAGGCAGCAAAACATGTACAAGAGGCTTTTGAAAATCTAAAACGCCAAAATATGCAATATTTAATTTTAGATTTGCGTGGCAATGGCGGAGGATTGTTACAAGAAGCAGTAAGTATTGTTAATCTTTTCGTAGATAAAGGACAGGTTGTCGTAAGTACAAAAGCAAAAACAGTGGAAAAAAACTCAGTATTTAAGACAACAAAAAAAGCAATCGACACAAAAATTCCAATTGTAGTGTTAATTGACGGCACTTCTGCCTCTGCATCAGAAATTGTATCGGGAAGTTTACAAGATTTCGACAGAGCAGTCATCATGGGACAGTGTTCATTTGGTAAAGGCTTAGTTCAAAATATTCTACCTTTGATTTACAACTCACAAATGAAAGTTACCGTTTCTAAATACTATATTCCAAGTGGCAGATGTATTCAAGCCATAGATTATTCTCACAGAGACAAAGACGGAAAAGCCAATAAAATTCCAGATTCTTTAAGAACAGCCTTCAAAACCAAAGGAGAAAGAACAGTTTACGATGGCTTAGGAATAGAACCCGATGTTACAATAGAGCCAAAATATGCAAGCAACATAGCAATCACGCTTATAAGTAAATTTCACTGCTTTAACTATGCAACAAAATTCGTAAAAGAAAACCCAAGCATAGCCTCAGCAAAAGATTTTGAAATAACAGATGAAATTTACAACGACTTCATAGAATACCTTAAAGACAAAGACTACAATTACACAACAAGAAGCGAAAAAATCTTAGAAGACCTTATCTCCTCTGCAAAGAAAGAAAAATTAGGCGATGAAACACTAAAAGAAATCGAACTAATCAAAGCACAAATAGCAGAAGACAAAAGCGGAGACCTTGTAAAATATAAAGAAGACATAAAAGAAATTTTGCTTTCCGAAATCGTAGTAAGATATTACAATCAAAAAGGAAGAGTCGAAGCCCTTTTGAAACACGACAATGAAGTAAAACAAGCAACAGAACTGCTTTACAACAAAAAGGAATACGAAAAAATATTAGGAAAATAACAAAAAGAAATAGAGAATCATGATGAAAAAAGCATTATCATTAGTTTTAGCAATCGCATTCTTGTTCACAGCAAACGCACAAGAATACAGAAAAGAATATTGCAAACCAACAGGCAAATTAACCAAACAAGAAAAAACCTATTTACAATTCTTGTATGACTATATGCCAATAAACGACATAGCAGATTACGACACAGATTTCTTTCTTGAACAAGTAAGAACTGCAATCAAAGCAAAAAAGACTTTTTCTTGGGGAAAGAAAGTACCAGAAGACATATTCAAACACTATGTCTTAGTTTACAGAGTAAATAACGAAAATCTTGACACAGCACGCACCTATATGTTCAACGAACTAAAAGACAGAATAAAAGGATTGTCTATGTACGATGCAGCACTTGAAGTAAACCACTGGTGTCATGAGAAAGTAAACTACAAAGCCGCAGACGGAAGAACCTCATCTCCGCTTGCAACAATGAAAACCTCGTGGGGAAGATGCGGAGAAGAAAGTACGTTTACAGTAACTGCTCTTCGCTCTGTTGGAATCCCTGCAAGACAATGCTACACTCCACGTTGGGCTCACACAGATGACAATCACGCTTGGGTAGAAGTTTGGATTGATGGCACATGGTATTATCTTGGAGCATGCGAGCCTGAACCTGAATTAAACGTTGCGTGGTTTGACGCACCAGCTAAAAGAGCTATGATGGTACACACCACAGTTTTTGGAAAATATAACGGAAAGGAACAAAAGAACTACGAAGATAGACTTTACAGCAAAATAAATCTTTTATCAAACTACACAGCCACTAAAAAATTATCAGTAATTGTAAAAGACGAAAACGGAAATCCTATTGAGGGAGCAAAGATAGAATACGGACTTTACAACTATGCGGAAT
Source organism: uncultured Bacteroidales bacterium (assembly GCA_937906975.1). Taxonomy (GTDB): domain Bacteria; phylum Bacteroidota; class Bacteroidia; order Bacteroidales; family P3; genus Onthomorpha. Next base: position 5,068 of record CALCUN010000122.1, read on the forward strand.
ACTATCCTTTGGCAACGCTTACCTCTAACAAAGAAGGAAAAACCACACTCGAAACAGGATTTGGAGATTTGATGATTTGGGCAAGCAAAGGCGACTTAACAGCACAAGCAAAAGCAGAAGGCACACAAGAAAGTTTAACCCTTGTTTTGAAAAACGAAAAAATCGTTCCACACACTAACACATTCATACTTTATCCTCCTGTTGCAAAATCAATAGACAGCCTTCCAGCAGAAAAAATCGCAGCAAACGCAATACGATTAGCCTTTGAGGATTCAATAAGAACAGCATATATCAACACCTTTGCCACAAATCGCAATTCAAATCGTTGGATAAAACACCTAAATACTTGGAATGTAAAACAAGAAGTAGTAGAAGATTTCATCAATCGTTCATGGGGAAACTACGATGAAATAGAAAAAGTATTGGAAAGTGGCGATGAAAACGCAGTAAAAATGCTTTCACTTGTTTACGACAAAGACCTAAGAGACGGAAATGCAGAAGTATTACTTTCTCACTTAAAAGCATACAAAAACTACCCTGCAAAAGAAGAAGCATTAGTAGAATGGGTGTTGAATCCTCGCATTCAATTAGAAAAAATCACACCTTACAGAGAATACCTACAAGAATACTTCAAAGATTACGCACAACAATTTACTTTCTGTCCTCAAACAATAGCAGATTGGATTAACTCAAACATCAAAATCAACAATACAGACAATTATTACGGAGTACAAATCTCTCCAAAAGGCGTTTTAAAGATAAAAGAATGCGATAAACTATCACGCGAAATACTTTTTGTTGCAATAGCACGAAGCTTTGGAATTGCAGCTCGTTATGAATGGGCAGTAGGAAAAGCACAATTCAAAATATCTTCACAAGATGATTGGCAATATCCTATCTTTGAAACAGACCAAGACGAACCTATGGGAAGATTGATAGTAGATAATTCTAAGAACAATAGAATAAAACCAGAATATTACATAAACTTCACAATACAACGCCTACTTGATGGAAGATGGCAAACACTCGACTTTGAATATGACCCTAAATTCCAAAGATTCCCAGAAGGGCTTGACTTAGCTGTTGGATATTACAGACTAATGTCAGGAAATCGTGATGTAGATGGCAACATTTATGTAAGAGAAGACTACTTCACAATAGAATACAACAAGATTACGGTTGTAGAACTAAAAATGGAAGAAATAAAAAGCGAATTAAAAGTTCTCGGAAAGGTAGATATGAATTCTCAAATACAAACTTGGGATAAAGAAACCGTAACTTTAAAAGACCTTTCAGGCAAAAAAGGAATGATACTTGCAATAATAGACCCTTATTCTGAACCTGTAAGACACCTAATGGCTGATTTACCATTAGTAAAAAAAGACTTAGAACTATGGGGAGGAGGAATCGCTTTCTGTTTTGCTAAAATGCCAAAACAAACTCCAAAAGAACTTTACGAAAACCTTCCAAAACAAAGCCTATTTGCTTTTGACACAGACAAAAATCTTCAAAACCAAATAGTAAAAAGCAGTGGCATAAGTTTTAGCAATAGTTATCCTATCCTATGTTTCGTATCTGAAAAAGGAGAAGTATATTTCCTTTCAACAGGATATAGAATTGGCTCAGGAGAAAGCCTATTGAAAATAATACATCAATTAGAACAAAAGAAATAAGTGAAGCATAAAGTTCTTATCATACTGCTCTGCCTATTTGCCATTAAGATTTCGCAAGCAAATACAAACGATAATCCTTGGCGATTCGGAATAAAAATTAGCGGCAGTTACGATAAAACATCTATAATAAACGGTGGAAAGTCCAAACTTGGCTACAAGTTGGGCTTTCTTGCCGAAAAGCATTTGCTATACATGATTTACTTTCAGCCCTCTGTACAATATTCTCAAAGAGGCTACGAATACGAAATCAGAAACGGATTTCATGAAAACACAACATACAATGCCATAGAAATAGAAGCAGGATTACTTTTGAAATTCGGAGATGAGAGACTCAACCGTGGAATGTTTTTTTCCATAACACCATATATAGCAAGAGGACTCGCAGTAAATTTAACACAAACAAACATTAACCCTAACTCCCCTGAATATAACCAAACCACATCTTACAATAATTTTGACTATATAAACAAAAAAGATGCTGGATTTAAATTAGGAATAGGCTATGACTTCAATAAACACTTTGAAATCGCAGCAAATTACACCTTCGGCCTTAACAAAATCAACAATACCACAAACTACAAATGGAGAGGCTTTGCTCTCCATTTAATTTACTTGTTTTAAAAAGAATCCAACGCTGTTGGACTATTAGTCCAAAGGCGCTGGACGAGTAGTCCAAACGCGTTGGACTAATTTTTTTCAAAGAATTATTCCCACAAAGTTTCTTCTACAAGTCTATCAAACGTGATTTCGTAACCATATTTCGCAAATACACTTGCAATATAGGCTTGTTCGGTAGGATTTATTGCTTTTTCGCCATTCCTTCTTACATAATAGGATCCATGACCAAAGTAAGTATTCAAAGTTTTCCTTATTTCAGCAATATCTTTCGCCAAAACCTTGTCAAAAGATTTCTTCATTCCGTAAGCCATTAAGACTTTCTTGTTTTCAAGGTAGAATTTACAATTCTCTCCGCTGAATTTAGCCGAATTAACAACCTTCAAAACATCGTCCTCTTCTTGATTCAATTCAGCAACCTCGCCTCTTAAACAATTCTCTTTAAGACTACAATCCTCATTGTAACAAACTATGAAACCAAAAGGCTTTTTCTCTAAATCAATATCCGCTTTCCCCATAACAATTAGTGATTAAAAATTTGATTTTCAAATATACGAAAATTTTTGATATTAAGAAAATTTGCTAATTTTGCAGTTGCGAAACCGCTGTTTCGGAAATGGCTGTTTCGCAACTAAAAGATATTATTATGAAGTTTGTAAATAGAACAGAGGAAATCGCTAATCTTAAAGAGATTCTTCATTTATCTAAAACCAATGCACAATTTACTGTTGTAACAGGAAGACGTCGTATAGGAAAAACATCTCTTGTTTGGGAGGCTTATAAAGAAGAAACTATTTTATACTTCTTTGTAGCACGGAAAACTGAAAATGATTTATGCAATGACTATTTGACAGAAATAGAAAGTAAACTTAACATTCCTATAATAGGTAAGGTTGAGCATTTTTCTGAAATTTTTGAATATTTAATGAAGTTATCTGTTGAACGTCCTATAACTTTGTTTATTGATGAGTTTCAAGAATTTTTCAAAGTAAACAAATCTGTTTATAGCGATATGCAACGTATTTGGGATATGTATCATACGAAAGCTCGCATCAATCTTATTGTTTGTGGTTCAATATTTTCTATGATGACAAAGATATTTAAAGATAAAAAAGAGCCTTTATATAATCGCCAAACACGATTTATGTCTGTTAAACCCTTCACAACCTCTGTTTTAAAGCAAATATTATCAGAGTATAACCCTAATTATACTGCTGAAGACTTGTTGGCATTGTATTCTTTCACAGGAGGCGTTGCTAAATATGTGCAATTGTTAATCAATGCTGGTGCAACAAGCAAAGCAGAGATGATAAATCAGATTGTAAAGTCAGATTCAACATTTTTAGGCGAAGGAAAAGCAATTCTTATAGAAGAGTTTGGAAAAGATTATGGCATATACTTTTCTATACTCTCTGCAATTGCAAGTGGAAAGACCTCTCGCTCAGAAATAGAACACGTTATAGGAAAAGAAATAGGCGGATACCTAACAAAATTAGAGAAAGAATATGAAGTAATCACTAAAAAACAACCTATTTTTGAAAAAACATCTACAAAAAACGTTCGTTACACAATAGAAGATAACTTTTTCACTTTTTGGTTTCGTTTTATACATAAATATAACTATATGTTAGAAATAGAAAACTATGATAGCCTTAAAGCAATCATAAATAGAGATTACGAAACTTTTTCAGGGTTAATGTTAGAACGCTATTTTAAGCGTATGCTTATTGAAAGCAAAGAATATACTCGCATTGGCAGTTGGTGGGATCGTAAAGGAGAAAACGAAATTGATATTGTAGCTGAAAATGAACTAAATAATAAAGTTGTTTTCTTTGAAATCAAACGAAATAAGGACAATTTTAATGCAAATTTACTAAACGAAAAAGTAAAAACTTTTATTCGTGCAACAGGCAAATATGGAGATTACACCATAAATCAAAGATTACTTTCGCTAAATGATTTAAAATAAGAAATGAAGAAAAGAAAGAGCGAAATCGGTTTTGATTTCGCTCTTTTATTTTAGTATGCTCTTTTGTTGTTTCCTTCGATGTAGTTGATAAAGGCTTTATTCACTACTTTGTTTCCGCCTGCGGTTGGGTAATCGCCTGTGAAATACCAATCGCCTGTGTTGTTTGGACATGCTTGGTGAAGAGATTCTATCGTGTTGAAGATGATTTCTACTTCTGCATTTGAGTTTGCTGGTGTCAGCATTTGTGTTATTTTTGCTGTGATTTGGTCATCGGTAAATGGTGCGTAGATTTCTTTTACGTAGTTTACGATTTCTTCTTTTGGAAGTCCTTCTTGTGCTTTACATTTGCGGTAAACCTCATCTATTATGTGTGCTTGGTTGGTTTCTTTCAATAGTTCTATTGTTGCATTGAAGGCTATAAACTCGTTAAGTCTTGACATATCGATTCCGTAACAGTCTGGGTAACGAATTTGTGGTGCAGATGATGCAACGATTATTTTCTTTGGTCCTAAGCGGTCAAGGATTCGTAAGATTGATTGTTTAAGTGTTGTTCCTCTTACTATGCTATCGTCTATTACTACAAGGTTATCTACATATTCTTTCACTTGTCCGTAGGTTACGTCATAGACATGGGCTACCATATCGTCTCTTTCGCTGTCTCTTGTGATGAATGTACGTAGTTTTACGTCTTTTACGGCTATGTATTCTCGGCGTGTCTTGATTGAGAAGATTTCTTGTAGTTTTTCTTCTGTAAGGTTTTCTTTGTTTGCAAGGATTTCTTGTATTCTTAGTTTGTCTGCGTGTTCTGCAAAGGCTTCTGCCATTCCTTGAAAGGCTACTGAGGCTGTGTTTGGTATGTATGAGATTACTGTGTTTTTAATGTCGTTGTTAATTGCTTTGAGTACTTTTGGCAAAATAAGTCTTCCGAGCATTTTTCTTTCTTTGTAGATGTCTGCATCGGTGCCTCGTGAGAAGTATATGCGTTCAAATGAGCATTGTTTTGGTGCTGATTTTGCTTCTTTGATGTTTTCTATTGAGATATTGCCGTTGCGTTTGATGATTATGGCGTGTCCTGCTGGTAATTCTTTGATTGCGGTTAATGGTTTGTTGAATGTAGTCATTATTACAGGGCGTTCTGAGGCTACTACTGCTATTTCGTCATCTATGTAGTAGAAGCATGGACGTATTCCGTTTTCATCTCTTAATACAAAGGCGTCTCCGTGTCCCATCATACCTGCCATGACGTATCCTCCGTCCCATTTTTTTGCGGAAGAGGTGAGTATGGTTTTTATGTCTAGTTCTTCTGCTATTTTTTCAGAGATTTCTTTGTTTGTTAGTATTCTTTCGTCTTTGTATTTGCGGAATATGCGTTCTACTTCGCGGTCTAAGAATTTTCCTATCTTTTCTAATACTATTGCTGTGTCGGCTACTTTTACTGGGTGTTGGCCTAAGCTTATTAGTTTGTCTAACATTTCGTCTATGTTAGTAAGATTGAAGTTGCCTGCAAGGACTAGGTTTCTTGTTTTCCAGTTATTTTCTCTTAAAAACGGATGAAGGTTGTCTATTTCGTCTTTTCCGAATGTTCCATAGCGAAGATGGCCTAAGAAAAGCTCGCCTGTGAAACGTGCGTTGTTCTTTAACCAATTGATGTCTTTAGCTTCTTCTGGGTTTGTTTGTTTTAGGGCTTTCATGTCTTTGAAAGCTTCTGCAAAGACGTCTTGTATTGGTGTAGAAGTATTTGATTTTGTTATGTTTATGTATTGTTCTCCTGGCTTTGTATCAAATTTTATGTTTGCAAGCCCTGCTCCGTCTTGTCCTCTGTTGTGTTGTTTTTCCATTAAGAGGTACATACGGTTTAATGCCCAAGTATTTCCGTATTTTTCTTGGTAATATTCCAACGGTTTTAGCAATCTTAACATTGCTATTCCACATTCGTGTTTGATTTGATCGCTCATATTCTTTATGTTATGATATTGGCATTGTTATTTCTATACTTAATGCACTGTTTGACATTCTTAATAATGGAGCTACCTGATGGCGTTTCCATTCATTTATTTTTACTAATCTTAATATTTTATCTACTGTATTAGGTTCAAAACCTTTATTTATGATTTCTTCTCTACTTAGTCTTTGTTCTAAATGAAGATAAAGGATATTATCCAAAATATCATAATCAGGTAATGAATCTGTGTCTTTTTGATCAGGACGCAATTCGGCAGATGGTGCTTTGGTTATCGAATTCCAAGGTATGATTTCTTTATTTCTATTTATCCAACGCGACATTTCCCAAACATCTGTCTTGAAAATATCTCCTAATGCTCCTATTGCTCCATTTGTATCGCCGTAAAGCGTGCCATATCCTACGGAAAGTTCACTCTTATTCGTAGTATTCAAAAGAGCTGCTCCTATTTTATTGGCTATTCCCATTAAAATCATTCCTCTAATCCTTGATTGTAGGTTTTCTTCTGCCACATTTGGTTCTTTTCCTTCAAAGATTGGAGAAAGTGCTGTAAGAGCTGTATTAAACATTTCTTTGATAGGAATAGTATAATGTTCTATTCCTAAATTTTCTGCACTTGCTTTTGCATCTGTTATGCTGTGAGAAGTAGAATATTCGCTTGGTAGCAAAACTCCTATCACGTTTTCTTTTCCTAGTGCTTCTACTGCGAGAACTACTACTAAGGCTGAGTCTATTCCTCCTGAGAGTCCTATTAAAGCTTTCTTTATGTTATTTTTGCGAAAATAGTCTTTAATTCCAAGAACTGCTGCATTATACATTTTTTCTATTCTATGAAGAGGCGATTGTGTGTACTTTTCTGTTTTTTGTGTTTCAATTTGCAACAAAGCTTCTTCAAATAATGGTAGTTCTTTTGACAAATCTCCATTTGATAACATAAAAAAGCTACTTCCATTAAAGATATAACTTGCCTCCGCACCACATCTATTTACTAATATAATAGGAGTTTTAGCCTTTCTTATCTTTGGTTGCAACTCTGTTAAGAGTTCTTTTTGTGTTTCAGGAGTAAAAAGTATATTTGAACAACAAAGAATCAAGTCTGATTTATCTTTCTTGTTCAAATATTCATCTAAATCTTCTAAAAAGCCAAATGCTATTGTTTGTTTTTTGTATTCTATCGTGCTGAAGCCTTCGCCAAAAGAGAATCCTTTATCAAATCTACCTAAATTCTTTTTTGTCGCTATTGATTTCAACTCTCCATTTTCTACAAATGCAAGAGCATTGAATTTTTCTTCATCTTGATTGATTGGAAGTCCAAAAATAAAGTCTTTTTTTAGTTCAGATAATTTATCAGCGTAATGAATACTTTTTTGATATAGGTTATTATAAGAAACAGAATCGTAAAGTGGAGAGCCACTTAACGATAATTCAGGAAAAATTACCAACGAATCTACATCCGTTTCTTTTAATTTTTCCTGAATTAGGCTAAAATTATATTCAAAATCTAATGTTTTAGGATTGATTTGTGAAATTGTTACTTTCATCTTAGAAGAATTTGAGAGTTTTTTATTCTGTTTTATCTTTTAGATACTGACGAATTTTTGTTTCAATCTCTTCTTGAAGTTCTGGATTATCCAATAAAAGTTGTTTAACAGCCTCTCTACCTTGTCCAAGCTTTGTTTCCCCATAACTAAACCAAGAACCACTTTTCTTTAATACCTCTGCCTCAACTCCAATATCAACAATCTCACCTATTTTGCTTATTCCTTGTCCAAATAACAAATCAAACTCAACTTGACGGAAAGGAGGAGCAACCTTATTCTTCACAATCTTTACTCTAACTCTATTTCCAATGTTGGTATCCCCTTCTTTAATTGCTTGTACTCGTCTTATATCAATTCTAATTGAAGAATAGAACTTCAAAGCATTTCCTCCCGTTGTGGTTTCTGGTGAACCAAACATCACTCCTATCTTATCTCTTAATTGATTTATAAAAATACAACAACATTTCGTTTTACTAATTGTAGCAGTCATCTTTCTAAGAGCCTGACTCATTAAACGAGCATGCAATCCCATTTTACTATCGCCCATTTCCCCATCAATCTCACTCTTAGGCGTAAGAGCAGCAACAGAATCTATTACAATAACATCTACCGCACCTGAGCTGATTAAGTTTTCTGCTATTTCCAAAGCTTGTTCTCCGTTGTCTGGTTGAGAAATATAAAGGTTATCTACATCAACTCCCAACTTTTTAGCATACGTGCTATCAAAAGCGTGCTCTGCATCAATGAAAGCTGCAAGTCCTCCTTGTTTTTGGCTCTCTGCAATAGCGTGTATAGCTAATGTTGTTTTACCTGAAGATTCTGGTCCATAGATTTCGATTATTCTTCCTTTTGGAAATCCTCCCACACCTAAGGCTGAGTCTAAGGAAATGGAACCTGTTGGAATTGTTTCAATGTCTTCAACAGCCTTATCTCCTAATTTCATAATAGAACCTTTACCATAGTTCTTTTCAATCTTAGAAACTGCCGCTTGAAGCACCTTTAATTTTTCTAATTTCTCAGCTGATATATCTTGTTGCTTTGCCATAGATTATTTTATTTCTATTAAGTGTACAAAAATAATAATTTTATTTTAATAAATAGCTACTTATATAGTGTTCTATTTCGGTTTCTGACATAAATCCTTGCTTAATAATAGGCAAAGAAGTAGAATCTGAAAAGAATATTAAAGTAGGAATTGCTGTAATATTCAATGAATTTGCCAAATCTGAGGATTTATCAACGTCTATTTTGTAAAAATAAACCTTATCTTCATATTTCTTTGACAATTTCTCCATTATAGGCGATAACATCTTGCAAGGACCACACCAAGAAGCATAAAAATCAACTATTGCAGGCTTATCGCCAACATAATTCAAAGCATTGCCCTCTATTTTTGCAATCTTATCAATAAAACACTTAGTATCGGTCTCTATTACCTTTGATTGTTTTTCTATTTTCTTTTCTTCTGTTTTCACACTCTGTTTTTCGCCACAAGAAAACAAAAAGAAAAACAACCCTATCAATAAAAAATTAAAATATCTTAGTTTCATATTACAACCATTTTTCGTTTTTATACCATTTTATAGTTTCTTCTACACCTTTTCTTAAATCATATTTTGGTGTATAATTCAAATCTTTTTTCAAGTCTTCAATATCACAATCCCAATTACGAGCAGAAAGAATAGAATACTTATCTTTATTAAGTGTAAATTGCTTTCCTATGAGATTCCCAAAAGAATCTAAAAACGAAGAAATAAATCTTACTATACAAAGCGGGAATTTGATTTTTATTGTCCACTTTCTTAAAACCTCTTTCGACACTCGTGCATACTCACTATCCAAATACATATTTCCATCGCTAACAAAATATGTTTTTCCCGAAACATCGCTTTCAAAGGCTTTAATACACACATCAACTAAGTCCTTTGAATAAACAAAAGTCAAGTGTTGTGGAACAAATCCTAAGTAAGCTTCCAAATGATTATCAATAGTTTGGAAGTATGTAAAGTAATCTGTTTCACGTGGACCATAAACACCCGTTGGTCTTAAAATAACGTATTTTCCTTTAAAGTTTTCGTTAATATATTCTTCGGCTTTGAGTTTTGAAACCCCGTAAGCAGTATTTGGATTATTAACATCTGTTACCTTAGCCTTAGCAAAAGTTTTCTCATTTGCTGGTCCGTGAGCAGCAAACGAAGAAAGGAAAATAAGTTTTGTCGTATCTACATTTATAGCATCAACTAAATTCTTAGTAAACCCATAATTTACTCTTTCAAACTCCTCACTTGTCTTAGCCTTTGTTAGACCGGCACAATGAAACACGCATTTGAAGTTATATTTCTCTAAGAGATTTTTTATCTTCTCTTTGTTTGAGAAATCTATCTCTAAGAAATTTATTCTTGAATCACGCAAATATTTTTTGTTTGACGAGCCTCTCACTCCCGCATACACATTATACTTTCCCTCTTCAAGCAATTGGTCAATTAAAGTACTACCTATAAATCCGCTTGCACCTGTTACCAAAACCTTCTCACGAGTATCCTCTTTTATTTCTTTAATATAAGCTCTTCTTCTCATAACAATATTTGAGTCTTCATACTTTTCCCAAATTCTTGCTGCAAGATTAGTTTCTAACTGCGGATTTGCAATTGCAATTTTTGAGCCAAGATTTATATATTGCTTATTCATCTGAGCATAATATATAGAGTGAATACCCTTATTCTGCCATTTAGGATGAACTCCGTTAAAATAAAGGTCTATTTTCTCAAAATTGCGAATTGCTTTCAAAAGATGATACCAACCAAATGGGAAAAGTTTTCCCTTACTCTTGCGAAGAGCCTCCGTTAATGAAGGCATAGAAACACCAAAAGCAGCAATATCATCGTTTTCATCAACAATCAAACACAAAAGCTTTTTATTCAAAAAAGGAAAGTACATATCAATATAGAATTGCACTTGTTTTTCATTCAAAGGCACATATCCAAAAAGATGAGAAAAAGCCTCGTTAAGCGTATCAAATAGTTTATGACCATATCTCTTTGCAATTTGCTTTGCCGATAACCCATCTACAATTCTAAGATTAGAAAATTCAAAAAGAACAATCATATTATTCTTTTTGTAGAAATCTAAAATTTCACTTTCCTTATATCCCATTCCAGTTCCGCATTTTCGGACACCCCAAAAGATTTTTTCTTCACCTTTCAAAGTAATTCTATATAATGTGGCAACATCATATGCAACATCAATATCATAATTTTCAACACAATCATTAGTCAAATCAAACATAAAACTACAAATATCATAATTTTTGAAAGCTGGCAATGTTTTCATTTAATACCTCCATGTTCTAATAACCAAGCAGTAGCCATATTATTTAATGTAATCACTTTAAACCCTAACCACAAAACTCCAACCAATATTATTATATCAATAAGAAATAATAATTTAATTTTTAATTCTTCTTTTTCAATTTCATCCATGATTGTTTTCCTTTACTAATCATTCAAATGTTCAATTTGCCATTTTTGCCATCTGCCTTCTAAATTTAGATATACAAGTGTTCCATATATTCCTACAAATTCTGACAAATATTTCTCATAAGAAATTTCATCTTTATTTTTATAATACATATCACGCAAATCTTTTACTGTTTTCAAATTAGAAAATATTTTTTCTAAATTTTCTTCATCAATTGTAATCTGAACCATCTTTCACCTCCGTTTTTGTTTTATATATTTATTTTACATCAGAAAATAATATTAGTCAATATGACATTCTTCTTAATTATTATGTAAAAAATAAGGGGTCATTTGACCCCTTATTTTATTTTTCTTTCAATTCTTTGTAAGCATCTAAAATATTAGTTGCTGTTACATACATGAAACGAGCATTTGTAAGAGCCATACGAAT
>CALCUN010000123.1 GCA_937906975.1 uncultured Bacteroidales bacterium
ACCATTAGAGCAATTTTGACTAAAAATATCATGAATTTTGACCATTAGGCCAAAAATTTGAAGTTGTATCTGTAAAATATGATAAAAAATAAAGATAATTCAAACAAACAAAGAAAAGGCGACTGAAATAATATCAATCGCCTTTTGTGTTTTATGTATTTCGGTTTTTATTATTTTTCGCTTACTGCTGCTTGTGCTGCTGCAAGTCTTGCAACCGGTACTCTATAAGGAGAGCATGATACATAGTTCATTCCGTTTTTGAAGAAGAATTTAACTGATTCTGGATCTCCTCCGTGTTCTCCACAAACTCCTACTTTTAAGTTTTGTTTTGTAGAGCGTCCTCTTTGAACTCCCAATGTAACTAATTGTCCTACTCCTTCTTGGTCTAATGTTTGGAATGGATCAGCAGGGATTATTTTTTCTGCTTGGTAAGTTTCCAAAATACCATTTACGTCATCACGAGAGAATCCGAAGGTCATTTGTGTTAAGTCGTTTGTTCCAAATGAGAAGAAGTCTGCTACTTCTGCTATTTTGTCTGCTACCAATGTTGCTCTTGGGATTTCTATCATTGTTCCGTACAAGTAATCTATCTTAGAGCTTGTTTCTGCTTCAACTTCTGCGTGAACTCTGTCGCAAATTGCTTTTTGGTGTTTAAGTTCTGTTACAGATATTGTCAATGGAACCATGATTTCTAAGTGTGGATCAAAGCCTTCTTTTCTTAATTCTGACTCTGCTTCAAATAATGCTCTGAATTGTGTTTCTGTGATTTCAGGATAAGTGATTCCTAATCTTACTCCTCTTAATCCCATCATTGGGTTTACTTCTTCCAATGCTACAATTCTCTTATTTAATTCTTCTGTTGCAATTCCTAATTCTTTTGCTAAAGCTTCTACATTTTCTTGTGTGTGTGGCACAAATTCATGCAAAGGTGGGTCGATCAAACGGAATGTTACTGGTTTTCCGTTCATCACTTGCATTGTTCCTTTTACTGCTTTTTTGATGTAAGGTAATAATTCGTTCAACCAGTGTTTTCTTTCTTCTGTTGAGCCAGAAAGAATCATTTTTCTTAATATTGCTAATGGTTTTTCTGAGTTTTCTCCATAGAACATGTGCTCAATTCTGAACAATCCTATACCTTCTGCTCCAAAATCTATTGCTTGTTGTGCATCTTTTGGGTTGTCTGCGTTTGTTCTAACGCCCATTGTTCTGTATTTATCAACCAATTGCATGAATTGTTTGAACAATTCGTTTTCTGATGCATTGATTGTTGCTACTGCTCCTTCGTAAACTGTTCCTTTTGTTCCGTTTAAGCTAAGTGTGTCTCCTTCTTTGTAAGTTTTTCCACCCATTGAAACAGTTTTTGCTTCCATATCTATTTTCAAAGCACTGCAACCTACTATACAACATTTACCCCAACCTCTTGCAACTAAGGCTGCGTGAGATGTCATACCACCTCTTTCTGTTAAGATACCTGTTGCAGCACGCATACCTTCAACATCTTCTGGGTTTGTTTCTTCTCTTACTAAGATGTTAGCGATTCCTGCTTTTTCAAGACGCATTGCTTCTTCGCTTGTCATAGCTATCACTCCTACTGCACCACCAGGACCTGCTGGTAAACCTTGTGCGATTACTGTGTGTTTAGCTTCTTCTTTTGCGTCTAAGATTGGGTGAAGTAATTCATCTAATTGTTCTGGAGATACTCTACAAATAGCTTCTTTTTCTGAGATTAAGCCTTCGCCAAGCATTTCCATTGCCATTGTAACTGCAGCAACTCCTGTTCTTTTTCCAACACGGCATTGAAGCATGTACAATTTGTTGTTTTGAATTGTGAACTCGATATCAAGCATATCACGGAAATTCTTTTCTAATATTTCTCTGATATCGCAAAGTTCTTTATATGTTTCAGGCATTACCTCTTGCATTGAAGGTAAGTGCTTGTTTTGTTCTGTTTTTGTTTCGCTGTTCAATGGATTTGGTGTTCTGATACCTGCAACAACGTCTTCTCCTTGTGCGTTTATCAACCATTCTCCATAGAATTGATTATCTCCGTTTGCTGGGTTACGAGTAAATGCTACTCCTGTTGCAGAATCGTTACCCATGTTACCGAATACCATCGCTTGAACGTTTACTGCAGTTCCCCAATCATCAGGAATACCCTCAATTCTTCTGTAAGCAACAGCTTTTTTACCGTTCCAAGATTTGAATACGGCTCTAATTCCACCTTCTAATTGCTTTTGAGCATCGTCAGGGAACTCTACGCCGATGTTTTCTTTTACAACTTTTTTGAATTCTTCTGCTAAATACATCAAATCCTCAGTTGTAAGATCAGTATCTTGCTTGTATCCTTTTGAATGTTTGTATTCGTCAAACATATCATCAAGCAATCTACGAATACCAACGCCTTTACATGGTTCTAAGCCTTCAGCTTTTTCCATTACAACGTCAGCATACATCATGATTAAACGTCTGTATGAATCGTAAACAAAACGAGGGTTGTCAGTTTTCTTAATCAATCCTGGTATTGTTTCAGAACATAATCCTATATTCAAAACTGTATCCATCATTCCTGGCATTGAGCTTCTTGCTCCTGAACGACAAGATACTAACAAGCAATTATCCTTATCACCATAAGTCATTCCCATTACTTGTTCGGCGTTTTTAAGACCTTCTTTAACTTGTTCCATTAAGCCTTCTGGTAATTGACAACCGTTTGCATAGTAATCAGTACAGCATTCTGTTGTAATTGTTAATCCAGCAGGAACAGGCAATCCTAAATGACACATTTCTGCCAAATTTGCTCCTTTTCCCCCAAGCAGATTCTTCATATCTGCCTTACCTTCTGCGGTCTTACCACCAAAAGTGTAAACGTACTTTTTTGTCATCTTTTTAAAATGAAATTTGTTATTAATATGTTATAAATTTATCAAAAACACTCTAATGCGATTTGCAAAAATACAAAAAAATATCTTTTTATTTTATTTTTTTCCTTAGAAATTTCTGATTTGTTTGCGGTTTATATTCGTATGCTCCTATGCTTGGCGGATCCAAACGATAGTTTCCCTCTATATCGTAAGGCAAATTATAACCCCAAATACCATTTCCTTTACCTATACAAGGAGAATTTTCTTGCAAATGTAAGTCTCCCTCCGATGGCTCTACAAACATAGGCTCTTGATTCAAAATAGAATTTGTAAAAAGATTAGCATTTTGATTTTCTCCTTCGTATTTAACCAAACAATAGTCAAATCTTATAGTAGAAAGACTTTGCTCTATCATATCAAACTCTATTTCCGAATCAGCAAGAGCGCCATAAACAATACAATTATAAAACTCTGCCTTTTCTATCTGCCTAAATTGCACATTAGAATTAACATCTAAATAATAATCGTTAAAATACAGCAATGGAGTTGTACGAGTTTTATAATTCCAATAGTTTGCGAAAGTACAATGTACAAATTGATAACTTCCGCCAAGGGTAAGTGCTAAATTATAACTACCACAATTTTGAATAAGTGAGTTTTTCATATCCAAAACTGCCCCTCTTGAATAAAGGCCTATATAAGAACAATTCTCAATCCTTGTATTCATCATTTCTATTGTAGGATTGCTCGTAACACATGTATCAACCAAAACTCCAATCGTTGCATTCTTTACAACAACATTATTTAATATATTATCCTTACTGCCAGCCCAAAATCTAAGACTGCCCCATTGTCCCGGAATATCTTTATAATATTCATCTAATCTAAGACCTTGAAAAACTATTGGCTGACTCACATCGCCCTCTGCCTTTAAAGTAGCGTCTTTATACACCCAAAATTCAGCCGAGTTTTGAAAATGTATTCTCGTATTCGCACCCAAATTAAGAGTATAAGCAGAATCCACAGCACAAACGCCTAAAACAACGTGAGGTTTATCACTTTTCCATTCAATATCGTTACCATTTACGATAACTCCGCAACTCTCTGGATTTTCATGAGCCATTGAAAACCAAATTGTGTCATATCCTCCACTCTGATTAGAGGACAAAAGATAATGACTTGGTTTGTGATAATAGGCATCTTGTCCGTAGGCTTGCAAAAGCACTTTTTGACTTTTATTATTAAAGAAAAACTCAATAGAGTCCTCAACAAGTAAAGGATTTGACTGATTGTTATAATCCAATTCCAATCTCACGAAAATATAAAGGCTATCCCTTGCTCCTATTTCAATATCCCTTGCAACAAGGCTTGTATCTCCATCAACATTTAGCCTATAAAAACTTGCACTACCCGACCCTAATGTTATTCTATCAATCTTCACGGCTTGGTTTTCATTATTATAAACCATAAGTGTTTTAGTTACCGAACCAATAGTTGTAAAAACAGTATCAAACATAAGAGTGTCGGCACTGAATTTTAGTTCTACCGCAGGCGAAGAGGTATAATCATTTTCATCTACGCAAGAGGTAAAACAAAAACCAAGTATCAAACAAAAAAATGCTAAAAATAAAAACGTAACTTTTGAAGATAGTTTCATATTTCTTCTATTTAACTTCAACTAAAATGTATTTTCTTTTACCCATTTTTAGTTTTTCAGCATATTCTAATTGAGCTTTTCCACTCTTTCCGCTTTCTTTTAAGAATGGGTCATCACATTGATGTCCCTTTGCAACTAAATCTAAACTTGCTTGGTCAATTGCAACAATATCTCTTGAAGCTAAAATTCCTATATCTTGTGTAAAAGGTGCAGGAGCCTTAGAAGAGCAATCGCACACAGAAGAAATATTTGCTAATACATTTATATATACCATTGGTTTAAGACTTGTAGCAACGCAAGCATACTCTACCAATCTTTCTAAGAAGACATCGCCTGTCAATTCCACTTTTTTAGGAGAAAAAAGCTTTAATGGACATTCTGCAATACACTTTGCACAACCTATACATTTAGTTGTGTCTATGTGAACTTGACCTTCAAGGCTTATTGCTGAGGCTGGACAGTTGTTTACACAGTTTGCACAACTCACACACTCACTTGGCTTATTTATTTGCGGAATATCCGATGCGTGTTGTGCCATTTTTCCACCAGGAGATGCAAATCCCATTGCTATATTCTTGATTGCACCACCAAATCCCGCAGAGCCATGACCTTTAAAGTGTGAATAAATTATGTAATTATCATAATCCATAAAGCCTTTTCCAAGCTTCACGTTTTTATAGTGCTTTAATCCCATTCCTTCTGTTGAGATATTTATTTCTCCGTCTTTATCTAAAATATCTATTGGTGCAAAAGTAAATCCATGTTGCTTAGCCAATGCGATATGTTTATCGGTAAATCTTCTTTTGCTAACATAAAGCACATTGGTTTCTACCCATGTAGCTTTTGTTTCTTGCATTAAAAGTCTTGTTAATTCAGGATTTAAAAAGTTTTTATTACCTTCTTCTCCAAAGTGTATCTTTACACCTGTCTTTCCTTGTAAATCAACTCCTAAAAGCTTATATAATTTCAACACATTCTCTGGTGTGATTTCTTTTACATAATAAACAATAGCGGGTTCTTCTTCTTTTTGTTTGCTATTATCTTGTGCAAATACATTCATTGCAAAAAACGACAAGAGCATTAAGATTAAAACTTTCTTAGATTTCATAACATAAATATTTTAATAGTTTTTCACCTTGCAAAGATAATTATTTTTAAGAAAAATACAAATTTACATAACAAAGTCTTGGTATTTTACATTTATATTGTATATTTGCAAGAGCATTTCCAAAGAATATGGCGTTTAGACAGTTCAATGCAAGTGCTAAACCTTAATTAAAAGAAAACAACAACTAATCCAAAAGTAAGAACTGATGGAAAAGAGAATTGGAACAATAAGTATAATCATCTACCGCAGGGAAGTAGCTGCGCAGGTAAACGAAATCATTAGTCAATACAGCGACTTTATTTTAGCTCGTCAAGGATTACCTTTGCCAGAGAAGGGTTTGAATATTATTACCTTAATAATCGAAACCACTTCTGATAACATTAATGCTTTAACTGGCAAGATTGGAAGATTAAAAGACGTAGAAGTAAAGTCAATATTATCAAAAAACATTCAGAATACAAATAAAGAATAATTATGAATATAGAAAAACGCAACACAAACTTCATAGACAGAGATAAACTCTATGGTTTGATAGAAGGAAAAACACCTACAACAAATGAGGTTAATGAAATATTAAACAAAGCCTTAAAGTTAAAAGGACTTAATCTTGAAGATGTGGCTTGTTTGTTAAGAGTAACCGACACAGACACCATTCACAAAATAATGGAAACGGCAAAGACTGTAAAAGAAGCGATATATGGCAAACGTTTAGTGCTTTTCGCTCCTATTTATACAGGAAATATGTGCGTAAACAACTGCACTTATTGTTCTTTCCGTAGAGATAACAAACTAATCAAAAGAAAAATTCTTACAATGCAAGAGATTGCAGAAGAAACATCAGCACTTTTGAAACAAGGTCATAAGAGAGCACTTTTGATTTGCGGAGAAAACAACAAAAACGGCACAGATTACATGGTAGAAGCCATACGCACAACCTACGGAGTAAGAGAAAGAGGAGGCAAAGACTACATTAGAAGAATAAACGTTGAACTTGCTCCAATGGAAGTGGCAGATTTCGCAAGATTAAAGGCAGAAAAAATAGGAACATACGTTTGTTTCCAAGAAACTTACGACGAAATAAAATACAAAGACTTCCATCCTGCTGGCACACCTAAGGCAGATTATTTGTATCGCTTAACTGTAATGGACAGAGCAATGGAAGGCGGAGTTGATGACGTAGGAATAGGTGCATTATTCGGACTTACAGATTACAGATTTGAAGTTTTGGCAATGATGGAGCACGCAAAACATCTTGAAGAATGCTATGGCTGTGGTCCACACACAGTTTCTGTTCCAAGAATGGAGCCTGCAATCGGTGCACCTACGGCTGAAAACATCCCAATGCCTGTTAGCGATGACGACTTCAAGAAACTTGTAGCCATAATCCGTATTGCCTTACCATATACCGGCATAATACTTTCTACAAGAGAAAACGACAAAATGCGAAACGAACTAATAGAATACGGAGTTAGTCAAATCTCAGCTGCAAGCAAAACAAACCCTGGCTCATACGCACACGAAGAAGAAAATACCGGCACTCAATTCTCAACAGGCGACCACAGAACATTAGAAGAAGTGATTTCCTCATTGATAGATGGCGGTTACATTCCTTCATTCTGCACAGGCTGTTACAGAAAACACAGAGTAGGCGGCGATTTCATGGACTTAGCAAAACCAGGCTTGATAAAACAATACTGCTTGCCAAACGCAATGTTCACTTTCAGAGAATACCTTGAAGATTTCGCCTCAACAGAAACCAAGATGAAAGGAATAGAGTTGATAAAATCAATGTTTGCCGAAGTAGAGAAGAAAGAACTTATAAGAAAAATAGAAGACAATCTCTGCAAAATAGAAAACGGAGAAAGAGATATTTACTTCTAAAAAAATAAGTCTTTAAATAAAAAAAATAAAGCAAAGAATTAAAAAATTATTTCTTTGCTTTATTTTTTTATTTCTTTGTTTTATTCTATCAGAATCTTTTTGTTTGCAAAGCCTCTTTGTGTTTTTATTCTTACGATGTAAGCACCGCTTTGAAGATTTGATACATCTATTGTTTCAATGTTTTGACTGCCTTGTTTTCTTAGCACAACTTGTCCTAAGGCATTATGGATTTCTATTTCCCTTACCTTAAAAGATGATTGCACTGTTACAATATCACTTGCAGGATTTGGCGAA
>CALCUN010000124.1 GCA_937906975.1 uncultured Bacteroidales bacterium
ATAATAATAATCAGTAAATTACAGAGATTTCATCATGAAATTTGACCATTAGACCAAATTTTTAATATGTCGGTGTTAAATTTAGTGAATTTTAACTTTTTTCAAGATTACATTATCAGAATAATTTACACTACCTGGAAAGGCTGTTGATGTATAAATATAATAGTGCATATGAGTTGCATTGGAATCTACATTTCGTGCTGTTATAATACATTGTGTAGGAATGTCTGGAAGTAGTGTTCCTTCAATATTGTTACCCTAACCCAATATGTTGTCTGCTAATGATATTTTTACAAATTCATTTGGATATTGATTTCCTAAATTATCTAATATATGAGTCTTTTGAGTAAAGGCATTAACGTTTTGTATTGTAATACCCATATTAGCGTATGGATATGTGTTTGTAAGTGTATATTTTAATATTATATCATTTCCCGAACGTTTGCAACTGATTAATTTAACTGGTAAATTGTCTAACATTGAGGAAACTTCAACTTCTGAATAATCATCATTATTATTATTTCCCGTACCATTGTCATTGTTATCACTTACTGGCATAAGACTTATGTCATAAGAATTATTGACTCCCGGATTTATGATAACTGTACGGGTAGTGAAATTATATCCATTGGCACTTACATTTATTGTATATTGCCCTTTATCTATTTCTTCAAAATAATAAAATCCATTTTGATCTGTTGCAGTTGTTGGTAAACCAAATGATGAAATTTCAACGCGTGCTCCACTGATAGTTTCTCCAGTTTCTGCATTTGTAATTGTTCCTGAACATGAACCTATATCAGGTAATTGCTCGCAAGCACAAAACAATAAACATGTGATGATAGAAACAATACTTTTCATTTTTGTTTTTAAAGAACTTTTATAAAAACTCTTTAAAGGTTCTAAATATGTCATAAATTTCTTTTAATTGATTGTTATATTATACTATATTAAATAGGTTTTTACTCTTAAATTTTCTCTTGATTTTAAGCTTAATAATTGAAGTTGTCTGGCAAAGATATATATATTTTAAGAAAACATAAAATAATATAGTATTTTCTTTTTTTCTGCCTCAAAATAAGCCATCAAAAAAACAAAGAAAAATTTTAATGAATCAAAGAAGGCGACTGAAAAACTCAATCGCCTTGTGTTTGTTAATGAAAAAACATTATTCTTTAATTGCTTTTTGTGTAATGGTTTTGCCGTTTGAGTGTAGTTTTAAGTAGTATGCGCCTGCTGGTAATGCAGAGATATTTATTTTTTCTGTGTTTTCGGCTTTCATAACTACCTTTCCGCTAAGCTCTATCACTTCTACTGCATCAATTCTTGTAGAGAAATTGATTTCATCTTTTGTTGGGTTAGGGTAGAAGCTAAGAGTTGTGTTTTCCATATCAAGCAAAGATGAGTTATCTACTATTTCTGCAAAAATAGCTATTAGGTTTGTGTCGCTTGTTAGGTTGATGTATCTTGGATTTTCGGTGTTTCCGTCATTCCAACTTACAAATTCGTAACATGGATTGGCAGTTGCTGTTAGCATTGCACTTTCGCAATCGCTTGTAACTGTAACTTCTCCAAATGCAGTGTCGTTTGCAGTGGCATTAACAGTGTAAATGATTTCAGAAATTCTGCCTGCGAATAGTTGTCCCCAAAGATTTGTAGTGTCGGAGTAAGCATCTAAACTTCCGCATGCAACACTTAATGTAGCGGTGCTAATATCTGGAAAAACATAACTATTCTCTAATGTAGGAGGTTGTGTAGCTAAGCAAGTAATGTTTTGTAAGGCGTTGCAATCATAGAAAGTTCCGTCGCTTAGTTCTGTAATTCCGCTTCCGATTGTAACGGATTCAAGAGAAGAGCAGTTATAAAAAACTTCCCACCCCATAGATGTAACTGCGTTTGGTATGACTAATGATGTTAAAGCCGTAGCATAATAAAACGCATAGCTTTCTATGGAAGTAATTGTATTTGGTAATTCTACTGAAACAAGGTTTGTGCACCAATAAAAGGCGTCTTCTCCTACGCAAGTTACGTTATAGGTGATAGAGTTGTTAGTTACCGTTTCCGGAATTACAACATTTGTCGCTGATTGGTTGCAACTTCTAACTTTTACCTCGTTTCCTGTTGTTGGTTTGTAGGTTATCTCTCCTATTGTGAAGGTGTTTTGAGCCAAAACTATATTTGAGCATAATATTATGCTGATAATAAATAATATCTTTTTCATTTTAAGTCTATTTTACGATTAGTTTTTGAGTTTTTACTATGTTTTCGCTTGTGATTTTAATAAAATAAACTCCCGATAGCATATTTGAGAGGTCTAATTCATAGTTGCTTTCAAATATTTCATCGTTTAACAATGTGCGTCCTTGAATATCGCTTAGTGTTATCTGTGCTTTGTTGCTCAATCCTTTTATGTTGATATTTGTTCTTTTGCTTGCAGGATTTGGAAACACGTTTACAGAAAATTCGTTTGCTAACTCCTCTTTTAAAGATGAAGATTCAGCACTGCTATAATAAGAAAACGCATCTATACAAAAGTAAGCTGGTACATTTATTCCATAACCTGAATCGTCATTTGATGAAAGTGTGAAAATAACCTTATGACATTCGCCCAAAGAAGTTAAGTCCATATACTTCCATTCTCCAACAATTCCGTTTGCATCTGCTAATGGATAAGACACAGCATTGGTTACAGCTCCGTTTTCATCATATCCTGTTGCGATAATGTTTAAAAAGTAATTGTTTTGTGGGAAATTGGCAGATGACATATAAGAATAAGCAGAAGAAGAGTTGTTTACATAAACTCCAATTGGGCTAAATGCTGTGTTGTCTTCCTTTTTTATTACATTATGTTCCGCAGTCCCTTCATAATCGCTATAATATCCTACCATATATGTGCTTCCAGGATTTTCCAATCCCATTAAAGATTGAGCAGAATAGTAAGGTTGGTTGTCGGTTGTGTGGTTTGAAGGTCCAAATCCGCAAGCAAACATTCCGTCATAAAGACCTAATGCTTCAAAGCTTAAACCTCCACTAAGATATGAAAGTCTGTAATTTCCCTCACTATCAATCGTTCCATTATCAGCAGAAATTATTTCGTGAGAATCGGCATTTGTAAGAAGCCCTTCAAAATCTGCCACTTGATATGCCTCTCCTTGATTGATAACTCCAAGACCTGTGAAATCAAATCCTGTTGCCCAACCACCAGATTGTGCATCGTAAATAATGTTTCCTTGTGAATCGGTATCAACTCCGCCAATCACATCGACCAAACGCACAAATCTAACGTTGTTTCTGTCAAGAAACTCATCATCATCTATTTCTGCTAAATCAAAAGGCGTTCCCCAACCAACTTCATACTTACCTGCTAAATTATTCATTAACTCTGGTGCAAGGGAAGAAGAAGTTGTGTAACTTGTTGCAGGAAAACGATAAAAATGCTCTCCATCGCTACTTACTTCTACGAAAGCTATTTCAAGATATGTTGAAGTAAATCCATTTTCAAACACGCAGAAATCAACGCTTTTGCCATCTGTTATTGGGGCTTCAAATGTTACTAATGCAACTCCGCCTTCTCCCAAGGCAACTGCCGTTGTTGTTGTGCTATCTGGAAGACCCTGTGCCATATATGGCTGTCCGTAAGAAGCAAAGTTTGTAGTGGAGTTTTGTTGATAGCCTCTTTGGACTTCAACTCCAAATGCCCATGATTGGATTCTTGAATCGTGAAGGCTGATTGCTTGACAGCCTTCTGTGCCTACGGCTCCGTCAAATTGGGCGTGGGCAGATACTGCTACAAATAGCGTAGCTAAACATACGATAATTCTTTTCATTTCTCTATTGTTTTAAGTTTAAAAATTATTTCAAAATTCAAAACATAGAGCTTCAAAAAAAGTAAAGACAAACTCGCTGAAATAAATCCTGCATCTAATGTCTAAAGCTCTTTCCTCGAAAGCTCAAAACTTTAAAACAAAAGGCAGGTCTTCTGACTCGTTCAATACCGATAGCCTTCCCATCATTTTCTTTCTGACAGTGGCAAAAGATATTTCGGTATCTTTGTTATGAACTCACAGCAGCGGGACTGTTTGGGATTTTCACCCAATTCCCTTTTAATCTCTGCGTAGAGAACCCTTTGCGGCCGCAAAATTATAAATAAAAATCAAACTAACAAAATTTTATTGTTTTTCTTGCGTTATGTTTTCATAAGTATCTATATGAAAAAGCATTGTTTTTTTATTGTATTCTCTTTGGCTTGTTTTTTGCTTTCTGCACAAAGTGTGGAGGAAATATGTATTGGGGTTAATCAATACGCAAAGAGGCTTCATTCTGCTTATTATGAAGCGGAGATTGAGGTGAATAATGGAGGGGAGTCAAAGGTTTTTTTTCATAAGGTAAGTTTTAAGAAAAACAGTCCAAGGAATAAATTTTTTGCAAAGGTGAATGCTCAAATTTATTCTGCAAATGAGTTGATTCAGCAAGTCTATTGCGATAATCAACGCTTTACTTTTGTGGATTTTTATCAGAATATAGCAGAGCAATATGAAAAAGAGGATTACGCTCTCTTTTTGACGCAAGTAGATACTAATATGATACCGAATTTTGTCTTTAATAGGCCGATTTTTGACTTAAAGGCAATAGAAAAAAGCAAGGTTCAAGTTCAAAAACAGCAAGATACCACAATCAATGGCTTTGAGTGTTTTCGCCTTGTTGAAACTTTGTTGGAATTTGATAGTGTTTCGTATGTCAGAGTGCATTATATAAGGAAAAAAGACTTTCTTCCTCTTGCTCAAAACACCATAATATTTTACTTAAATCAAGAGCAAGCAAACGTAAGTAGTAAGATTTATAACATAAGGCTTAATCGTATTGATGAAAATGCTGCTTTTCACGATAGCAGATTTGAGTTTAGCGAAAAAAATACGGGAATACATCTAAGATATAAAAGCCTTTCTGCTCTTGAAAAGCAGTGGGAGGAGCAGGAGATAAGCCATAGTACGTTTGCATACGGCTCTGAGGCTTTGGATTTTAAGGTTAAGAATTTTGAAGGCAAAGAGTTTCAACTCTCAAAACATAAAGCAGAGGTTGTTGTCTTGGCTTTCTTTTACAATAGTTGCTCTCCGTGTGTGCCGATGCTTGAAGACTTGCAAAATATCTACCTTAAATATAAGGAAAAAGGCGTTGAAATTGTTGCAATGAATCCAATAGACAAGGAAGATGAAGAAATATCATCTTTTGTTAAAGACCACAAATTTTCTTATATTGTTTCGCTAATAGAAAGAAACACAATAGAGGAAATGTATCTTGTAAGATATTTTCCAACCATATTTATAATAGATAAAAAAGGAAGGGTTTGTTATTCACATCAAGGATATAATAGCCTTTTTTACAAAAAGATTTCAAAGGTGCTTGATTCTAAGCTTTAAGATATTTGAGAAAAATCAGCCGTCTTATGTTTTAGCATAAGATATTGCCTTAAAGGTTTGTTTTCTTCGGCTTTCAATAATGGGTCATGCGATATTATTTGAGTGGAAAGGTCTTTTACTTGCACCATAAGCGGTTCATCTAAAACGATGTCTGCTATTTTTAATTCCATAACGCCACTTTGTTGAGTGCCTGCTATGTTTCCGGGTCCTCTTAGTTGCAAATCGGCTTGTGCAATTTCAAATCCGTTGTTTGTAACGCACATTGTGTTAATCCTAAACAAGCTTTCTTGCGATAGTTCGTCTTTTGTTCTTAATATACAGTAGCTTTGTTCTTGTCCTCTGCCGACTCTGCCTCTTAATTGATGAAGTTGTGCAAGTCCAAAGCGTTCTGCATTTTCTATTATCATAACTGTGGCATTAGGAACATCGACTCCAACCTCAATAACCGTTGTTGCAACCATTATGTTTGTGATTCCCTCTTTGAAACGTTGCATTTCATAGTCCTTATCCTCAGCCTTCATTTGTCCATGCACAATGCTGATTTGATATTTTGGCAAAGGAAATTCCCTAACAATGCTTTCATATCCGTCCATTAAGTCTTTCAAATCCATTTTCTCGCTTTCCTTAATCAAAGGATATACAACATAGATTTGTCTTCCTAAATCTATTTGCTTTCTCATGAAATTGAAAAGCGTAAG
This sequence comes from uncultured Bacteroidales bacterium, assembly GCA_937906975.1. Lineage (GTDB taxonomy): Bacteria > Bacteroidota > Bacteroidia > Bacteroidales > P3 > Onthomorpha. The sequence goes on from CALCUN010000124.1 coordinate 6,116, forward strand.
TATGTCTCTGTCGAAAAGATGCGTTGTTTGAATAGGTTTTCTTCCCTTAGGCAATTCATCAATTACCGAACATTCCAAATCACCATAAACACTCATTGCAAGGGTTCTTGGAATTGGTGTTGCGGTCATTACAAGAACGTGAGGCGGAGTAGTGTTTTTTGCCCACATCTTTGCTCTTTGCTCCACTCCAAAGCGATGTTGCTCATCAATTACGGCAAGTCCAAGATTTTTAAACACAACATTGTCTTCCAAAATGGCGTGTGTGCCAATCAAAATGTGTGTTTCTCCTTCCGAAAGAGCGTTTAAGAGAATTTTTCTATCCTTTTGTTTGCTACTTCCTGTAAGTAAATTCACATTAACAGGCATATCTTTTAAGAAATTCTTAATGCTGTTGTAGTGTTGTTGAGCAAGAATTTCGGTAGGTGCTATGATTGAGGCTTGAAAACCATTATCTATTGCAATCAACATGCACAAAAGAGCAACAAGTGTTTTACCGCTCCCTACATCTCCTTGCAATAGGCGATTCATTTGATAGCCTGTTCGCATATCGTTGCGAATTTCTTTCACAACTCTTTGCTGTGCTCCCGTAAGTGTAAAGGGTAGATATTTTTTGTAAAAGGAATTGAAATTTTCTCCTACGTTTGCAAATACAAAACCTTTGTTTCTTGCTTTGTTGTTGTGTTTTTTGACTTGGTTTTCAAGTTGCATAAAAAACAACTCCTCAAATTTTAGTCTTGCTCTTGCCTTTGCGAGATTTTCCTCATTCTTTGGAAAATGAATCTCTCTCAATGCCCTTTCCCTTGTGTAGAGATTGTAATGTTTTGTTATGTATTGAGGTAAGGTTTCTTCAATTCTGTTTACTGCAAGCGAGAGAACCTCTTGTGTGAGTTTGGCTAAGGCTTTGGAAGTTAAAAATGCGTTTTTCATTCTTTCGCTTGTGTGATATAAAGGAAAGAAAGTTTCAATTGAAGTGCGTTTGTAAGAAATTAAAGTCTCAAATTCGGGGTGAGCAAAGTTAAAGATGCCATTGAAAAAGGTAGGCTTTCCAAAAACAACATAATCAACGCCAAGAGCAATGCTGTCATTTATCCATTTTATACCTTGAAAAAAAACTAAATCTATTACACCCGTTGAGTCTTGAAGCTTGATTACAAGCCTTTGTCCTTTGCCTTTGATTAGCTCTTTCTTAACAACTCGTCCTACAACTTGAATATAGTTTTCTTCACTTGCGATTTCTTTGATTTTTGTAAACTTACTCTTGTCCAAATAGCGAAAAGGGAAATATTCCAACAAATCTCCAAAGGTAAAAACATTGATTTCCTTTTTCAAAATGTCAGCTTTCTTCTTGTTTATAGAAGGTAAAAGTTCTATGTCTGTGTTAAAAAATTCTCTCACAAGCAAAAGATTTCAGCAAAGATACGAATAAAAACTATAAAGTAGTGCTTTGAATTGAAAATAAAACAATTTTGCCACGAGTTAAGCCCAAATGCTTGCGATATTTTCAAGCAAAAGATTTCCGATTGCAAATATTGAAAATATAAGCCTTTAAGCAAATGACACGAAATCAAAGGCTTAACTTTTTAAAGCCTTAATTTTGCTTATTTTTCCTTTGATTTAACGTAGTTTTTGTCGCATTTTAGCGAAATAAGATCGGA
>CALCUN010000125.1 GCA_937906975.1 uncultured Bacteroidales bacterium
CCTTTTGGTCAAAAGAAAGAATAATGGAGGTTTATCTTAATGTAATAGAATATGGCGATGGAATCTACGGAATAGAAGCCGCCTCACAACACTACTTCAATCGCCCAGCAGCCAAACTCTCCAAAAGACAATCCGCCCTCATAGCAGCAGCCCTACCAAGTCCACTAAAACGCGACCCAGCCCACCCAACAAAATATCTAAATCGCAGAGCAAACAAAATCATGCGATTAATGAACAACATAGGACCTGTAAAATTTGAATAAAGCAAAGCAAACCTAATGTGGGAAGAGTACATAAACGATTTTAAAAGCTACATACTTTTCGAATGCTCCTTATCACAAAACACATTTGAAGCATACCTAAGAGATTGCAAAAAATTCTTCGCATTCATGCACGAAAAATATCCCGCAATCACGCCCCACACAACAGAACTCCAACACATAGAGGAATTTCTCTGGCAACTAAAACTAAAAAACAGTAGCAACCGAAGAACAATCAGCGGAATAAAATCATTCTTTCGCTTTTTGATAATGACCGACCAAATCACAAAAAACCCATGTGAACTAATAGAAACCTCACGCTTAGAAAAAAAACTTCCCGTTGTGCTTTCTCACGAAGAAATCCAAAGCATACTTTCCATAATAGACAAAAGCACCTATCATGGATTTAGAGACAGTGTGATAATTGAAGTTTTATACGCTTGCGGACTAAGAATAAGCGAACTTCTAAACCTAAAAAAAGGAGACATTTACTACAAATACGAATACATAAAAGTAATAGGAAAAGGCAACAAAGAACGCCTTGTACCCATTGGCGAAAAAGCATTAAAATTACTAAAACTCTACATAAACAACCACAGAAGCAAACTCCCAAAAATAGAAGCAAAATACACAGACATTGTATTTCTCAACAGAAGAGGCAGACAACTCACACGCCAATACGTCTTTCAAACACTAAAAGCCCTTGCTCATCAGGCAGGCATTAAGAAAAACATTCACCCCCACATACTGCGACACAGCTTTGCTTCCGCATTAATAAAAGGAGGAGCCAACCTAATAGCAGTAAAAGAAATGATGGGACATTCAAGCGTGGTTTCCACCGAAATCTACACACACTTAGACACACTACACCTAAGAGAGACACTTATGCTCTACCACCCACATTACAAAGAACTAAACAAAGACAAATCAAAAGAATCGTAACAAACTACCCTCACTTGGATTTCGCATAGGATTTTCCAAGATTTTTCCCTCTTTTGAAATCAAAATAAACATAGGAAAGGCTTTCACCTTATAATATTCCAACAAATCATAATTGCCATCAAAATGTAGCATTTGCCATTTGTATTTGCTACCCACCTTTGTGTTTTTCACAAAATTGTAAAGCGCATCTAAATTCTTATCACAACTAATCGTTACAATATTACAATTCTGAGCTATACTATCATAAAGAGCGTAAACAACCTCCATTTCCCTTTTTGATTCCACATCGTTCAACCTCACAAAATTCAACACCAAAGGCTTATCACAATATTGAGATAATTTAACAACCTCGTCAGAAACATTCTTCAACACAAAATCACCAAATTCCTTTCCCGAAAAAGAAATTGACAACAACGCCTCAATAGTATTTAAAGCAATCGTTCTATGTTCTGCAAACTTAGTCTGCTTAGCCAAAATCTCCAAAATCTTTATCACATCAGCCTTTTCAAAAGCCCCATCAAGATAAACATCCTTCATACCCTTAATAAAAACCAACTCTCTAAACTTTTCATTTCTCAGAACCGAGTCCTTACCCAAGGCATCAATAAAATCCTCATAATTATGAGTAGAAAGCCAAAACTCTATCTCGCTTTGAGAAACAAATCTGTTACCCTTAGAAAAATAATGATCAAAAACATTATTAAAACAATCCATATAACCAACATTATAATAAAGGATTGGCTTATCAATAAAAAGAGTATTTCTAAGCTTATTATAATTTTTTGTACTTAGGCTTCTCTCCAAGGTAGCAAACTCATAATCCACATAACTATAAAAATAAGAAGACCTATCCTCACCCTGCAAAAACTTATCCTTCAAAGCATTCAATCCTGCAATCGTAAGACTATCCTTCATAGGATAAAGCTTTCTCTTATTATTCAATATATAATTATTAAGCTCATAATCAAAATCAATAATCTTTAAAGTCAAATCCCCCTCAGGACTAAGAATCTCTATAGGAAGTTCCACATTGTACATCAAAACATTAAAAGAATCAGCAAGATTAAAATTAAAATCCTTCAAACGCATTTCATACACATTTCCAGGTTGTGCCAAAAACGAATAAGAATAAGCATCTATACCAATAACCAACTCACTCACCCCATCAAGTGTAAGAGCAAAATTCACAACACTATCACCAGAGGCAACAAACTCCGAAGCCTTTTCAGTTCTCAAAAGAGAAATTCTATCCTCCACAAGAGATAATCTCACTTTTTTGTTTTCCAATCCCTTACCCGTTAAATTTATTCTAACATTCTGAGAATAAACAAAAACACTTGACAGTAAAAATATAATTAAGAATAACCTTTTCATTTCAAAATAAAAGTTTAATAAAAAAATATTAGGCAAAGATAATAATATTTCTTTGCTTTATCATAAATTACAAACAAGAAACTTGCTTATTTTTTATAAGAATCCTAAAATATGGGCATTTACCATTTATAGAAAGGTCTTTATTATCATCACCCTTTCTAAATTTTACAATTTCAAATTGATTAGGATTAAATTTATGCAAAAAAGTTATAGGAACACCCATAAAACCTGGATAATCCATAGGTATATCCTGTGTCTTATTAACGTTTATCCCATTACAATTATCATATTTTTGATAAAAAGACTCATTTCCCTCATAACGTTTAGTCAAAACCATTTCTGAATTACGCTTATCGTTTTCCATATTAGTCAGCCACAAACAATTATTAGGAGATATAATTCTATTTCCTATATCATCTACCCTTGTTTCCGTACCATATAATTCATAATGTTCAGGAACAATAAATCCCGATATACCTCTACCGAGATTTATTCCTAACCATGCTTTATTTTCTTTAATCAAATAAAATATTTCTTTATATGTAATCGCATTAATATTACCTATAATTAAGAATGTCTTATCATACTGTATTAATTGTGCAACATATTCACGAAAAAGAGAAAAAGGAGGATTAGTAACAACTACATCAGCTTTTTGCAATAAGGCTATATTCTCTTTATTTCTAAAATCACCATTCCCTTTAAAGAAAATTAAATCTTCCTTTCTTGGTATTACATTTTCATTTTGCGAACCTGTATAAATATAATAAAAACCCCTCTGATTATTCCCTTCATTAAACAAATTATTTTGACACTCTTGATAACAAGAAGCAATCAACATTTTTAAGCCAAGTTCGTGAAAATTATAGGCAAAGTATTTATAAAAATTACTAATCTGTGGATTATCACAATTACAATAAACAATCTTATCTTGAAAGTGTTTTTTATAATATTGCAGTTCACTTTCTATATCAGGAAGCAATGTATAAAACTCATCACTTTTAAGTTTCTTTGCTTTTTGTAATAAAGTATTTGTTGCACTCCTTGACATATACTATTTTTTGCTTGTTAATTGTTCAAACAAATCACTTCCCAAAATACGCAAAGATGTTTTCGCAATATCTAACATTATAAAAAATATTTCATTTGCTTTCCATTGCTGACCATTCCCTTGTGTATAAATTGAGGTTGCTTGAAGCATTATCATTTTATCCCCGTGTGAGACAAACTTATTTTCACATAGATTAGTATTTATCGGCATTCCATAATTTGCAGCAGTTAATCTATCTAATCTATTCAGCATTCCAGAATTATATTCCAAAGTAACAACCCTACCATCAGGACGCTTTACAGAAATAGTTTCGGTTAAAAAATTAGAACCTCCTAAAAACAACACATAAGGGAAATGAGACTCTGCTATCATTAGATTAGAAAATTCCGCAATATTCTTATGAGAACGCTCAATAGCATTACCTGCCGCCATCAAATCTTGATTCTTATTTTTTCCAACTTGAATACCTGCTTTAATATTTTCAATATCCTTACCTTGATGCTTAGCCTCAGAAACCAACACCACTCTCCAATATTCATTATCATCTTTAACTTCAATTATTCCTCCATCTGGAACTATACTTGCATTTGAAACAAAAAGAGTTTGACCTAATTCTTTATCTAAACTATTTAAAACCTTGTTTATTTCTTCCTTTTTAACACTTTTTCTATAACGAAATTCTAACTTAGGAAAGTCTTTTTCTAATTGTTTAAAAACTTGATACGAAATCTTACTTATAGCAACATCATGCAGTTTTGCATTATTACCAAAAATACCAATAACACCTTTTGATTCTTTATGCTGAGTAGTCAATCTACCCGACTGTCCCCTTTCTATCATACCAATTATCTTTACAACTAATTATCTGCAAATATACAACAAAAAACAATAATAATATTTCTTTGCTTTAAGAAAATAAATCAAAGAAATATTTCTACATTTGCAAAGAATTTTTCAGCAAAACTCTATGAAGAAAAAAACATACAACAAAAAGATTGGCTTATACTTTGGGAGTTTTAATCCTATTCATAACGGGCATTTGATTTTAGCAGAGCAAATTTTGGAAAACTCCGATTTGGATTTGATTTGGTTTGTTGTCAGTCCTCAAAATCCTTTTAAGGAAAGAAGCAATCTTTTAGATAATCGCGCAAGATACTACTTGGTGCAAAAAGCCATTGAGAATAACGATGGTTTTAGAGCTTGTGATATTGAGTTTTCTTTACCTCTACCCTCTTACACCATTGACACACTCACCTATCTACAAGAAAAATACCCCGACAAAGAGTTTACAATCATTATAGGTGAGGATAATTTGAAAAATTTCCACAAATGGAAAAACTATCAAGCCATTTTAGATTATTATCGCATATTTGTCTATCCACGTCCTAAGAGTGAAGAATCTAAACTTTTTGAGTTGGAAAATGTTATAAAGATTAATGCTCCTATGATAGAGATTTCTTCCTCTCTTATAAGAAATAACATACGAAACAACAAATCTATACGTTATCTTATACCAGAAAATGTAAGAGAAGAAATAGAGAAAAATGGATATTATTTGTAACTATTTTTCTTTAAAAGCGTAATAGGTCATAGAAATTAAAAAAAAACGATATATAATGAGACAACTCAAAATCACAAAGCAATTAACCAACAGAGAAATCACATCTTTGGATAAGTATCTTCAAGAAATAGGACGTTTAGAAATGATTTCTCCTGAGGAAGAGGTTAAATTGGCTCAAAGAATCAAAGCTGGCGACCAAATTGCCTTAGAAAAATTAACAAAAGCCAATTTAAGATTTGTTGTATCTGTTGCAAAACAATATCAAAATCAAGGAATGAGTTTACCTGACCTTATTAATGAAGGAAATCTTGGCTTAATAAAAGCAGCACAACGTTTCGATGAAACACGAGGCTTTAAGTTTATTTCCTACGCTGTTTGGTGGATTCGCCAAAGTATCCTTCAGGCTATCTCTGAGCAAAGCCGCATTGTACGCATGCCGCTGAACCAAGTAGGTTTCCAAAGCAAACTCACCAAAGCGATTGTCAATTTCGAACAAGAATTTGAGCGCCGTCCATCAGTACAAGAGTTAGCGGATATCCTCGAAACCGACGTCAGCAAAGTACAAGAAGCACTTGGCACAAATGGTAAGAAAGTGTCTGTGGATGCACCCTTCCAAGATGACGATTCAAACTGCTTGATCGACATCATGACGGATGATTCTGCACCAGGAACAGACAATCAAATGGAGAAGGAGTCTCTTTCTTCTGACCTTGAATCTGCGCTCTCTACGCTCAACGAACGTGAACGTCAAGTCTTGAAAATGCTCTTCGGCATCGGACGTAATGAAATGACGGCAGAAGAAGTGGCCAACAGCCTTAACTTGACTCGCGAGCGTGTACGTCAAATCAAGGAACGTGCCTTGCGTCGTCTGCGCGAAGCAGAAAACATTAGTATTTTGATGAAATATTTAGGATAATATACCACAAATTCATCACAGATTAGTCCCAGGAGTTTCTACTTCTGGGATTTTATTTTTCTCCTCATAAGTCACAAAATCAACAAATCGTCGAGACGTTGAAAGAAGCCAAGGCCTCGTTAAAAAAGCATTAGACCTTTTTCAAATTTCCTTAGACCTTTTTTAAATTATCCAAGGCTTTTTTTCGCGAACGACAATTCCAGCAAATCGAGACATTATCAAAGGGGGATTAAAACTCCACCCAGGAGCAACATCATCATACATTCTTAGCCTATCAGCACATCAAAAAAAGGCAGAGAAAAACCATGTCACTTCGGAATAAAACATTACTTTTGCACCGAAAGTATTTAAATCATTATTATGGAAAAAATAAAAGGACTCATCAACGCGCCGTTCACACCATTCCATGCAGACGGCAGTCTTAACCTCGACCCCATCCCCGAATATGCTGCACTTTTGGTGCGAAATGGATTGAAGGGTGTATTCATCAACGGTTCTTCTGGCGAAGGCTACATGCTTGATGAACAGGAAAGAATGCAAGTGGCAGAAGCCTGGATGAAGGCGGCACCAGCTGGTTTTAAGGTAATCGTACACGTAGGTAGCACTTGTGTGAAAAGTAGCCGCCGACTGGCTGCACATGCTCAAGAGATTGGCGCATGGGGCATCGGTGCCATGGCAACACCTTTCCCACGCATCGGACGTGTGGAAGAATTGGTGAAGTATTGCGAAGAAATTGCAGCAGGAGCCCCTGACCTACCCTTCTACTACTATCACATCCCGGCATTCAATAATGCGTTCCTCTCCATGTACGATTTCCTGAAAGCGGTGGATGGTCGTATCCCTAACTTCGCAGGTATTAAATACACCTTCGAGAGTCTTTACGAATACAATAAATGTCGCAGATACAAGGACGGCAAGTTTGATATGCTCCACGGACAAGACGAAACCATCCTGCCTTGCCTTGCTATGGGCGGAGTACAAGGTGGCATCGGCGGTACGACCAACTACAACGGACGCGTACTGACAGGCATCCTCGAGGCTTGGGAAAAAGGCGATCTGGAAACTGCGCGCGAATTGCAAAACTTCTCGCAAGACGTGATCGACGTAATTTGTCATTATCGCGGCAATATCGTTGGCGGAAAGCGTATCATGAAATTGATTGGCTTAGACCTCGGCCCCAACAGAACACCCTTCCAAAATATGACAGACGAGGAAGAGCAAGCAATGCGTGCCGAACTGGAGGCAATCAACTTCTTCGAACGTTGCAACAAGTAATATAGGATACGCACATAAAAGCGGGAAATAATGATAATTCCTTCTATCTTTTACCCAACTCTGTGGCAAAAGTAGGACTTCTCATTATTTCCCGCAATTTTATAGGTATTCTGACGCGTTAGCCTTGCGCTATTACGCGCACGACTTTGTGTTTGTTAAATTTCACACAATTCCTACTCACTAAACTTTGTAAAAGTGGTGGTATGTTTATTGCATACTGCCATTTTCGCTTTGCTGTTCGTCGCCGCTGGGAGCGTCTACGTTGTCGGTATTTTGGATCGTACGCGCAGCCTTCTTCACTTTAGCTTTCAACTTACCAAGATTATATTTCACACCAATGCTGTAGCGCAGGAAGTTGGTTTGCCAAATATCTGTGGACTCGAATGTCTCGGTGATGACTGTCG
>CALCUN010000126.1 GCA_937906975.1 uncultured Bacteroidales bacterium
GTTGATGCATTTCTTTTCGCTTCACTCACAGGTTGTGCAACCTCTTTTGACACAACAGGATAACCATATTTTTTGATAACTTCATCAAATCGCATTTGCGGTCTTACCGTTATAACGTTTTTTTGCGACATTGCAAACTTCTGAATTTCCGGATATTCAAGCCACTGTTCCGGATTATAATCACCGCCAATAAGAAAATGTGGAAAATTCTCGAAAATGGTGTTTTTTTGCATTTTGTTCTCCTTTTTCTCCTTAAGTGTGGTACAATCATGTAGGTGTATTGAAATGTTGCGGTCTTGCGACAGCAATATTATTTTCAGTATATACCTACCAATATGTTAGAGTATAGAGAAAATATGATGCATTTATGTAGAGAATTTTTTCCTACTTTATTAGAAACACCAGGATTACTTAGTGATTTAATGTTAAAAAATTTTGAACCTAGTAAATTTCTATATGAAGATTTAGTAAAAAACGAGCAACTTTGGAATGAATAAAAAAGAAAGAATCCAAACATTTGCAAGTGGATCTTCTCATGCAATGACTTTGTGTGCTGTTGATTTAGATGAAAATGGTAATCCAAAGAAATGGCTTGTAGAAAACAGTTGGGGAGCATCTCACGGTTGGCAAGGACATTTAATAATGACAGACGAATGGTTTGAAGAATATATGTTCAGAGTAGTAGTTGATAAAAAATATGTATCAGCTGATATTTTGAAATATTTAGATCAAAAACCTATCGTTTTACCACCATGGGATCCAATGTTTAGTGAAGATATTTATTAAATAAACTTTGTATGAAGTTTTGTAAGTTCATATATTTTTTTACAATATTGTGCTTCGTCCAAGGGAATATAAAAGCACAAGATGTGGATACGGTCAATTATTTAGACTACAACACAGAAACCTTTTATGAAGACGAATCGGAAGATTACGAACCCTCGGACGAAGAACAAATATTTCAAGATGAATCTGACAATGCAAGAGAATTGGTTTTGCATATAGAGGATTTGTTAAACTATGCCATATATCTTGCAGATAATGACAGTTTAACATATAACTATGCAATATATAAATCAAGCAATGAGTTGGTTGAGTATCAAGATCAGCTAAGTAGCCTTGAAGATATTGAAAAAAGATTTGTTGTAGTAAAGAGTGAAGGCGAGAATAACTTTCTCTATTGCAAAGAATACATATATAATCAAAATAAAGCTTGGGATTTCATTTACGAAAGACTATATGATGCAGACGGGAAGTTGATTCTTTTTATCCGTCATTACAATACATACAACTCTGCTTGTGCAGAAGTAGCCCTTGAACGTTCCGAATATTATTGGAACGCAGAAGGCACATTGATTAGAAAGACTTACGAAATTTTTGACTCAAATAACAATCCTCTAAACATAGAAGAATGTTGGATGGAAAGAGAATTTTACGATAAGATAATGGAATTATCAAATCTTTATTCAACATACCCTTTCCCATTCACACAAGAAGACAATGAAGTGCGAGAATAGTAATTCGATGAGGTTAATTATAGACAAAGGTAATACAAGAACGAAAGTAGCTGTTTACAAGAAAGAAGAATTGCTTTCTGTAACGGCTGTTGATTACTTAGAAATAGAATTTATCCGCGAATTACTATCAAAATATGACATAAAACACACCATCTTCTCCACAGTTTCAGGAGAAGAAAAGGTAGAAATTATGCAATATTTAGCAGAAAAAACTACCTTGCTTACAATGAGCGAAGACTTGCTTTTACCTATAAAAATAAACTATTCACCAAAACACACATTAGGTAAAGATAGAATAGCCGCAATCGTAGGCGGTTACAATATGTTCCCAGAAAAATCAGTATTAGTAATAGATGCAGGCTCTTGCATTTGCATAGACTTCATCAATAGCCAAGCAATCTACAAAGGAGGGAGCATTTCATTAGGATTTCAAATGAAATCAAAAGCCTTAAATACTTTTACTGCAAATCTTCCGTTAGTAAACATTGGAAATGACAAAGTTCCTTTATGTTCTACCAATACTATTGACTGCATAAAGTCAGGAATAATAAACGGTACTATAGCAGAAATCAAAGGAATGATAGACTCATATTCAAAAGAAGAAGAAAGCGGATTTAAAATCATACTAACAGGAGGAGATGCAAGCTTTATATCAGAGAATTTGAAAGAAGAAGTAGTAGTAGAACACAACCTTGTTTTACACGGCTTAAATATGATATTAGATTACAATATTAAAAAAAGAGATGTATAAAAAAATAGTATTTATTTTATTGTTCATTGCTTTTGCATTCAACACAAAAGCACAAAATACAATAAGTTCACCCTATTCAAAATATGGAATAGGAGACAATGTTGGCTTTACAAATACAATAAATGCGTCTATGGGAGGAATTTACAATGCCCTAAGAGATAACAACTTTGTAAACCACAGAAATCCTGCCTCTTACACAGCAATAGACACACAAACCTTTGTTTTTGACATAGGATACTATTCTAACAATAGAATACTAAGAGCAAATTCCTTAAAATCCTCAGGCAATACAGGAGGAATCTCACACATACTCTTTGCCTTTCCACTAAGCAAAACGCTAAAAATGGCAGGAGGCATACTACCCGTATCAGTAATTGACTTTTTAGCCTCAGAAAGCTTTCCAAACGACACAGTAGTTGGCTCACACAAATTCCTTTACGGAGGAGAAGGAGGCATAAACAAAGTAATGTTAGGACTTGCCTATCAACCATCATTTTTTAACAACATTTCTCTTGGAGTAAATGTAGAATACCTATTTGGAAACTATTACAGAAGTTCAACACTCACCTTCCCTGACTCAGTAAACACACTATCCTCAAGAAACGAATACAACTATTCAATATCAGCCTTTAACTTCAACTTTGGAATGCAATATTTGCAAACCCTAAACAACGGAGATGCACTAACCTTAGGGCTAAACTATGTTTTACCTGCTAATTTACCAACAGAAAATCAATACCGTCATTACACCTTTACATACAGTGCAGCAGTAGAAACACTAAGAGATTCCGTACAATACGAAAACACAACAGGAAACATTAAATTACCACAAAGCTTTGGCGTAGGATTATCATACGAAAGACCAAATAAATTTTTAGTTGGCATGGATTTTGGATACGCACAATGGTCAAACTTCTCAATTCACGATATAACCTATCCTGACATACTAAAAGACAATTACACCTTTAACATTGGATGTGAATATAAACCAGACATATATGGCAATTACTTCAAAAAAATAGCATATCGCTTAGGAGTAAATTACGAAACAGGTCTTATAGAATTGCGTAACACCAATATATCACAAATGGGAGTGTCCTTAGGCTTTGGACTTCCGATAAAGAAACAAGGCACACACGTAAATCTATACCTTGAATACGGAAAAAGAGGCACAACTCAAAACAGTCTCATAAGAGAAGACTATTTAAGAGTTGGAGTATCGTTCTCGGCAAGAGACAGATGGTTTTTTAAAAGAAAATATCAATAAAACAATAAATAAAGAATGAAGAAAGTAACATTATTAGCTGTAATAGCAGCAATGTTTTGTGTAACAGTAGCAAATGCACAAAAGTTTGGAAAAACCCCAGAGGACAGTTCTGCTTGTATAATGAACAATTCTTTATACCAAGAGTTCTATAAACAAAAGAACTACAAAGATGCCTACGAACCTTGGGCAAAAGTAGTAGCACACTGTCCACAATACCACGTAAACACATACATTAGAGGAGCCAACATATTAAAAACTATGATTGCGACAGCTCCTAATGTTGAGATGAGAAACAAATACATCGATGAGTATTTGAATCTACAAGATGTAAGAAGCCAAGCATTTGGAGAAGAATACAACAACATTGCACAAAAGGCGAAAATATTATCAGAATATCGTCCTAACGAAACAGAACAAATATTCAAATGGTTCAAAGAAGCAGCAGAAAAAGGCGGAAAGCAATTAGACGCACAATATTGCCCACTTTACGTTGAGGCAACCGTAAAACACTTAGCTGCAATCAAAGCAAGTTCTGATCAAATGGACGTTTTGTTTGACGCTTACGACTACGCATCAGAAACCTTAGAAGAAATCTTAAAGACTTCAAAGAAAGAATTGGAGCAAGCACAAGCAACAGGCAACGCTAAGGCGATAAAAAAAGTAGAAACAAGCATAAAAAATGCACAAACCTACCTTGCATTAACAGAACAAATCATTGAGCCATTTGCTTCTTGCGATAAAATTATTCCTATCTACGAACCAAAATTTGCAGCAAATCCTAACGATGTAGAATTGTTGAGAAAAATCACAACAAACCTTGATCGTAAAAAATGTACAAAATCAGAATTGTTCTTCCAAGCAACAGAAAACCTTCATAAATTAGAACCAAACGCAAAATCAGCATTTATGATGGGTCAAATGTTAGTTGAAAAAGAAAGATACGAAGAAGCAGTACCATACTTTGAAGAAGCAATCAACAAATTTGAAGACAACGAATCAAAAGCAAAAGCTTCATACCTATTAGCAACAGCATTGATGAATGCAGGACAATACGGACAAGCACGTACAGCAGCATACAAAGTTGCAGAATACGATAAATCATTAGAAGGAAAGGCTGTGTTGATGGTTGCAAACATGTATTTGAAAAGCTCAGTATCTTGCGCCTCACACGCAGGAAAAATCAGAGGAGCAGCTTGGGCAGCATACGATGAAGCAGCAAAAGTAAAAAACATAGACCCAACTCTTGCAGAAGACGCACAAAGAGTAATGAACGCAGCACGTTCACAATGGCCATTAAAAGCAGATATGTTCTTTAACTCTATCAATCCAGGAGATGCCTACACAGTAGGATGTTGGATAGGAAAAGGAACAACAGCCAGATCAAGAGACTAATAACACAACACACATAAACGGTATGAGAAAGCATAACCTTGCAATAATTTATCTTGCCCTTGCTTTCTCATACCTTTGTTTTTCGTGTAGCAAAGACGCACCACAATCCACCAGTGTAAAACAAGAAAACATTCCCTCACAGATAATCAATGACGCCTACCTACTTCGCAGTGTAGAAGGAAAGGTAGACACAGAGCTAAGAGCAAAAAAAATAGAGATATACAACACCCCCGACAGCTCAAAAATGATATTCCCAAGCGGATTAAACGTAAACTTTCTCAATCCCGACAAGACAATAAAAGCAAACCTTTCTTCACTTTACGCCGAAAGCCTTTCGGACAATCTTTACTACCTAAAAGACAGCGTAGTGATAATAAACTATAAAGATTTAGACACCTTCTATTGTCAAGACCTTTACTGGAGAAAAGATTCCGCAATAGTAAGGACCGATTTGCCCGTTAGACGCCACAGTGAAGGCGGAATAGATTACGCAAAAGGCCTAAGAGCAAGAGACGACTTTGACAGCGTAATGGTGAAAAACCCATACGGAACACAAAAAGTAAAAGAAGAATAATAAAAATAACTATTTCTTACAAAGAATGTAGTTTTGCTTTTTCAAAGGCTTGTCAGTCAAAAACACAATTCCAAACGAAAAGAAATCACAACAAAGTTTCATATCCCCATTCACCAACAAAGATTTCCATAAATCGTTTTTAGCCTTATTCTTGTAAATACCCTCAATCACAATAGCCGTATTAGAACTATAAGAAGAGAATCTCTCCACACAATCCAAAGAAAAATCCTCATTCCTTACATAAACCACTTCAATAGCTTGAGAATTAAAATATTGAAAAGCCTTAAACAAAAATTTTCTTTTAGACCTACTTTGAGGGACAATAGCCTCTAACTTAGAATCAAAACAAATATCCTTTGCCCTACAAGGCTTCTTTAAGCCCTTTACAAAAAAATCAAACATAAAAGGCGAGTGCAAAGAATATTCGTCCTTTGCCCTTAAACGATAACGAAAATAACTCCTTAGAAAGAATAAAAAATCCATAACGTTTGCGAAATTACAAAATTTAATTATTTTTG
>CALCUN010000127.1 GCA_937906975.1 uncultured Bacteroidales bacterium
TATTCGATATATTGTTGAATATTACTTTGTTATAATCTTTCCCTTCTGGAAGAATATATTTGTATACGTCAAATGCGCCAAGCAGGGCACCGATAAATACAAGCCCTACCAAAATACGCGGTGGAGTAAGGTTTGTTTTATCAATAATTATCTGTACTATGGCACAAATAAATCCACCTAAAAGAAAGGCTAAAAGAGATTTTACATAAAAAAGGCTATAGATTTTTCCTTGAATCACCAACAAATCAGCAGTTTGTGTACTTAAATCCTGAACAGCTGGACAGAATAAAAGGAAAAGTTTCATATAGCTTCTGGGAGGACACTCCAGAAGGGTTAATTGTAAGATTTGCAACAAGTTGGGCAACAAAAGAAGAAGATGTGGATTTGCTAATTAAAAGACTTAATTTTTGATTTTTAAATAAGTTTTGTATTTTTGTAAAGTTTTAATTTTAAAAGTATTGGTTATGAAATTATCAAAATTTTATTTATTATTAATTTCGTTTTTTGCAATCTCTTTTTTCGCTTGCGATGAAAAGAATCCTGATGAGTATGAAACATTCTTTGAGCAAGAAAGCATTTATTTTACTCAATCCTCAGAGGTTTGGCAAGAGAAAGCAGAGAATTTAGGCAGTTGCTATGCAGTGGTAAACGATAGAGAAAATCCTACATGGTGTGATGTGGTGGTTTGCACCGAGGATTTGAAAGATTTTGATGTGGATTTATATGGCAAATATTTATTTTTGCATTTTGATTTAGATGAAAACAAAAATCCAAAGAATATTAGATTAGAATTTTATAAGAATAAATCTGCACAAAATGCAGGTGAGTTTGATTTGATGCTGATTAAGAAAAACATAGAATTACACATAAATACCTTAAACGAAGAGTCGATTACAGCTAAAGCGTTTGGACAAATGCAAAACGTTGCAAACTCTTCTGATGTGAGAGATGTGTTGTTTTACTTTAAGGAGATAAAAATCAAAACTCCTGATGAATTGAAATAATGCTTCTTTTTGATATATTTTTTCCTCGGCGTTGCTTGTTTTGTGGGCAAGTATTGGTAAAGGGAGAAAAAAACGTTTGCCTTAGTTGTCATAAATCTTTTCCTTATAAGGCAAATGCCGAGCAGGAGTATAGACTTAAAATTACGGAAGTTTATTTTGAGAATTTAGATATTTTCTTGGATTATGCCCATTGCAAAACTCCTATTCATCGCTTTAAATATGGCGATGATATCACTTCGGGTAGATTGCTTGCAGACTTGTGGGCAGAGCATTTAAAAGAGAAGGATTGGATTAAAGATATTGATTTGATTATTCCAATTCCTCTTCATCGTAAGAAACTTTATAAAAGAGGTTTTAATCAAAGTGAAGTCTTAGCGAGGGTTTTGTCAAAAAGACTTGGTATTCCTATCGTTACAAATTTGGTTAAAAGAAAGGTTAATAATTCCCCTCAAATCACAGCAGAGAATCGTTGGGAAAACGTTAGAGATGTTTTTGCATTAAAACGCAAACCCAATTTAGAAAACAAACACATTCTGATTATTGATGACGTGATTACAACCTCTGCAACCAGCAATTATTTTGTGAAAACTTTAAGGGGAATTAAGAATTTGAAAGTATCTTTTGCCTATTTGTCTTCTAATTATTAATAAATTAGTGTTATCTTTGCCGTTTAATTTATAATTATAATAGTGAAATCAATGAAAAGAACGAGTATTTTTATTTGTTGTTTATTGGCAACAATGCTGAGTTTTGCTCAATGCAAAATAAATATCATTCCAGAACCTGTTTCGGTTAAAGAGTTGAAAGAAAAATCTTTCGTATTGAAACCAAGTACAAAAATCGCTGTTAATACATCAACTGATGCAGTGCAAACTGTTGAGTTCTTGAGAGAAAAAATGGAAGCGGCTTTTGGTAAGAAAATAGTAATATCTGATTTGTCTAAAATCACCGAATCTACAAATAGTATTGTTTTCGTAAAGGTTGCTGATAAGGTTTTAGGAAGAGAGGGATATAAATTAGAGGTTAGAGAAAATAATATAGTGATTGAGGCTAATGAAAACGCAGGTTTTTTCTATGCTATTCAAACTTTAATACAACTTATTGACCCAGCTTTTCTTTTAAAGAGCGAATCTGTTGCTGCTACTTCTTTTGAGGTGCCTGCTTGTGAGATAGTGGATTATCCTCGTTTTGCATATCGTGGAAAACATCTTGATGTTGCAAGACATTTTATGAGTGTTGAAGATGTGAAACGTTATATTGATTATATGGCTTTCCATAAACTTAACGTATTGCATTGGCACTTGACAGATGACCAAGGTTGGAGAATAGAAATTAAGAAATATCCATCTTTGCAATCAATCGCATCTAAGAGAAAATCTACAATTATAGGACACTACAATGACAATGACGCTAGAAATCCTAACTATGACGGATTTGTTCATCAAGGTTACTACACTCAAGACCAAGCAAGGGAAATTGTGGCTTATGCTAAGGCAAGAAACATAGAAATCATTCCTGAAATTGAAATGCCGGGACACTCTCAATCTGTTTTGGCTGCATATCCTGAATTGGGTTGCAAGGATACTACTTATGAGGTTTCTTGCACATGGGGAGTTATAGAAGATGTGCTTTGTACTCAAGATGCAACAATAGAGTTTATGAAAAACGTTTTGGACGAGATTGTTGAGATATTCCCATTTAAGTATGTGCACATTGGTGGTGATGAATGCCCTAAGGGACAATGGAAAGAATGCCCTAAGTGCCAAGCTCAAATAAAGAAACACGGACTTAAAGATGAGTTTGAATTACAAAGTTGGTTCTTACAACAAATTACTAAATATTTA
>CALCUN010000128.1 GCA_937906975.1 uncultured Bacteroidales bacterium
AGTACTACCTTTTTCTTTACTACCAAACTTTTTTTAACTTTTTTTTCGATTAGTTCCGCTAACTCCCTGATTTTACGTGAGATTATTTTTCTACTTTTTTTACTAGTTTTTTTCTTTTTGTAGGCGTTTTTTTGTTTTTTTCAATTTTTTCTTGACTCGTACCTTGGGTTATGTACTATCTTTGCACTCGCTAGCAAATAATCGTACGAATATGAGTTATAAAACAAAGTTAAAAATCGGAGAGTTTTCCCGTTTGATGCAAGTAACTGTAAAAACCTTGCGTCATTACGAGCAAAAGCAATTACTTATACCTGACGAGGTAGATGAATGGACTGGGTATCGTTATTATAGTATTGTTCAAATGCAAAAACTAAATTCAATCCGTAAATTGCAACAGCTTGGCTTTACTCTTGATGAGATAAAGGGGTTATATGACGATGAGTCTCATACTCCAAGTTTAGAGCTGCTCTCAGAAAAGATTGAAGATACAGAAAAACAACTTCAACAACTGATAGCAAGACGCAATCAACTCATTGAATGGTTAGACTCTCACAAAAAAATTAAAACAATGGAAAAATTTAGCATTGAATCATTACCTGAGGTAATTGTTGCCTCACACAGAGAAATTATTTCGGATTATTCTGCTCTTGGAGCTTTATGTTGTAATGTCATAGGTCCTGAAATGCATCGTTTGGGTTGCAAATGTCCTCCTCCAGGCTATTGTTTCACTATTGAACATCAAAAGGAATATACTCCAACTGATATAGATATTGAATATTGTGAGCAAGTAGAAGAAATGGGTGAAAATAGTAGTATTATACAATTTAAGAAATTGCCTGCTGTTCCAAAGGCTTTATGTATGAAACATTATGGTCCGTATGAACGTTTCCATGAATCTTTCACAGAAGCTTTTGCTTATATGGAAGAAAAAGGATACATAGTAGCTGATAATCCAAGAACTAGCTACGTAGATGGTATTTGGAATCAAGAAGATCCTGAAAAATGGCTTTCAATTATTCAAATTCCGATAATGTAGTATAAATATTGTTAAAACTAAATTAAAATTGACACTCCTCTTTAAATTTAGAGGAGTGCCCATTTTAATTTAGGATCTTTGTTGTCTTTCTTTATACATTATATATTATATAATAAATTGACAAGTTTTATATGACATTTTGACAAGTATTTATTTTTTATTTTTTCTCTTTACTTTTTCATTTTTTTTCTTTGCTTTTTTGTTTTTTCTCTTTGATTTATTTTACGTTTTCTTAGAGTTTTTTATTAATAGTTATTTTATATGTTCAAAGTTTCGGACAATCATTCATTTTTTTGTAAATTTGCAAAATTATGAGAATAAAGGATATTTTACCAGATTTCAGTCTTGGTCTCTCTCCCATGGAGGGTGTTACTACTCCTTGTTTTAGACAACTTTGTAAACGATATGGTGTTGATGTATTGTTTACTGAGTTTATTTCTTCTGATGCTTTGGTTAGGGAGATTGAGAGGAGTCATAAGAAGATGGATTTTAAGGAAGAGGAACGTCCTTTGGTGGTGCAGATTTTTGGAAATAATGAGGAGAGTTTATGTAATGCTGCTCTTTTGGCTGAGGAAAGTGGTTGTGATTGGGTGGATATAAATTGGGGCTGTCCTGTTAGAAAGGTTGCAGGAAAGGGCTGTGGTAGTGGCATTTTGAATGATATTGACAAGATGGAATATCTGACAAAAAGGGTCGTGGAAAGTATTAAAAAGCCTGTGAGTGTGAAGACTCGTTTGGGTTATAGTGATGACAACAAGCCTATTGTGGAGATTGCAGAGCGTATGCAAGATGTAGGTGTGGAGCTTATTAGTATTCATGGTCGTACTCGTAGTCAGATGTATAAGGGTGAGGCAGATTGGACTTTGATTGGTGAGGTGAAAAACAATCCTAGAATGAGGATTCCTGTTTTTGGTAATGGTGATATTACTTCGGCTGAAAAGATGTTGGAGTATAAGAATAGATATGGGGTTGATGGTATTTTGATTGGACGTGCTGCTATGGGCAATCCCTTTATTTTCAAACAATGTAAAGATATTTTAAATGGAAAAACCGATAGTAAATTCTCTATAAAAGAAAGGGTTAGTGTTTGTAAAGAGCATTTGGAGGGTTTGAAACAATGGAGAGGTGATAGATATGCTATACTTGAAATGAGAAAGTTTTATAGTGGTTATTTTCGTGGTTTAGATAATTTTAAACCTTATAGAATACGTTTAGTAACGACGAATGATTATCAAGAAATAGAAGAGATTTTATCTTTGGTGGAAAAAGATTTTGATTATGAATTTTGAACTTGTAGCAGATTTTCTTCCAATGGGAGATCAGCCCTCGGCTATTGAGCAACTTGTGCAAGGTGTTAGAAGCAATACTCCTGCTCAGGTTTTGCAGGGTGTTACAGGTTCGGGAAAGACCTTTACTATTGCAAATGTTATTCAACAACTAAATAAACCAACTCTTGTTCTTAGTCATAATAAAACTCTCGCTGCTCAGTTGTATAGTGAGTTTAAGAATTTCTTTCCTAATAATGCAGTGGAGTATTTCGTTTCTTATTATGATTATTATCAACCAGAGGCTTACATTGCTCAAACTAATACTTATATAGAAAAGGATTTGTCTATAAATGACGAATTGGAGAAATTAAGGCTTTCGGCTACTTCTTCTCTTTTATCGGGAAGAAAGGATGTTATTGTAGTTAGTAGTGTTAGTTGTATTTATGGTATTGGAAATCCTGATGATTTTGCTAATGGTACTATATATATTTCTTTGGGACAAAGGCTTGAAAGAAATAAATTCCTTTTGGATTTGGTTGATAGTTTGTATTCGAGAAATGAGATTGAGTTTTCAAGAGGAAAATTTAGGGTTAAGGGTGATGTGGTAGATATTTTCCCTCCTTATTTGGATTATGCTTATCGTTTGATTTTCTTTGATGAGGAGGTGGAGGCTATTGAGGTTATTGAGCCTACGAGTGGACAAAGGATTGAAAAAAGAAGCGATATTATTATCTATCCTGCAGGTAACTTCTTAACAAATAAGGATACTCTTCCTAAGGTTTTGAAACAAATTCAATTGGATATGTTTGACAGATGTGAGGAGTTTCGTCAAGATGGTTTGTTACTTGAAGCAAAACGATTGGAAGAAAGGGTAAATAACGATTTAGAAATGTTGCAAGAGTTAGGTTATTGTAGCGGAATAGAGAATTATTCTCGATATTTCGATGGACGCAAGCCTGGTTCTCGACCTTTCTGTTTGATTGATTATTTTCCAGAGGATTTTCTTCTTGTTATTGATGAAAGCCACGTAACTGTACCTCAAATTCACGCAATGTATGGAGGGGATAGAAGTAGAAAAGAATCTCTTGTGCAATATGGATTTCGTCTTCCTTCTGCCTTTGATAATAGACCTTTGAAATTCGAAGAGTTTGAGAAGTTACATAAGGAAACGATTTATATTTCTGCAACTCCTGCTGAGTTTGAATTGAAAGAAGCCGATGGAATTGTAGTGGAGCAAATAATAAGACCAACAGGACTCTTAGACCCAGAAATAGAAGTGCGTCCTGCTCAAACTCAAATAGATGACTTGCTTGATGAGATAGAAAGAATTGTTGGAAGAGAGGAAAGAGTTCTTGTTACAACTCTCACAAAACGAATGGCAGAAGAGCTGAGTCGTTATCTAACAAATCTTGGAATACGAAATAAATATATACATTCTGACGTTGAAACCTTAGAGAGAGTGGAAATAATGCAAGAATTGAGAGTGGGAGTCTTTGACGTTCTGATAGGAGTTAATCTTTTGAGAGAGGGTCTTGACTTGCCTGAGGTGAGTTTGGTTGCAATACTTGATGCTGATAAAGAAGGCTTTTTGAGAAATGATAAAGCTCTGATACAAACCATTGGAAGAGCCGCAAGAAATGCTCATAGTAAAGCAATACTTTATGCAGATAAAATAACAAAGAGTATGCAAAGGGCAATAGATGAAAATGCCAAAAACAGAAAAAAACAACAAGAATATAACACTCTACATAACATCACTCCTACTCAAGTAAAAAGAAGTTTGAATGATAATATTTCTAACATAAAACCACAAAAGGAAATAAAAATAGAAAAAGAAAAAACTATAATTAGAAGCAAAAATATTACAATAGAAGAATTAGAAGAAAAGATGTACTTGGCAGTAGAAGAACTTGACTTTAAAAAAGCAGCAGAATATAGAGATGCCATACAAAAACTAAAAAAGCAGATAACAAATAAATAATAAAAGAGATATGAAAGATACAATATGTGCACCCGCAACACCTTCCTCTCCCTCAGCAATAGGAGTAATAAGAAT
This sequence comes from uncultured Bacteroidales bacterium, assembly GCA_937906975.1. GTDB lineage: Bacteria > Bacteroidota > Bacteroidia > Bacteroidales > P3 > Onthomorpha. The sequence continues at coordinate 4,361 of CALCUN010000128.1, forward strand.
GTCAGGAGAAAATGCTTTTGAAATAACAAGAGAAGTATTTCGTCTCTTAGATAACAAAAAAGAAGACTTTAAACGAGCTAGAAATCCAAAGGTAAGAATCGGTTATCTTGTAGATGGGAACAAAAATATCATAGACCAAGTTGTTTGCACATTATACTTTGCTCCTCGCTCCTACACTGGTGAAGATGTTGTTGAAATATCTCATCATGGTTCTCCTTACATACAACAACAAATCATTAAACTCTTAATTAGAAAAGGTGCAAGAATGGCCAAAAATGGAGAATTTACTCAAAGAGCCTTTCTTAACGGAAAAATGAACCTTTCACAAACAGAAGCCATAGCTGATTTGATTCAATCTCGCTCAATGATTGCACACAAACTCGCAATCCACCAACTAAAAGGAGGTTATCAAAACACACTATCTACACTAAGAAAAGATTTACTCAATTTCTTAACTCTTTTAGAAATAGAACTCGACTTCTCAGAAGAAGACTTAGAATTTGCACAAAGACAAAAACTAATCACTTCAATAGAGTTGATAGACGAAACAATAGATAAACTTGTAAATTCCTTTTCAGCAGGTAACGCATTCAAAAACGGAGTACCTGTAGCCATTATAGGCAAACCAAATGCAGGAAAATCCACTCTTTTCAATGCCATAGTAAACGACGAAAGAGCGATTGTATCAACCATTGCTGGCACAACAAGAGACACAATTGAAGAAGCAGTAACACTAAAAGGAGTAGAATATCGCTTTATTGACACAGCTGGTGTAAGAAAGAGTTCAAATCCAATAGAAAAAGAAGGAATAAAACGTTCTTTTAAGTCAATTGAAATTTCAAATATAATACTATATGTTTGCGATGTAAACGAAATGTCGCCTTCTGATGCGCAATTAGATTTGATAGAAATAGACAAACAAATAAGTTTAAAAGGTAAAAAGATAATAATTGTAGCAAATAAATTTAACGAAGAAAACTTAGAGGAAAAGGACATTAAAGGTTGGGAAAAAATGGGTGTAGTGCAAGCTGTTGCCAAAGAGAAAAAAGGTATAGATGAAGTAATTCACAGAATAGCTCAAATCACTGCAAACGATATTATAAACAACGATATTTTAACAACAAACGCACGCCACTGGGAAGCGATGAAAAAAACAAGCACCGCACTAAAAACAGCAAGAACTAACCTAAACAACCAAATGCCAACCGACATAATAGCCGCAGACATAAGAGAAGCCCTACACTACTTAGGAGAAATAACAGGAGAAATAACAACAGACGAACTATTATCAAACATATTCTCAAAATTCTGCATCGGGAAGTAGTAAAACATATAACATTGATTATCAATGATTTACACTTTCTGCAATAACAAATAAAAAAAACTACTAAATAAGTGTATATCTCATTGACATACAATATATTAAGTCTGTATTTTGGCGATTTTTACGTTTTGCTAAAAAGTCAATTTTGTCCCCCAGTTGTGCCCCAGACACTCGAGGGAGATAATTTTTTTGTCCCTTTTTGTCCCTCGGGCACTTCGGGGGACAAAAATGACCATTTTCAAGGCATAAAACACAGGAATACAAAAATCTGCAACTAAAAATCTATGAAGATATTTAGCAAATAGTAGGATGTATTTGTATTTGATATATGTTTTCTTGTTAGATTCTTTATCCCCCGACGATATATTCTGAAAATGTTGTCCGATATGTTTTCTACATTCATATAAAGAAGTTATACACATAGAGTTCAATTCCTACTTTTAAAGTCATTGATAGATGTTTTTGGAAAAATTGCAGTAACTTTGCAGAGACAAACTTACTACATGAACTTTAAATCATCAATATAAAGTATATTATGGTAACTCAAGCATTTATATAACCTCTCTTGCATGTATTAATAATCTTACCTTTGTTGCTTATTTTCATAAAAGATAGAACAAGAAATAATTATTTTCGTGTATTGAGTATTACATTTTGCTACTATATATATTGTATCTTTCTTTTCATGCCCCATCTTGTTGATTCCTTTCATATAATTAACGGTAATTGGAATTGGAACGGCAAGATTTATGGTATATTGAGTGGTATTGCAATATACTTTATTTTTCGCCAACAATTTAACGATAACGATTTCTTTACTCTTAAGCAGAACAAAGAAGGATTAAAAGCTGCATTAAAAGTTTCCTGTGCACTCATATCCATTTTTAGTCTCTCTGGCATATTAGGCGTTAAAGAGTTTAATCTTGAAACATTGCTTTTCCAAATAACAATGCCAGGCATTGACGAGGAAATAATGTTCAGAGGCATTCTACTTGGCTTAATGTGTAGCGCTCTTCGTAATACTAATAAAGCATATAAAAATCCTGCAATTATAATCAATGGAATACTCTTTGGATTAGCACATTCACTGATCTTTCAAAATGGTAAAGTCACATTTAACACGGGGGCATTTATAGGAACAGGAATGGTTGGATACGCTTTGGCATATATTACAATTAAAACACGAAGTATCCTGATTCCTATGCTAACTCATAACCTCAGTAATTTTTTAAAGAATTTATTTTCTATGATATAATAAAGAAGTCTCTATTGGTAAATGAAAGAAGGTTTAATATGAAGTGTACCTCAACGTTTTTTTTGTTTAAACTTTGAGGTGCACTTGGTATGTGGAATCCTGTAATCTCTATTTACACAAAATTATGTATGGTGCCTTTTTTTTGAAAGTTTCAACTTTATTTGTCATTGTTTTTTAAACAAAGACATTGATTTATTTCTGGAATGAAAACACAACCACCATTGCATAAATTGCGTGCCTTGCATGCAAAACAGTTATTGTTTGCAATTTTTTCTCGATGAGTTACAAAAACTGGATGATTACGCCATATGTCAGTTAATAATTGTGATTTTAAGTCTCCATACATGCTGGTACTTGCCATAAAAGAACATGGATACATCTTTAAGTCCTCTGAAATAAAAGCAGAAAAACGTGCAGACTCGCATGGCTCTACCAATGCAGGATTAACATTCATCCAACTAACAATTCCAGGGACAGAACAACTATCAAAGCCTATTTTCACAGTATTACAACTAGACACTGAGTCGTAGAATTGTTTTAGTTTTAATATGTCTCTCACCATAAGGTCAGAGCCCGATGTTATAGGCTTGTAATTTAATATTATGACAGCATTCACCCATTGAAAGAAATGTGGAGGATTTTTAAACCAGTTTGTAAGCATATCTATGGTATCTTTTTTTAATATAACATGTGCGTTACATTTTATACCCATAGAGCTAATTTTCTTAAATATGTCATCATATCCAATATAGGGTTCATAAAGGCTTACTGCCATTGCTCCACAATATTTTTTTGTCGCTGCTAATATGTCTTCTGAAAGTCCGTCTCCATTTGTAGTATAGGATGGTATAATGCCACTTTCTCTAATTATGCGCAGTATTTCCTTAAAATGAGGATGTTGATTCGGATTACCTCCGCCTAACGCTATTTGAAACACACCTGCCACCTTTGCCTGGTTTATTACATGCTTTAATAGATCTAATGGCATATGATGTCCATGTGAATTAGCTTTGCGATAGCAGAATTTACAACTTCTTTCACAATAACTTGTAATAGATATGTCTAATAATTCTGGTCCTTCTTCCGACCAAAATGGTTCAGGATATCCATCTTCTTCCACACGCATAAAAAAACCTGTCTGTTTATTAAACAAAGTTTTATAATGTTGTGTGGGATATTCTCGTATAATTAAATTACCATGCATCGTCAGTTGCATCTATTATTAGTTTGTCCCCTTCAATTACAAATGCGTCACAGCAAAACAATGTTTCGATTTCGTCATTATCACTATGTAGTTCGCCTACATAGATATCAAAACCTTTTTCTTTTGCCTGAAGAATTCTAGCCTGGGTATCATTACTAAAGTATTTCTCCATATATTCCTCCACACTAGAACATCCATATTGTATAGCTGTATACTCTAGACTATTCAAATCATTCTTAAATAGATTAAATAGTTTAACGAATAATCCAAGGAACATTGAGTCTTGCGACACTCCTACCGCTTTCAAGAAGGCTTGTAACGTTAATTCACCTTTTGTCATAACAACAAAGCTAGTAGATGAACTATTTGTTACAAAATCAGTTTTAATTTTCATAGCTATTACACCTCCATCATTAATAGTTTTTGAAATAATTCATACATATCATCCGAGCAGATGAAATCATCGAAATTTTCCCCAACAGAGAGTGATTTGTAGTCATATAAACGAAGAAAAGGCTTTGCATTTAGTATTTCTTGTATAGAATGTGCATTTTCTTCTGTTAAACTATATACCCCCATAAGAAATTGTTGTAAATCTCCATATTCATCTAGATAGAATGTTTCGTAAATGTGCTTTACATCATCACTCTCAGAGAAGAGACTTTTATAGATTCGCTCAAACAATTCTTTTGCATAGCCATCCAATACACCGCTTTTACTAACAAAGTACTCTTGAGTTAAATCTTTGTGTGCAAATATTAAATATTGGTACATATCATATCCATATCTTCTCATATTACACCCATTTTATGAATAGTTGATTTTAATATATTGCTCTTGCATTCTCTCGCAACTCTTTCAAGCATCTCTATATTCTTAAATTGATTCTGATATTCAGAATATATATCTTTTGCAAGCGATGAAAATGGAGTTAGATATAATAGTACCTCATATAGATTATGAAAGTCAGCATGTCGAGTAAACTCCTTGTCTTCTAGCAATCTCTTCATAAGCTCCAAAAGTTCTATCCTTTCAGTTTTTGCCCTCTTCCGCCAATAGTTATCATATTGATTACGCGTTTGAGGCCAGGTTCTATCTAAGAAATCACCAAGATCCTTGTCTTCCAACTCCGACAGAAATCCAAGAAGTATATGTATATTAAGTCTTGGGTGCTGTCCGGTATTCCAGCGACTCCAAAAAATTAATCTATCAACTACATATCTTGGTTGATTTGAATCAAGAAATGATTTTACTAGAGCAATATCACTCTCCGTTATTAAAGCGTCATCAATGTCCCAAATAAACACCTTGAACACGTCGTTATACCAATCGAGATCAGAAATCATATCGATAACTTTTTTATTTTGGCTGTTGCGTGCATGAACAAAAAGGAATGGTGTTAAACCCTCTCGCAACTGATGACCCTTTATCGTATATTCTCTGACTAATCGTTCAAATATGGTGTAATTGCTAGGTTCAACAACATCTAATAAATATGTCGAAATTAAATAATCGCGAAAAGAATCATATGTAAAATTAGCTACTTCATTACGTGAAAATGGGCCTTTTCGTTCTGGTGTCAAGTCCTTACGAAGTAGTATGTTTTCATCAAGGAATCGATTAAATATCCTTTGCTCTTGCTCCGATAAGTGCTGCATAAGTTGAGACAATGGTACATTAAATACGGTATTATTTTCTACCATATATTGCACCATATTCATTACAAAAGCATCGATACGGTTCGAATCTAATTTATAATGTTCTTCGACCAATACCTTTTCGGTCAGTTTACTTTTCATCCTCTCATAGTACTCAGCAAAAACCTCTTCTTTATTAATGTTATGAACATATCCAAGTGATTTATCCTTATTGGCTTCACAAAATATTCGAAGCAACAATAAGTCATCGTATAATACTTTTACAATATGCTCTGATATATTAGCATTTATCTTGAAATATTGAAGGTAATTCCTTATCAACCTCCATTGTTCTTCTTCATTGTGATGTTTATTGATGCTTTCCATTTTTAGCATACGCTCCTTAAAAGTAGCATCAAAATCCGTAAAGAATTCTTTGTAATACTCACTTCGGCAAGTAAGAATTACTTTCACACAGTCATACTGTAGCACTTTTTCCATAAAAACAGAGAGTCCCCTACTAAATACATCTGGCGTTGGATTCTCATTCAGACCATCAATAATTAGTACAATTGGGCTTCTTCTACGCTTACAGTATGTGTCAGTATTTTTAATGACTTCATCAAAAGCCATATTTGTACCTGGCATCATATTGCTTGCAAAGCTCCCAAAGACATCATTGGCATCAATTTCGTAACCGTTGAGATACACGAATGGGATTCTTCTTTTTAGCAAGACATTATTAACAAGATCACATATCAAGTTAGTTTTGCCTTGTCCTGCGGATGCTGTAATTAATAGCAACTTTGATGATATGTGCCGTATGTGTGAAATTAACTTCCCATACTTGCTCGACTCCAACAAATAGCTACTATGCTCATCGAATAATTCATTACTTTTTTCAACAAGGTAGTTTTCTAATTGTTTAGCTCCGTCATAGAAGGCTCCCATCTCTTCTTCTGCAACAAAACTTTTATAAGGTGTAACATCGAATATAAATGGGTCCTTATGGCGAAGTCTTCGATTGCGGTTAGTACGATAAGTATCAACCATATCGCATCGCTCCAGCATAAGTTTTGCAAAAGGATATGGAGCAACGAAGTCTCTAAGATATTGTTTGATGCGCCTATTTTCAAGAAATACCCCTGGGAGATATTTCCCTGATGAAATATTCTTCTTGACATTATTACCACAATGTAAGAACACCTGCATGCCTTGATCATCAAACATAGAATGATGACGAGGTTTCTGCACGGCATTTTCTGCCATTTGCTTTATATATTCAGAGATGTGGGAAGTTGAAAATCTGCTCAATCGATGATGGTTAATATCAAAAGGCATTCTAACAACTTCGATGTAGCCTGTATATAACATCAATATAGAATCATCTGTGAGATTACTTTTGGCCACACCAAGTTCATACATCACATTTGGATTAGGTAGATCCTTTGTGCCAGATGTCGCAATTGGCGTAAGATCGGCAACAAATATATCACAATTCTTCGCTTTTTCAACAACAGTAGAGTCTATTACAGGAGAGCCAGACCGGTTCCATGTTGATTCATCGTATATTATATCATAATCTCCTTCTGCACGTATGTCGTCACATGCATTCTGGAGGGCCTGGCCTATTTTTTCATGGTTGCCCTTCGTGTCAGACTGCCATGAGAAAAAGAGCTTTAACTTATGCATATCTTTCTTCTTTCTTATTTTTTATTATTGCACTTCTCTTTCCTAAAAAATATGGTAATTATATATCATGCTGGCTTTGTTAAAGACTAATTAAAACCTTTCACTTACCATAATAATGATATATACGTATCTTTTCTCTTATTGAATTGCAAGACTCAAGCATATAAACTTTTAGGATTATTCCTAATTATTATATTGACAAATTAACCATATCCGCCAACTGAACAAAATAATCATTTGACCAGATGTCCAGTTCTTTCGGATTGCGCACAAAAGGAAGCACATCCTCTTTTACTTGCTTTATATCAGCTGTAGAAAGACGTTCCTTGAGTTTCTCCTTGAATAGTTCCGGAGTAATATCTTCTTTGTTGAACTGCTTACATCTTTCAGCCAAATGTGCAAAATCAAGTGGTACATTATGGCGAACATACCATTCAAAGTCGTACCAATCGCGT
>CALCUN010000129.1 GCA_937906975.1 uncultured Bacteroidales bacterium
GCATTTAATGGAATATGACGGCAAGAGTTCAACAATATTCTGTCCTGTAAGCGAAATTCCAAAAGGCGATAACAAACTAAAAATCGTTGCAACAGACGAAAAAAACAACAAGACAACAACAACATTTACTATTGTAAAATAGAAGAAAAAAAATCCTTTGAAAAAATAAAATAAATCAAAGAAAAAAATAATTTTTTCTTTGATTTATTTTAGAAAACCTTTGATTTTTTTGAAACTTTATTTCTTTTCTGGTTTTGGTCCTCTTGGACGTTCTGGTTTTCTTTGTGGTTCTACGTAGCCTTCTGGCTTTGGCAATAAGACTCTGTGTGAAAGTTTGAATTTTCCTGTCTTTTTATCAACCTCTATCAATTTAACTTTAATCTTATCTCCTACTTTCAAAACGTCTTCTACGTTTTCAACTCTTGACCAGTTGATTTCGCTAACGTGAAGTAAGCCGTCCTTTCCTGGAAGAAACTCAACGAATGCTCCAAATGTTTGAAGGTTTTTCACAACTCCTTCATATTCTTCGCCAATTTCAGGAACTGATGTAATGCCTTTTATTCTTGCTATTGCAGCATCAAGTCCTGTTTTATCAACTGAGGCGATTTCTACTCTTCCTACTTCACCTGCTTCTTCTATTGTGATAACTGTGTTTGTTTCTTTTTGAAGTTCTTGGATTACTTTACCTTGTGGTCCAATTACTGCTCCAATAAATTCTTTTGGAATTGTCATTGAAACTATTCTTGGTACGTTTGGTTTGTAGTCTTCTCTTGGTGCTGGAATTGTGTCTTCGATTATGTTTAAGATGTGCATTCTTCCTTCGTTGGCTTGTGCTAATGCGTGTGCCAATATTTCGTAAGAAAGTCCATCACATTTAATATCCATTTGACATGCTGTGATACCGTCTCTTGTTCCTGTTACTTTGAAGTCCATATCTCCTAAGTGGTCTTCGTCTCCTAAGATGTCAGATAACACTGCCCATTTTCCGTCTTTTGCAATCAAACCCATTGCAATTCCAGATACTGGTTTACGGATTGGAACTCCTGCGTCCATAAGTGCTAAACAGCCTGCACAAACAGTAGCCATTGATGAAGAACCATTAGATTCTAATATATCTGATACTAATCTTATTGTGTAAGGACAATCCTCTTGTGTAGGTAATACTTGCTTTAATGCTCTCATTGCTAAGTTACCATGTCCGATTTCTCTTCTTGATGTAGAGCCTGAACGTTTTACTTCTCCTGTTGAGAATCCAGGGAAGTTGTAGTGAAGTATGAAGTTGTTTTTTCCAACTACCATTACTCCATCTATTGTTTGTTCATCAAGTTTTGTTCCTAATGTACAAGTTGTCAATGATTGTGTTTCTCCTCTTGTAAATATTGCTGAACCGTGTGGAGTTGGCAAATATCCAACCTCTGCCCATATAGGACGAATTTCGTTTAATTGTCTGCCGTCTAATCTCACTCTTTCGTTCAACACCATATCACGCATTGCTTCTTTTTCTACTGCGTGGAAGTAGCGATCTATCATAAATGATTTTGCTTCTGCTTCTTCTGCGTCAAGAGTTTCGATAAATTCTTGTTTTATTGCTTTAAATCCTTCGCCTCTTTCTGATTTAGATTTTATTCCTTTGTGTGCAAAATCATAACACTTTTGATAAACTGCTTGATGTAACTTTTCTTTTAATTCTAAGTCGTTTTCTTCGTGGCAGTACTCTCTTTTTTGAGTTTTTCCTACCATTTCTGTAAGTTCTCTTAGTGCTTGGCAGTGAAGTTTGATAGAATCGTGAGCTTGTTTCAATGCTTCAAGCATTAAAGACTCAGGAACTTCTTTCATTTCTCCTTCAACCATCATGATATTGTCCTCAGTTGCTGCAACAATTAGGTCTAAATCTGCTCTTTCCATGTCTTCGTAATTTGGATTTATTACGAATTGTCCATCTATGTATGCAACTCTACATTCTGATACTGGACCATTGAAAGGTATATCACTAACTGCTAAGGCTGATGCTGCTGCTAAGGCTGCTAAAGCATCTGGTGGAGTTGTTGGATCTCCTGAAATAAGTGTTACTTGTACTTGTACTTCTGCGTGAAAGTCATCTGGGAAAAGCGGTCTTAACGCTCTATCTATTAATCTTGAAATTAAAATTTCGTATTCGCTTGGTCTTGCTTCTCTTTTAAAGAATCCTCCTGGGAATTTGCCTGTTGCAGCATATTTTTCTTGATAATCTACTGTCAAAGGCATAAAATCCACATTTTCTCCTACCTCTGTTTTTGCACAAACTGTGGCTAAAAGCATTGTGTCGCCCATTCTAACCACAGCAGAGCCGTCTGCTTGTTTTGCTAACTTGCCTGTTTCAATTTCAATGGTTCTTCCATCGGCTAAGGCAAACTGTTTTTTTGTTCCTAACATCTTTTTTCTTTTCTTTTTTACCTCTTCCAAGTGGAGCGGACTTGGTTAATTTCTTCTTCTCTTAGTTTTGCTCCTATATACAATCAAAAAAAGGCAATTAGAAAGCTAATTGCCTTTTTGTTTCTTATCTTAAAAATAGATATTACTTTCTTATACCTAATTGTTTTATCAATTCACGATATCTTTCAATATCTCTATCTTTTAGATAGTCTAATAAACGTCTTCTTTTACCAACTAAGTTTACTAATGCTCTTTTTGTGAATAAGTCATTATGACTTTTCTTTACGTGTTCTGTTAGATGTTGAATTCTAAATGTGAACAACGCGATTTGTGCTTCTGTTGATCCGCTGTCTGCTTCGCTTTTGCCGTATTGAGCAAAAATTTCTTTTTTCTTTTCAGTTGTCAAGTACATACTCTAACTACTTAATTTTAATATATTATACTTTTTCTTCTTTTACTTTTTGAGTTTGCAAAATTACGAATTATTTTTCATTCTGCAATCTTTTCTTTAATTTTTTTTCACATAACTTAAAAAACACTAAGGCTAACCCCACTCCAATTAGGTCAAAAAGATAATCTATCATCTCAAATCTTCTTCCACACCACTCAAAGGTTAAGGCTTGTAAAAGCTCGGTAAACAATCCAAACAACACTCCAATAACTATGTTTACAACATATTGTTTTTGTGCATTTAAGCTCGCATTTAATAACAAGATTAATTGCAACAAAAAAGTAAAAACTGCAAACAATCCACAGTGCATTATCTTATCGGAATATGGTATATTAAATAATGAAGTGCGATTTTGTTGCAACAAATCATTAGGAAGTAGCAACATTAAAAACATTACCACTATCCACAAGGAGAATAAAACAATAGAAATGTATTTATATTTTGTTTTATATTTGTTTGGCATAAATAAAAGAAAGATGCTCGATTTTTATTTTCGAGCATCTAAAGATAAAATATCTGTTAATTTTAATTATAATCCTATGAAAGCTGAGTAAGCTGCTGCGTCTTTCAATTCTTCTGCTTCTGCTGGATTAGTCATTCTTATTTTGATAATCCAACCTTCTCCGTAAGGATCAGAGTTGATAGCTGCTGCATTGTCTTCTAATGCTTCGTTAAATTCTAAAACTTCTCCGCTAACAGGCATCATTAAATCTGATACTGTTTTTACTGCTTCGATTGTTCCGAATACTTCATTTCTTGAAATTTCTTCTCCAACTGTATCAACATCTACGAATACTATATCTCCTAATTCGTGTTGTGCATAGTCAGATATACCGATGTATGCTACGTCTCCTTCGATTCTCAACCATTCGTGGTCTTCTGAATACTTAACATTTGATGGAATGTTCATGTCTTATTGTTTTTTAGTTTCTAATTTATTATTTCGTTTGCCAAAATTACTCATTTTTATCGGATTTCACCCAAAAGAGAATAATTTATTTTTTGTTTATTGTTTTATAACTCTAAGATTCAATGTTTTAGAATTGATTTTCATTTGCAAGAAATACACTCCCGATTTTAAATTAGAGAGATTTATTTTGTCTTTTTTACCTTGCAAATCCATTATTCTTTTTCCTGTCAAGTCAGTTAAGTATTGCAATTCATAGTCTTGATTTGACGCATCTATAAATAAGGTATTCTTTACAGGATTAGGAAATAGAGTTATATTGTTTTCTACTTGCAACTGATCAATACCTACTAATTGTATTGCTTTTTTAACTGCTTGATAAGCGTCTGCCTTTCCATATCCCCAAACATAGTTTGGCACTTCTTCTGTGTAGGCATCTGCTCTTGCTGTTGAGGTAAGCACTTCTTTTATTTGCAATGGAGTTAAATTAGGATTAGCCTGCAAAATCAAAGCTACTATTCCGCTAACCATTGGCGAGGACATTGAAGTTCCTGACAAGGTTGCAAAAGGATATTCTTTACCATTAAATTCTACTGTGGTTTTTGGAGTTGGTGGCTCTGTAGCAAAGGAAGATATTGCTGAAACAACTAATTGTCCTGGTGCAGAAATTTCTGGTTTTAACCATTCAAATAAATTTGGTCCATAGCTTGAAAAACTTGCTATATTGGAAGGAGCTGAACTATTGCGTTTTCCTGCTTTGTGTGCTGCAACTGTGATTACACCTTGACCAAGTCCTGGTTCACTTACTGCATATTCACTATCTCCTGCAATATATCCTGCTGTATGCCAAACAAAAGGCAACCCCCAGTTACCTACTCCTGTTGTTAAACAAGCAATATTCCAAGCATGAACTATGCCTTGTGGAGCTGCTATTACTAAAACCGCATGGCAAGTAGTGTTATGATTTGTAAATCCTACTTCCCAATCCATTAAAGGTCGTGCATTTGTTCCTAAACGTGAAGATGCTCTATATATTAAGGAGTCTGTATCGGATAAGGCTACAACTGTTTCAGGTATCACACTACCATCTGCTGACAAAAACTCACTTTCATATAGTAAATTCCATTCTTTTGAATAGATTTCTATCTTTGCAGAAAAGTTTGCTAAGCTATCGCCTGCCAAAGAAACGGTTTCTCCCCAATAGTGTCGTGAAGAAGATTGAGGAAGGTCAAACTTAAATTCACTTCTTACGGTATCTTGTTCTTCAAAGACTGCTTTTAAGTGAAATTGTGTGTTACCATTGTTTCCTGCACTTGAAACAAAAACAACACTGTCTTCATTAGACATATTTTCTATAAATTCGTCTAACATAGATGTGCCGTCCATATATCCAAAGCTATAAACTCCCCAACTATTATTTATAACCAATCTTTTATTTCTTTCTTTTGCTACGTTTTTCATCCAAACGTATGTATCCATTACGTTTGCTTCATCTACAAGCCATGTTCCAAACAAAAGTTCTGAGCCAAAAGCCACTCCACGATAATCAGTTCCCGCACCAGCTCCCGCCGCTATTGAAGCAACGTGAGTTCCGTGATAACCCTTATCATATATATTATTTGTATCACATTCAGCTGCAAGCAAATCTTCCATAGTTGTCAGCTCTACTCCGTAATCAAATCCCGCAGGTGGGTTACCTGCTGTGCGGAATTGGTCCCACGCTCCTATGATTCTATAATTCTGCATAAGAGTGTCGTAAAATACTGGGTGAGTGTAGTCAAATCCCCAATCGGCAACACCAACTATCACGCCCTCTCCGTTCAATCCAAAGGGAATGTCCAATCCTTGATGAACATAATCAGCATTTACATCCTTTACTGCGTCTTTCAATTCTGGAACACCCACTTTTCTTGCAGCATCTATTTCAATTATTTTTTCAGACTTAACTAATTTCTCCAAGGCTCCTACCTCTGCTCGAATTGAAAGAATATTTCCACTTCTGGAACGCACCTTACAGCCCATTTTTTCTATTTCTTCATTTGGAGTATCTGCCACTACCTTTGCCACAAGGGAGATATATTCAACCCCATCAATGGTCTGCAAAGAAAATCTTTGAGGAAATAAATCCTTTTCAACCTTTGGTGAATTGAGATTTGCCATAAAACATCTCAAACCACTACCAACGTTTTGAGAACTAACAAAATAAGTTCCCAAAACCATACAAATCAATAAAATTACTCTCTTCATACAATTTGTTTTTTTCTTAATTGCAAAAATACACTATTTCCTTAAATTTTTTCTTTGATTTCGTATTTTTTTTCTTAGACTTAGAAAATTTTCTCTTTGATTTAATATTTTTTTTCTTAGACTTTTTTTTCTTAAAAAAAACTTGAAAAAATTATTGCGAATTAAAAAAAATGACGTACCTTTGCAAACTGTAAAAAGCAAATAATAACGTAATGAAAAAAGTAGCAGTTTTATTAGCAGCATTAGCAATTTCAACAGGAGTGATTGCAGAACCTCCTACAAAAGAAATAAATTGGTTTGGTTCAGGCACTGAATATTCAAATGATTCAGAAGCAGAAGAAAATACAGGTATTAGAAGAGATAAATCAGCGGGAGCTCCTATCGCACCGGCGACCCTTTTACTATTAGGATTAGGTGGAGCAGCAGTAGGAACAAAAGTTGTTCGTAATAGAAGAAAAGAATAAGACTTTATTTTTAATAAAAAACCAACTCTTTGTTTGATTACAAAGAGTTGGTTTTTTATTATATTACAACCAAAGTCTTTAACACAGTTTTAAAATACCGAATTATCTATATTCGCTTTTAATCTTTAAGAATTAGAAACAAAAAAGAGGAGATTAAATCTCCTCTTTTTTACTTTATGAACATGACTTATTAGTTGTATTCGTTGATTATGTCTTTTACCATATCAGGAGTAAGACGTCCATACACCTTATCTCCGATTGTTACAACTGGTGCTAATCCGCAAGCTCCTACGCAACGAAGGCAGTTTAGAGAGAATTTTCCGTCTGCTGTAGTTTCGCCTATTCCGATTCCTAATTGACGTTTAAATTCATCAAGAACTTTTTCTGCTCCTCTAACATAGCATGCTGTTCCCATACATACTGAGATTGGATGTTCTCCTTTTGGTATCATTGTAAAGAATGAATAGAATGTTACTATACCATATATTGTTGCTACCGGTACGTTTAATTCCATTGCTATTACTTCTTGTACTTCTGCTGGAAGGTATCCAAATTCTCCTTGTACTTTGTGTAATACATTAATGGCTTCTCCTGGTTGATTGCCAAATGATGCACAGATTTCTTTTATCTTATTTATTTTACTTTCTGCTAATTTTACTTTTGCCATAACTTTTAAATTTTAAAGTTTATTATGCTTCTACTTCTACTTGTTTTGATTTGTCAAAATAGTGTGTATGAAGCAAGTGGTGTGATTTTTCTCCACATGGTGTTCCCAAATATTCATCGTAAAGTTGTTTGATGTATGGGTTTTCGTGTGATTTTCTCAATTCTTTTCCTAAGTCTTCTTTGTAGATTGCATCAAAACGTTTTTCTACTATTGAGAAATCTCCGTGGTGATAAGGTTGTCCTGCACCTCCAATACATCCGCCTGGGCAAGCCATTACTTCTATTGCATGGTATTGTACTTCGCCTTTACGAACTTTGTCTAAAAGTTTTCTTGCGTTTCCTAATCCGTGTGCAATTCCTAAGTGGATTGGAGTTCCATTGAAGTCTATTGTTGCTTCTCTTACTCCCTCTAATCCTCTTAATTCAGTAAAATCTACTTTTTCAAGTGTTTTTCCTGTAAACACTTCGTATGCTGTTCTTGCTGCGGCTTCTATTACTCCTCCTGTTGCACCAAAGATTACAGATGCTCCTGTTGATGCTCCAAGTGGCATATCGAAGTCTTCTTCTTCTAATGAATTGAAATCTATATTGAATTGTTTTATCAATTCTGCAAGTTCTCTTGTTGTTAATGAGAAGTCCACATCTGGGTTTCCATCAACTTTAAATTCATCTCTTTGACATTCGTATTTCTTAGCAACACATGGCATTATTGATACAACAACCATGTCTTCTCTCTTTATTTTTAATTTTTCAGCCCAATAGTTCTTTGCTATTGCTCCAAACATTTGTTGTGGAGATTTTGCAGTTGAAGGAACGTCTAACATATCAGGGTAGTTAGTTTCAAAGAAATTAACCCAACCTGGACAGCATGATGTTAGGATTGGAAGTTTAACATTTTTGTCGCCTTCCATGAATTTTTGGATTCTTCCTAATAATTCTGTTCCTTCTTCCATTATTGTTAAGTCTGCTGCAAAATCTGTATCAAATACATAGTCAAATCCTATTCTTCTTAATGCAGCTGCCATTTGTCCTGTAACTATTGTTCCTGCCGGATAGCCAAATTCTTCACCTAAGGCTACTCTGACTGCTGGTGCAGTTTGAACGATAACTGTTTTTTGAGGATTGTTGATTGCTTGTATTACTTGACGTGTTTGGTTTACTTCGCTCAATGCTCCAACAGGGCATGCCATAACACATTGTCCACACATTGTACAAGATGATTTTACAAGATCTTGTTCAAATGCTGTTGCAACTACTGCTTCAAATCCTCTGTTTACTGCACTTAATGCACCGACTGTTTGAAGTTCGTTACATACTGTTTCGCAACGACGACACATTATACATTTATCAACATCTCTTATGATTGAAGGAGAGTTATCTTTTCTATATGTTGATTGTTCTCCTTGGAATGGTATTTCTCTTATTCCTAATTTTTGAGCTAATGTTTGTAGTTCGCAGTTTCCGCTCTTTGAACAGCTCAAACAATCTGATGGGTGGTCTGAAAGAATTAATTCTACAACTGTTCTTCTTGCGTTTACTACTCTTAGTGAGTGTGTATGAACAACCATTCCTTCCATTACTTCGGTTGCACAAGCTGGAGCAAGATTTTTTCTTCCTTCAACCTCAACAACACATACTCTACAACCACCTGGTTTATTTTCTAACTTTTGTCCGTTAAGTTCATAATAGCAAAGGGTTGGTATTGATATGCCTGCTTTTCTTGCAGCTTTTAATATAGTTTGACCTTTTTCTGCTTGTACCGCTTTGCCGTCTATTATTAAATTTACTGTTTCCATTTTTCTTCTTAATTTGTGATTAGACAAAATCCTTATTGAATACTGATTGCATTGAATTTACATTTTTCAATACAAGTTCCACACTTGATACACAATTCAGTATTGATTGTATGCGGTGTTTTCTTTTCGCCTTGAATTGCGTTTACAGGACAATTTCTTGCACAAGCTGTACAACCAACGCAAACGCTTTGATCAATTACATATTGCATTAGAGATTTACATGCTCCTGCTCTACATTTCTTGTCTTGTACGTGTTCTACATATTCATCCCAGAAGTTTGCAAGAGTTGATAAGATTGGGTTTGGAGATGTTTGTCCTAATCCACAAAGTGCTGTGTCTTTGATAACTCCTGCAAGATTCTTTAAGTTTTCAAGGTCTTCCATTGTTCCATTGCCTTTTGTTATCTTATCAAGTATTTCTAACATTCTCTTGTTTCCGATACGGCATGGAGAACATTTACCACAACTTTCTTCACATGTAAATTCAAGATAGAATTTTGCTATGGCTACCATACAAGATGTTTCGTCCATAACAACCATTCCACCAGAACCCATCATAGAACCTGCTGCTATAAGGTTGTCATAATCGATTGGTGTATCAAGGTGTTTTTCTGTCAAACATCCACCAGAAGGACCTCCTGTTTGAACGGCTTTAAATTGTCTTCCACCTTTAATTCCACCACCAATTTCGTAAATTACTTCTCTTAATGTTATTCCCATAGGAACTTCTATCAATCCAACATTGTTGATTTGTCCAGCAAGGGCAAATACTTTTGTTCCTTTTGACTTTTCTGTTCCTATTTTGTTAAACCAATTTGCTCCTTTTAATATAATAATAGGAATATTTGCGTATGTTTCAACGTTGTTTACGTTTGTTGGTTTTTGTAAATATCCACTTTGTGCAGGGAATGGTGGTTTGAATGTAGGTTCTCCACGTTTTCCTTCCATAGAGTGAATAAGAGCTGTTTCTTCTCCACAAACGAATGCACCTGCACCGTATCTTAATTCTATATCAAAGTTAAAATCTGTTCCAAATAAGTTTTCTCCCAATACGCCATATTCTCTTGCTTGTGCAATTGCAACTTGTAATCTATGGATTGCAAGAGGGTATTCAGCTCTAATATAAACCAAACCTTTTGTTGCTCCTATTGCATAACCGTTAATAGTCATCGCTTCAATGATAGAGTGAGGGTCTCCTTCAAGAATACTTCTATCCATGAACGCTCCTGGGTCTCCTTCGTCAGCATTACAAACAACATATTTTTGATCTGCGTGATTCTTTGAAGCAATTTCCCATTTCATACCAGTAGGGAATCCTCCACCACCACGACCTCTAAGTCCTGATAATTTTATTTCGTCTATAACTTGTTGAGGAGTCATTTCTGTTAAACATTTTGCAACAGCTGCATATCCATCACAAGCAATATATTCACCAATGTTTTCTGGATCAATAAAACCACAGTTACGCAATGCTATACGTAATTGTTTTTTGTAAAAGCCCATGTGTTTTGCATCAGCAACATGTTCTTTCTTTTCAGGGTCAGTGTAAAGCAAACGTGTTACCTTACGACCTTTTATTATATGTTCTTCAATTATTTCTTGTGCATCTTCTGGTTTTACTTCTGTATAGAAAGTATTATCAGGCATTATCTTTACGATAGGACCTTTTTCGCAAAAACCAAAACAACCTGTAAGGATTACTTGAACTTCATTTTCTAATCCTTTATCAAGTAGATTACTTTTTAATCTGTCTGCTATCTCTACACTTTGAGAAGCTGTACATCCTGTACCTCCACAGACTAAAATGTGCATTTTATACTTAGCCATATATGTTCCTCCTAAATTTGAGTTAATTATCTAAACCAATTTATCTAATATTTCATCTACTTTTGCTTTATCTACATTACCAAATATTTGTGGTTCTTGATTTGGTATTAAGACTTCAACAGTAGGCTCTTCTTTACACATACCCATACAGTCTGTTTGATAAACAGCCGCATCTATTTTCTTTGCATCTACTTGTTCCAAAAAGTAGTTATAAATGGTTTTTGCGCCAGCAGCTATACCACATGTTGCCATTGCAACTTTTATTTGCACCAAACCATCTGTGTTACCCTTTACCCTAGTGTCAATTGTTTCTTGAACACTATTTTTCAAAGATCTCAAATCTTCTAAGGTTTTTATCTGTGCCATATTCTTAAAATTTATTGTGTTTTTAATTACTTTTATTTTCTCTTTCAATAAAACATGTGCAAATATATATCATTTTTTTTAATACACGCAAGAGTTATAAAACTTTTTTATCATTTTTTTTATTTTTTAAAAAAATCCCCTCAAAAATTATGTGAATCCGAAAATAAAACTTATTATTGCAAATTGAATTTTAAAAAATAAAATACTATGAAAAACGAAATCATTTTAAAAAAAGGCTTTGACACCTTACTATTTGGCATGGATATTAATTCAGTTATTGAAAAAATTGGAAAACCTTCCGAAGTTGAAGAAATAGGTGAAGACTTAGAAATGCCAGCAACCGTATTATACTATGAAGAAATGGGCATTAGCTGTTTTTTTGAAAACCTTGACCAAGAAAAATTAGCTTGCATAAACATAGAATCAGAAGAAATATATCTTTTTGGCGAACAAATAATAGACAAAAACTCAAAAGAAATTGTTGATTTAATGAGAAAACACGACATCTTTGAACAAACAATGGACAAAGAAGAGTGGGGAGAAGAAAGAATATCGTATGAAGAATGTGCAATCGACTTTTTCTTTACTGATGACAAACTAAAATCTGTTACAATTGGACTCTAATCAAACAATAGTATTATCTACATCATACTTTCCTTGCATTGCTTATTTTTCCCTATTAAATAAGCACGAGCAAGTATTGATTGAAACGCAAGAATCATTCAAAAAACAAACCCACAGAAACAGAACCTATATTCTTTCTGCAAATGGAGTATTACCATTGATTGTTCCTGTAAAACGATTCAAAGACGTTTCACTGCCAATCTGCGAAACAGAAATATGTTATCAAACAAATTGGCAAACCAATCACCTAAGAGCAATAATGTCTGCTTACGGAAAAAGTTCTTACTTTGAGTATTACTATTACGATATAGAAAAAATACTAAAAAAACAGCATCGTTACCTTATTGATTTAAACAACGAGATAACCCAACTAATGCTTTCCAAATTCAAAATAAAGACAACACTAACCAACACCTCATCTTACGAAAAAACCACAGAGAACGATTACAGAGATATATTTGATAAAAAACACCTATTAAACGATTTTCAAACAAAACCCTACTTCCAATGTTTCTCTAACAAATTTCCGTTTCAAAACAATTTAAGTTCATTAGACCTTTTATTCAATATGGGCGTAGAATCAAAGAACTACCTCTAAGCCCCAACAAACAAAAATCACGAAATCAAAGTTAAAGAAAAAAACACTTTGATTTCGTGATTTTTTTCTTTGCTTTTTTAGAATTTTCCTTAGGATTTTTAAAATTTTTCTTTGCTTTTTTCCTCTCTCAAAAAAGGGGGGTGTCAATTTAAACATACAAGGGGTATCAATTTAACTTCACAAGGGGTGTCAATTTAAAAGTAGGACATGAATAATAATATAAATAATAACAAAAAGAATAATAATATATTTATAATAGAGAGATTTTTTTTGTTTTTTTTCATTTACATGTCCTCCTTCTGTGAAATTATATCAAAAAACTTAGCGCGCCGAATTTTTGCGATTAAAAAAATTTTGACTTGCGAGCGTTTTGTTTTTCTTTTTTTTGAATTGTGTTGCTTTGTTGTGTTACAATTCAAATATGTTAAAGTTATAGTTTTTGACATTAAAGATTAGGAGCTTGTTTTTCAAAGAAACATCGGTGTAATTGGTTAAAAACTTTATAACTTCGTTTGAAGCAATAGAGGCAGTGATTGAGGGCAAGACTCCAATCACTGCTTTGTTTTTATTACTCTCTTCTTTCAATAGGTTTTCTTCTGGAAAAAGGGTTCTGTAATTTGCAGAATCTTCCTCGCAATTAAGCAAAGCAACTTGCCCTTCAAAGTCCGAGATAGCAGAATAAACAAAAGGCTTTTTCAATCTTTGGCAAGCGTCATTTATTACATAACGTGTTGCAAAGTTATCGCAACAATCCACAACAATATCATAATCCCTAATAATCCTTTCTGCATTTTCTTTGTTCAAAAACTCATTGTAGCAAATAATCTTGCAATCGCTATTTACTTCCCTAAGGTTTTCTTTTGCTTTTTCAACCTTTTCCTCCCCTATTTGCGACTCTTTGTAAAGAATTTGACGATGAAGATTGCTCAAACTAACCTTATCGCAATCCATTATGCCAATTACTCCAACGCCAGAGGCGACAAGCAAAAGACTTGCAATGCTTCCCAAGCCTCCAACACCGACAACCAAGACTTTTGCTTGCTTTAATTTTTCTTGTCCTTCGACTCCAAAGCCCTCTAACTCTATTTGACGAGAATATCTCAAAAAATCCTTTTCCTCTAACATTAACTCAAAATTTTATCCCAATCTTTAAATACTACATCATAGCCTTGCGAGCGTACCATAGTTTCCATTTCTTCTACGCTTCTATCATCATTTACATGGAATTGTTCTAATTCAACATCAGGATTAGAATATCCACCCGGCTCTGTTTTACTTCCTGCACTCATTGAGGTAATACCAAGACTAACAAAATGATTTCTCATCTCAGGTCTTTCTCTTGTGCTCATAGTTATTTCAACATCATTATCAAAAAGGCGAAAAGCCCATATTATTTGAGCAAATTCTCTTTCGTTTACACAATAATCTGCCTCAAAACCGCCAGCCGCAGGACGCATTCTTGGAAAAGAAATAGAGTATTTGGTCTTCCAATAATTCTTTCTCATAAAACCAAGGTGCATAGCAAGAAACAACATTTCTGTTCTCCACTCTTCCAAACCAATCAACGCACCCATACCAATTTTATGAATACCCGCCATTGCCAATCTTTCGGGAGTAGCCAAGCGATACTCAAAATTGCTTTTCATTCCTTTGGGGTGATAATACTTATAACGACTTTCATTATAGGTTTCTTGATAAACATAAACCGAATTAGCACCAGCCTTTATCAAACGCTCATATTCCTCAATCTGCATTGGGAAAACCTCCAAATTTATTGCAGAAAAATAAGGCCTACACAAAGAAATAGCATTCTCAATGTAAGAAACACCAGCATTTTTATGGTTTTCCCCTGTAAGCAAAAGCACATTATCATATCCCATTTGCTTGATTGCTTTTATTTCTTCAAGAATTTGCTCATCGCTAAGCGTAAGACGTGAGATTTTATTATTGTGATTAAATCCGCAATAAATACAATGATTGCTACACTCATTAGAAAGATACATAGGAATATAGAATTGCATTACCTTTCCAAAACGTTTTTGAGTTATATCTCTACTTCTCACCGCCATTTCTTCAAGATAATTTTCCCCTTGTGGAGAAATCAAAGCCTTAAAGTCCTCTATATCCAAATATTTCTTTGATAAAGCCCTTTGAACATCGTACTGCGTTTTAGCATATATGCTTTTTGTCATTTCGTTCCAATCAAAAGACTTTATCATATCATAAAACGTTTCCTTCATCTCTTAGTTTTATTTTTGTGTAACCTCTCTTGAAATTCTCATTGCACAGAAATTAGGACCACACATTGTACAATAAGGAGTGCCTTTCAGCTTTTCTGCACCATAATACTCCATTGCCCTTTCCGAATCCAAAGAAAGATTAAATTGGTCCTTCCATCTAAATTCAAATCTTGCCTTACTAATTGCATTATCTCTTAACATAGCAGCAGGGTGTCCCTTTGCAATATCCGCAGCGTGAGAAGCAATTTTATAAGCCATGATTCCGTTTCTAACATCTTCCCTATTTGGCAGACCCAAATGCTCTTTTGGAGTAACATAACAAAGCATTGCTGTTCCAAACCAGCCAATCATTGCCGCTCCTATCGCAGAAGTAATATGGTCATACCCAGGAGCAATATCCGTAGTCAAAGGCCCCAAAGTGTAAAACGGTGCATTATGACATAGTTGCTTTTGTTTGTCCATATTTTCCTTGATTTTGTGCATAGGAACGTGTCCCGGACCTTCTATAAGCACTTGAACATCATATTTCCATGCAACTTTTGTCAATTCTCCCATTGTTTCCAATTCACCAAACTGAGCTTCATCGTTCGCATCTGCAATACTTCCAGGACGCAATCCGTCTCCTATACTTACAGCAACGTCATATTGAGCAAGAATTTGGCAAATCTCTTCAA
>CALCUN010000130.1 GCA_937906975.1 uncultured Bacteroidales bacterium
GACATAAGACAACAAGGACGTGCAACACAAGGCGTGAAATTAATTAACATCAAAGACAATGATTCAATAGCCTCTGTCGTTGAAATAAGTAGAGAAGAAGACGAAGAAGAAGTAGAAGTATTAACAGAAGAAATAACAAATCAAGAACAAGAAAACGAATAAAAACAATAAAAAGATGAAAAAAAGAATCTTATTTTTGGCACTATTAGCCATAACATTTGGAGCCTCAGCTCAAACAATGAAAGTACAAAGTGCGTACGCAGACTGGCAAAACAATCGTTTAAGAAACGCAATGACTAACATTGAAGAAGCATGCGCTCACGAAAAAACAGGATTAGAAGCAAAAACTTGGTATTATGCAGGAGCAATCTATGCAAGAGTCGTAGAAATTTCACAATCTGAAAACAAAGACGACCAAAAAATATTGAAAAAACAAAAAATCACCGAACCAATTGCTGAAGTTGCATTAAAATCACAAAAAGCATTATTGAAAGCAATCGAAATAGAAAAGAAAAACGGTACAAACGAGTTCATTTCATTAGCAAACGGAACACTTAACGTAGTAGCAAGCTATTTCTCAAACGAAACAGTTAATGCTTTCAATGCAGAGAAATACGAAGACGCTATCAAATATGCAGAAAACGCAATAGAATCAGCAAAAGCAGCAAACTTTAAAGAAGCCTTAGAACAATCAAAATACGTTATGGCACTTTCTTACGAAGTTTTGAAAAACACAGACAAAGCAAACGAACTTTATCGTGAATTGATAAAAGAAAACACTAAAAAACCAGACGTTTACATCAAAATATTCGCTGCAAACCAAGCTGAAAAACAAACAGATAAAGCGATAAACGTATTAAAAAGAGGAGTGAAGAACCTTCCAGATAACCCACAATTAAAAGCCTTATTAGGAAGCACTTACTTACAAGCAGGACAAAGAGAAGAAGCAGAAAAAGTAGTACAATCACTTTTAGCATTAGGCGAAAAGAAAGAAGTATTCAACTATGTAGGCGACATTTATAGAGACGCAAGCGAAATAGCAAAAGCAGAAGAATACTACAACAAATCATTAGCACTTGACCCAGCACAATCAGATGCTTATTTCGGATTAGCATCAACATATTTCAATAAAGGAATTGACGTTTTAAAAGAAGCAGACAAAGTACCATTAGATGATATGACAGGTGCATACGACAAATTGAAAAACGAATCATTTGATTACTTTAGAAAAGCAATACCAAATTACAGAAAAGTTTTAGAAGTTAAACCAAAAGATTTCCAAACACTAAAAGCATTAAGAAATATCTATTCATTATTGAATATGAAAGCAGAATTCCAAGAAATTGATGCTTTATTAAAACAACAATAAACACGAATTTTTTTCATATCTTAAAAAAGGGTTATTCCAAATTGGAGTAGCCCTTTTTTAGTACTTTACATTTTCTACTTTACATAATTTAAATTATGTGCCAATTCCTAATCAATATGACGATAAAATTCGTATGCCTATGATATATCGTTTTACTGATATAATTCGTAAGACTTGGCAGAACGGATTTGTTGAAGTTGAAGTAGCACGTGATTTAACTGCACGTTATGCGTTGAAATACATGCAGAAAGATTATAATAATAAGACAAAACAATTAAAGTCTATAAGATTAGGACATGAAACTATAAATAAATATCGTGAATATATATTAGGCAATCCAGATGTAACCGATTTTACTATATTGACTAAAGATGGAACTTATAGAGATATTCCTATATATGGTTATATAATGGATATGATATATCCGAATGTTACAAAGTCAGTACCAAAGGAGTTAAGAGATACATTTTTTAGAGTATCTAATTTTATAAATATGACTCTTGAATATGATTTGCCATTAGAGGACCGCCAAATATTAGAGCTTCACAAATTGAAGTATAATGATTATTTTAAATTGTTTGGATATGAGAATATTAGTACCCCCGTAAAATTTTTTGAGTTGAATTACTCATTTGTACGATATTATGAAGATATAAATGAGATAGAAGAAGCAAATTTAGATTTAACCCGAATATTTGAATTAAATTATATTCGTGAGCAACATAATAGAGCAGTATTATTAACAAATATGCAAAGTTTTGACATACCTCATGAAGTTGCTAAGTTAAATATTCGTATAACAAAAGAATTAAATAAGGAAAGAGATGAAGAGTAAAGAAATAAATTCAATTTATCTCGGAGATTTAACTTGTAAAAGTTATGGAAATTTTATGTTTTTGAAATTAGATGATGTTTTAAATTTCATAAAAAGAGAATATCACCGATATGATTTAGTTGAATTTGATTATCACGAATCGCATTATAAGTTAGAATTAAAATTTAGATTAACAACACAAAAAACGATTGAATTATGACAACACAAGCAAAACCAAATTGGAAAAAAATTATCGATTTAGTTATTGTGATACTTACCGCTATCGGCTCTTTCATCGGTGGCAATGTATCAGCAAAAAATTATGATTTTAAAATTAAAGAAATTGTTCAACGAGAAATAAATAAGTAGTATGGCATTCAATCCATTTAAATCAAAACCCCCAGTAGATAAACCAAAAAGAAATTCTTTTGATTTGTCATTTGCTAACAATATGACAATGGAGTTTGGCAAACTTTACCCAGTATTTTGTAAAGAGTGTTTGCCTGGTGATACCTTTAGAATTAACCCTACTTTTGGTTTTAAATTTATGCCTATGGTTTTCCCAGTTCAAAGCCGTATGCGAGCAGATTTAAAATTCTTTTACGTAAGAAATAGAAATCTTTGGGATAACTGGAAAAAGTTTATCGGTCAAACTGATAGATTAGGCAATAATCCAGTAGTTCCACCATATTTAGTAATTAAAGACAAAGAAAGATTAGCAACACGCAGTTTGTTGGATTATTTTGGTGTTCCTACTACTGTAGTAAAACAAGCAAGTAGAACACAATATTTTAATTTGTCTAATGGAGGTCAAACAGCTAATTCATCTTCTCCATTAATAGTACAAGAAAGTAGTAATCCTATTCATTATTATTTTACAAGATTAGCAAAATTAAGAGCAAATAGTCATAGTATTGTTAGTTATATTAATTCTGCGGTTGGTGAAAATGCTGTTGGTGATATTTTCACTGGTAATCAACGTACTTTTTTCTTTAGTAATAATGTTTTAGGAGGTAAATTAACTGAAAATTCTAAAATATTTTTTAAAGTATCTTCACCATCAACGTTTAATATGAGTTCAAACTCATCAGATGAACCAAATTATATTCTTGTTTTTAAACGTAAAATAAGAATTAACGAAGAAAATTTAGTAGGTTCTTATAGTATAGATGATGTTCCTTTGTTTCTACGTTATCATTATACTTTTGTTGGTGGTTCTGCTCTTGAGTTCACTGGTATTGATGCTAATAATACTTCTGGTATTATTCAAGCAGTTCATGACCCTGATAAATGGGTAAGTCGTACTTCTAATGAAACTCATGTAGATGAAGTTTTTGCAGATTATGACGTCAATACTGATGATTATGTTATTGCATTTGTTTTGGGTCGTCCTCCTTTGACTTCTAAGGATTTAAATGATTTACCTAGTTCGTTTTATATAGAAGACTTAGATGTATTAGACCAAGAAGAAGTTTATGATGTTGATAGTCCTTTTATGGGTGATTCTCCTAAGATACCGCTTTCTGCTTTACCATTGAGAGCTTATGAAGCAATTTATAATAGTTGGTTCCGCAGAGTTGATGTAGACCCCTTTATTTTAGATGGTCAAAAAGAGTACGATAAATTCATTCCTAATAGTTCAGATGGTCCAGATACATATAATTACGATTTTCATTTTGCTAATTGGGAGCATGACTTTTTAACTGATGCAATGCTTAGTCCTCAAATGGGAGATATTACTCCGCTTGTTGGTGGTCGTCAATCCGAATTAGTCAATACAAAATTATATCAAATTTCTACTTCAGCTAAAGAAATATATGATACTGGTGGAACTGGTTCTACAAATAATAATGTTGGTGCTTGGGTTGAGAGTACTGGAGCAGGTCAAGGTATTAATGGTGGAAATATAAAGAAACTACTTCAATTAGACCCTCAAACAGATGACGGAAGTTTGCAGGAAGCTCTTGATTCTGCTGTTACTTATGGTATTTCTATAAATGATTTTAGAAATGTTAATGCACTTCAAAAATGGCTTGAAAAGAATGTTAGGAGAGGGTATAGATATAAAGACCAAATGCTTTCACATTTTGGAGTTGGTTTAACTTATGAAGAATGTGATATGCCTGAGTATATTGGTGGTGTAAGTGAAGACGTAGTAGTTCGTTCAATAAGTCAAACTACTGGCACTTCTAATTCTCCACTCGGTGCTCAAGCTGGACAAGGTGCAGTCATTGGCAAGTCAAAACACGAAATAGACAAGTATACTGATGAACATGGTTTTATTATTGGAATCTTGTGTGTAACTCCTATTCCTACTTATTCTCAATTATTACCTAAATTCTTTACTAAGACAAATAGCCCATTAGAACACTTTAGTCCAGAGTTTGGACACATCGGATATCAACCTATTCCTATGAAAGAGGTCGCACCATTGCAGGTATATGATGAAATATTAAATAATCAAGCTCCTGCTGATATGTTAGAACGACCTTTTGGTTATCAAAGAGCTTTTTACGAATATCTTTCAAGTACAGATGAAGTTCATGGAGAGTTCCGTAACACATTAAAAGATTTCTTATGTGATAGAGTGTTTGCAGGCGTTCCGAATTTGTCAGCGAGTTTCTTGCAGGTACGACCAGAGCAATTAAACGATATATTTGCTAATACTGGCAATGATGATAAAATTGTTGGTCAAATTTGGTTTGATTGTGAAGTTGTGCGTCCTATTCCAAAATATGGAGTTCCAAGATTAGAATAATTAAATATTTAAGGTTATGAATAGATATACAAATAAAACTAAAAGACGTCGTTTTGCTAAGTGTTTTTATGAACAAGGTTCTGAAGTCGTTAAGCCTTATTTAGTTTTGACACCTACGCAAATCTATGGAATGGCTTTACAAGGTAGACCAATTTCAAATTATATGTTACCAGAACATAACTTTGACGATGGTGTAATTGCCGAAGCAGATGAAATAGCAGTTCCATTAGAAGAAAAAAGAGGAGTAGATTTGAACGATTTGTATCAACATCATAAAGAACTTGAAACAAAAGTGCGAACATATCGTAAAACGTTAAATCGTAAAACGTTCAAACAAAATCCTAAGGAAGAACCTAAAAATTAAAAGCTATGGGAGTAAAAGAAAGATATGATAATCTTTACAATTACCCAGTAGGCGAAGAACCTGGCACCGATTATTCTGGTGCCAGTGATTTATATGCTGGAGGTATGAATAAGAGTTTAACTGGTGCTTTGATTATGGGTGGAGCTTCTTTGGTTGGTGGTGCAATTAATTATTTTGCAAATAGAGAAAACAACCAATCAAACAGAGAAATGCAAGAAGAAGCAAATC
>CALCUN010000131.1 GCA_937906975.1 uncultured Bacteroidales bacterium
TTTTGATGTTGTCTTTTTAAGACCAGATCCTCCTGTTGATATTGATTATATTAATGCTCATGGAACATCAACACCACTTGGTGATATAGCAGAAATAAGCGCTATAGAAAAATTGTTTGGAGAACATGCAAAGAACATAAACATCAACTCAACTAAGAGTATGACAGGACACTTGTTAGGAGCAGCAGGAGCTATAGAATCAATAGCAACAATTTTGGCTGTTTATAACGGAATAGTTCCTCCAACAATTAATCACTTTACCGATGACCCTGAAATTCCTCAATTAAACTTTACTTTTGGTAAAGCTCAAAAGAGAGAAATCAAAGGAGCATTAAACAATACATTCGGATTCGGTGGACACAACGCATCTCTTGCGTTTAAGAAATATGAATAAGATATGTTTCTTATTAAAAGAGGCATAAAAAAAGAAGATAAAGAACTTCTAAAATTTTTAAGAAATATTCTTGGGTGTAAACCTAAGAATATTTCTATTTATAAGCTTAGTCTTATACATAAATCTTGCTCTATAACAGATAACAAAGGCAATAAGCTAAATAATGAACGTTTAGAATACCTTGGCGATACGGTTTTAAGCACAATAGTAGGGGATTATTTATTTAAAAAATACCCTTTAAAAGGCGAAGGATTTCTTACCGAAATGCGTTCAAAGATAGTTAGTAGAGCATCTCTTAATAAACTTTCAGTAAAAATAGGATTAAGTAAACTAATAGAGTACAATAAAACTTCACATTCGGGAAGTTTCTCATCAGTTAATGGTGATGCCTTTGAGGCTTTAGTAGGAGCTCTTTACTTAGATAGAGGTTACAAATTCACACAAAAAGTCTTAACTAAAAAAATACTTTCAATTCATCTTGACATAGACGAATTGGAGAATACTACATGGAACTATAAGAGTAAGATAATTGACTGGTGTCAAAAGAACAAGAAGAAAATATCCTTTGAAGTTGTAGAGTCGTCTGTTGTAAACCATAGAATGCACTATGTAGTTCAAATACTTATTGATGAACAACCACAAGAAAAAGCAGAAGACTACTCAATCAAAGCAGCGGAACAACTTGCCGCAGAAAAAACATTAAAAAAGATTTTAGAAAATGAGCAACAACCCACAACGTAAACCAGAATGGTTGAAAATTAAACTTGAAACAGGAGAAAACTATCCTAAAGTAAAAAAGATAGTTGAATTAAATAAACTACACACAATTTGTTCTAGTGGAAAATGTCCTAACATTGGGCAATGTTGGAGTATAGGAACTGCAACCTTTATGATATCAGGCGATATTTGTACTCGTTCTTGTAAGTTCTGTGCAACAAAGACAGGAGTACCAATGCCATTAGATGCAGAAGAACCACAAAAGATAGCAAAATCAGTAAATCTAATGAAGTTAAAACACTGCGTTATCACTTCAGTAGATAGAGACGATTTGGAAGACAAAAGTGCTGCACATTGGGCTAAAACAATAGAAGCAACAAGAGAGTTAAATCCAAATACTACAATAGAAGTTCTTACACCTGATTTTGATGGTGATGAAAGCTTATTACAAATCGTATTTGACGCAAAACCAGATGTGTTTGGACATAATATGGAAACAGTAAAACGTCTTTCTAATCAAACACGTAGCCGTGCAAAATACGATGTTAGTTTGAAAGTATTAGAACTTGCATCAAAAGCAGGCTTAATTGCAAAAACAGGAATAATGGTTGGATTAGGCGAAACAGAAGAAGAGGTTGTAGAGTTAATGAAAGATGTAAGAAAAGTAGGAGTGAGACTTTTCACAATAGGACAATATCTTCAACCAACACACAAACATATCCCTGTTATTGAATATGTAACGCCAGAACAATTCAATAAATACAAAGAAATAGGAATGTCCTTAGGATTTGATAACGTTGAAAGCGGTCCTTTGGTGCGTTCTTCCTATATGGCAGAGAAAACATTTATTGATGCGAAGATTAAGAAATAAAAAAATATGAATAGAAGGTCTGTTTTATTTATCATTGTAGTAATGGTAACAATGTTGTTTACATCTTGCAACGAATGGTTTGAAGAAGATGAATTGAATTATAGTTGTGTAAAGACTTTTACTATTGCACCTAATAAGTGGATTGAAGAATTTGAAATTTCCCCTAATGGAAATCGTTTCTTTGCTGTAGTCAATAATGTGGTCTATATTTGCGATTTTAATACAGGAAATATTATTGATAGTTTTCCTAATGAATGGGTGTCTTCGTGTTGTTGGAGTCCTGATGGAAATAGAATAGTAGTTGGATACAGATGGTTGGAGCTATGGGACGCAAATTCATGTAGAAGGTTGGAGGAATATATTACAAGAGACTCTTTTGACTACATTAATCGTACGGAAACTTATTATTCTTTAAATTTCAATCGCAATGGAACTCGCATAGCAGGAGGTGCGATTGAACAATATTGGACAGCTCCAGAAGGTTCTACAGAAATAATTGCAGGTCCAGGACAAGGATTTATAAATATATGGGATGTAAATGGAGATAATTATACTTATATAAAAACTATAGAAGAACATACCCAGACTATTAACGACTTGATTTGGAGTCCTGATGGAAATAGAATAGTTACTGCTTCTGGAGATAGCACGCTTAGAATATTAGATGTAAACGAAGGTAGATGTTTAAAAGTATTAAAACATAAAGATGAAATTTGGACAGTTGCTGCTAACGCCGATTTTAGTCGCATAGCCTCTGGATCATGTGATGGAAAAATTAAAATTTGGAATCCAAACACAGGAGAATGTGTCAAAACAATAAACGGACATAATGATTATATTCAATCATTAGTATTTAGTCCTGATGGAAAATATTTAGTTAGTGGTTCGACAGATAAAACCATGAAAATATGGGACGTAAATACAGGAGATCGTTTACAAAAATGCATAGGCTTTGATGGAGATGTAAGACGTGTAAGATTTACTCCAGATGGCAAGTATATAGTTACCGCATCTTATGATGGAACTGTTAAAGTTTGGTCGCAAGAATAACAAAAGAATCAAGAAAAAAACGCTCGTTTGTCAAAACAATTCAAAGACTTACGAGCGTTTTTCTTTTAATACTTAGAAGTGATACCCCAAGCTTATTGTAAGCAATTTTGGATTTATACTTTTAAAAGAAAAATCTTCTTTATAACTATAATGCTCCCCATTGAAAAAATGCTCTTCAAGATGTTTACCTTTAATCTTTTGAGAACCTAAAGAATAGAAATGAACACCCAAACTATACCTATCATGTGTCATAATGCCTGCTCCAAATTGAAAAGCAAAACTTGCATTCGGTGTATAAGAATATATAGTAGTGTATTCATAATCATAAGAATCGTAATAATCATATTCTCCACTTCGAAAAAGTTTAAAATTTGTTAAAGCACCGATATTAACACCAATCTCAGCCTCTCCCCAAATTTTAATATTATCAGCATAACAATGTTGATAATTTAAACCCATCATAATAGGGATATTGATATAATGAGGAACAGTAACACCGAAATCAGTTAATTCTTCCTGTTCTTCAAGTTCAAATATCACATCATTTTCCCAATCTTCAACATCACTATTAGGAGTATTAAAAAACAAATCTGCCGTTGCAATAATTCCCCATCCTTCAGCATAATAATCATTATAGCGGAAATTCAGCCCAGCACTAAAACCACTTCCTGCCCCAGCACGCTCTGTTTCGCTATTCCAAGCGATAATCCCATCATCTATACGACTTGCTGCA
>CALCUN010000132.1 GCA_937906975.1 uncultured Bacteroidales bacterium
ATTTGTGGAATAAAGTCTATTAAAAGCATATACAACGATGCAAACATCTTAATAGAAGATAAACAAGGAATATATTTTAACCCTTGTTTTCTCTCTAAATTAAAAGCTAAGCACAAAGAGATTAATAATTTAACTGCACTACCTTTCTAATTTCAAAAAAAGAAGAAATTATATGCCAAAAAGGAATATTTTTTCTTCCAAAAAGCAAGTACAATTCTTCCAAAAAAGAACAAAAAATCTTCCAAAAAGGAATACATATAATAAATAATAAATAAATGATATCTTTCTTGTGAATTGATAGCGAAAAATAAGGGAATAAAAAAAGAGGAGCATTTAACTCCTCTTTTTTTTGCTTAGTTACCCCAAACTTTCAATGTCTTTTGACCAGATGTCGTAACAAACCTCCTTCCGTTTGGACTCCAATTTACAGAAGTTAGATTATTGTCCACTGCTACCGTTTTCAAACATTCAAAGGTTTGAGCATCATAGATTCTTACTCCATGATCTTGACCTCCTTCAATTATGTATTTACCATCTTGACTATAACTTGCAGAAACGACTCTATGTCCTTGAAAATCTACTGTTGAGTATAGTTCTTGTCCCGTATTAGCGTCCCATACTTTCATTTTACCATCAAAACCTCCTGTTACTACACGATTACCATCAGGACTGAAATGTGCAGAATAATGTCCATAATTATGCCCTACAAGACTCTGCAATATATTTCCTGTATTTGCATCTAATATTTTGACGGTTGTGTCGCTTGCAATAGCTGCTAAACGAGAGCCATCAGGACTATATGATACACACATTCCATATCTAACTTCCGAAGAACTAAATGTGTTAATGCAATTTCCGCTTCCACTATCCCAAATTTTCAAACTGCCGTCCATTGAAGCTGTTACTACTTTATTCTCTGTTGGAGACCAATCCACCCAAACAACTCTTGCCGTATGTCCATTCAGAATCATAGAATAGCCTTTTCTCAAATCCCAAATACTTGCTGTATTATCTGTACCTCCAGCAACTACCCAATTTCCGTCAGGGCTAAATTCCCCTTGAAGAATTATGTTATTAGGAGTTATAAACTCTTGTTCAACAGCCAAGGTGTTTGCATTTAGTATATGAAACATTGTATCGGCACTCACAGCAAGTATATGCTCACTATCAGGGCTATATGTTGCATAAAGAAACCATTGAATAGTATTTGTTATGCCTTGTAAGCAGATGATATTTTCTAAATCAAGTGTGTCATTGTTTGGATTTGATTCATTGTTATTATCACCTGAGCCTCCAATTCCACTATTTATACTACTATTTCCATTGTTTTCATCTATCCCTTCCATTGGGTCTTCGCATGATACTATTAAAGTAAACAATGCTAAAATTGAGATTATCGTTCTTATTTTCATAGCATTTTATTTTTGCGTCAAAGGTAGATTTTTTTTTCATTTAAACAAAAAAAGTGACGAGTTTTTTTATCTCGCCACTTTTTCATTTAAGGTTTTAACAACTTATTGGTTGTATTCATTGATTATATCTTTTACCATATCTGGAGTAAGACGTCCATAAACCTTATCTCCTATTGTTACAACTGGTGCTAATCCGCAAGCTCCTACGCAACGAAGGCAGTTTAGA
>CALCUN010000133.1 GCA_937906975.1 uncultured Bacteroidales bacterium
GTAACACAACTGATTTTGGTTCAGTCATTCAAAGTTCGAATCTTTGCGGGATAACAAAAAAGGAAAGCATTTAATTTGCTTTCCTTTTTTTGTTTTAAGAAGTTTCCTTTCTATTCAATCACAATCTTAGTAGTTTGAGAAGTTTTTCTATTGAATGCCTTTACCATATAAACACCTGAGGCAACTCCCTCTAAGGTAAAATTCATTTGACTTGTTTGGAAAACTTCTTCTCCTAAAAGATTAAACACCTTAACAAACAAATCTTCTTCTATGCTTTCAATATTTACAAGGCGATTATTGTTAGAAATAACGATTTGATGATTATTCATTTCTTCAAGACGATAAACCTTTTTCAATAATAGTTGAAATCTATCTTCGTTCTCGCCTTCAAAAATCTTAGTTGTGTAAACCTCGCCACTATTCATTACAAAAGAAGAATCTCCATCGATTAAAATAAGAGAATATCCATCAGAAATTTTACTAACTGAGAAAGAAACCTCTTTTTCTTGGAAACTTCTAACATTCATTTGCGCATAATAAGGAAGTAAATCCACTTCTTCTTTTACAAGATTAATGCCATCGGTTACCAAATAAGGCTCTGAAATTTCAAAAGGAGAGAACATCTTATCTGCATCAAAGATATCATAACCATTTTTCGCCTTAGGATTATGAGAAAGATGTAAATCAATCACCCTTTCACCATCTTGCATAGAAAGAGTAATCAAATCATTTGTTTTTTCACTCTTTGCAGAAGAGGAATATAAATATTGCTTTTTGAAAATAGCAGATTGAGAACCACTATTTGTGAAATTAAGGAAGAATCCCTCTGTTATATCAATTGCACCACTTTGAGAAGGAATCCAATTTGCACCATTGAATCTGTAAACTACACCACCTTGAACGCCCACTTGTTCAGCGAGAAAATCCTCAATATCAATTCTAAAAGTATAAGGGTTTGCGAGTGCCATCCAATTACCTCCCTCAGGATTAGTTGTAAGATTTTTGCTAACAATCACATCATTGTTGTTCAAAGAATAAGTAGGCAAAGCGTTAAAATCATAATCTAAACTACCATCTCCATAAGAGGTAAACACAGTTGGCTCATTTGCAAAAGACCATGCGAAAAAGCCTTCACCACCACCAATAGTATCTTCTACACTAGCCCAATCCTCGCTCCAATCTCCAGAAGAATAATCAAATAAAGAAATAGAAATATCTCTTGTTCCAGGTATTATAACATTAAGAGCATAATCCGATAAAGGAGCTGCGATAAACGACCAAGAATTATTGCTTAAAACATTAGTTTCTATTTCAAAAAATCCAGAAAGTGAATCTTGCGTTTGATTAACTAACTCACCAGGATAAGCAATTCTTAAAACACCCTCATTAATCAAACCCGTAGTGTCATTAACCACGAATCTAGTATTTAAAGTCTTAGACTCACCCTCATTAATCATATAATTAGTCTTTCCCCATGAAGTAGCCGTATGCCAAGATGAATAATCGCTACCAAAAGGCACGTTAAGAATTTTATTATCAGAAGGACCGCTATGATTACTACCATGATAAAAAGCATGATAAGTAATAGGCACAGCCTCCTCTCTTAGAGAAGTAATAGAGGAAAGCGAAGAGCAATTCCAAAATGTGTACTTACCAATAACACTAACGCTACTAGGAATAGTGATATGTGTTAAACTAATACAATTCTCAAACACTCCCCATGCTTCATCTATCTCTCCAAGAATTATTATCGTATTTGGAATACTCACGCTAGTTAAATTAATACAATTTTCAAAAGTTTCACTTTCAATAACATTCACTCCATAAGGAATATCAAAAGAAGTTAAACTTGAACAATTACGAAAAGACCCTTTCTCAATATAATCAATAGTATTAGGTAAAGTAATAGAAGTTAAAAGTGTACAATCTTTAAAGGCATATTCGTCAATAGAAGTAACAGTAAAGTTATTATTATTAGCAAATATATGACTAGGAATAGAAACTGCGCCAGTCCTATCATCTTGACAAATCCATACACAACATTTAAAAGAACGATAAACCTCTCCTCTATAATGAAAAGTAGCAAATCCAGGGTCAATAAATTCATATTCGCCAATAGTCAAAGATTCATTACAAGTAGAATAAGTAATACCATCAAACACTAACCTGGTCTGACAAAAAACATCAGAACTTATATTAGCATTCTCAGGAAGCCATACCTCGCTCAAAGAAGGACAATTAGAAAAAGCCTTATTTCCGATAAACTCAATAGTATTTGGTATATCCACATAAGTTAATGAAGGAATATTTTTAAAAGCATTTTCATAAATAGCAGTTACTGTGTAGTCCACACCATTATGATGCACAACCTCTGGAATATTAACAGAAACCGCATAATTAGAACAATCAAAAACTGCTACAGTAGAAGCTCCTGTAATAGTAAAATGCACATTATCTATAACGAAATTTGATTGAGCAAGTCCAAGATAAGAAAAAAAGACTAAAAAAAGGTTAAATAATAATTTTTTCATAAGCTATACTATTATTTTTATGATGCAAAAATAATATATTCTCAAAAAAAAGCAAAAAAAAAGTAGTTTTTGTTAAAAAAAACTACTCTAAGGCTTGATTATCTTATTAATCTAAAAATTGTTCTACCACATTTGATACGTTTTCCAAAAACATCACATAGTAAATAGGGTAGTAGGTAATACCTTTTTTTGTATAGACTTTTTGTTCGTTTGAAAATACGTATGCTCTTTTAATATTGTATTCTTCATTTGCTAAAAACTTATCTAATGCACTATGAATTGTGTAGTCTTTTCCTGATTTCACTTCAATAGGTATGTTGGATAAATTGTCGGCATCGTCAATCAAATAATCAACCTCGCCATTCTTTTTGTTGTCATAATAATATAAGTTAAAGCCATGTGCTTTTAATTCTTGTGCAACTACGGTTTCGTATATTGAACCAAGATTTATACTTTTTATATCAGACATTACTGCTTTTATATTATTGCGATAGAATATGTTTGATAGTATTCCTACGTCGTTCATGTAGAGTTTTAATAGGTTTTTACCACTATTTTCTATCAAAGGATAACTTGGCTTGCTTATAGCTTTAACCTCTAAGGCTACACCTGCTGAAATGAGATAGTCAAACTCGTTTAAATAATCGCTACTTCGTTTCCATTCTTTGTTTTCTATGTCTTTGATAACTAATCTCTTTTTCTTGTTTTCAAGATTTGAAGGAATCATATCAAAGATACGTCTTATTTTTAATTTTTTGTTGTATTCCTCCTCGTATTTTGAAGCATCAATGCCATATAAGTCGTGAATTTCTTTTTGAATAGAACGAAATTCAACAATATTGTGTGTTTCAACAAATGTTTCAACAGCCTTAGGTAATCCTCCTACTAAGAGATATTTTTTAAAAAGGTCTAAAATTTTGTTGTGTAAAGATTCGGAGAGGGATTCTTGCTTATTGAAACACTCTCTCATAGATTCAACGGCTAATTCGCCTACTCCGTTAGCGTAAAGAAACTCTTCAAAATCCATAGGATACATGTGCTGTATTTCTAAACTGCCAATAGGAATAGATTGTGTGTTTTTTAATGTAACGCCAAGCAGAGAACCACTTGCAATGTATGTGAATTTGTTTTCTTTCATTAGAAATTTTGCAAGGGTTAAAAGATGTGGATAAGCCTGTATTTCATCTATAAAGATAAGTGTGTTGGATTTTTCTTTCATCTTATCACCCGCAACAATACTTAGGGCAAAGTAAAAATCGTTTGTTGTTTTGGTCTCTGCAAATACCCTATCGCCTAATTTATCTTCTTCCATATTTATTTCAATATAGTTAGAAAATAATTTTTCTCCAACCCAACGAATGATATATGACTTGCCTATTTGTCTTGCACCGTCAATCAATAACATTCTGTTTGAATTGGATAAAAGATGTTGCTCAATCCTTTTAGTAATCTTCCTATATAACATAATATTTGCCCTTTTTGTAGTGCAAAAATAATGCTTTTTTTAAGAAAAACTGCGTTTTCTTGTAAAAAATACTCTTAAAAAGGTGCGTTTTCCTATAAAATTAAGTGATAAAAAACTGCGTTTTCCGATTTTTTTCTACTCTAAGGCTTCAATTATCTTGCTTACGAGTTTGTGTCTTACTATGTCGCAGGCTTGGAGTTCGATTACTGAAATGCCTTTTATGTGTTTTATTTTTTCAATCGTTGGTAAAAGTCCTGAAAGTTGGTTTTTTGGAAGGTCAATCTGTGTTACGTCTCCTGTGATTATGAATTTGGAGTTGCGTCCCATACGTGTAAGAAACATTTTCAACTGTTCCATAGATGTGTTTTGTGCTTCGTCAAGTATTACGAAAGCATTGTCAAGGGTTCTTCCACGCATAAAGGCTAAAGGTGCTATTTCTATGACGCCTTGTTGTATAAGGGATTCTAATTTCTGTTGAGAAAGCATATCTCTCAAAGCATCGTAAAGTGGTTGTAAGTAAGGGTCAAGTTTTTCTTTTAAATCCCCTGGAAGAAATCCAAGGTTTTCTCCTGCTTCTACGGCAGGGCGTGTAAGGATTATGCGTCTTACTAATTTTGCTTTAAGAGCTCTAACAGCAAGTGCCACAGCGGTGTAGGTTTTTCCACTACCTGCAGGGCCAATAGCGAAAAGCATATCGTTTTCTTCGCTTTCTTTTACCATTTTTGCTTGGTTTTCGCCTCTTGCTCTCACTCTTAGTCCGTTGTCTCCATAGACTAATACTTCTTCTTCTTTGTTTTTGAAATATTCGTTTTGTTGTAGAACAGACATTATTATCTTTTCATTCATGTAGCCTTGTGTTTCAAAGGCTATTGTTAGGTTATCAAAAAAGGTTTTAAAGTCATTTAAGTCTTTTTCTTCTCCGCTTACAATTAGTTTATCGAAACGTTCTGTTAGGCTAAGGTGTGGAAAGATGGTTTCTAAAAAACGAAAATATCTATTGTTAATTCCCCAAAATTCTCTTAAATCTATGTTTTCTAAGTTAAAGCTAAGTTCCATTTATTCAATGATTTTTATTTCAGTTCTGCGATTCATTGCCTTACCTTCTTCGGTGTTGTTGTCTGCAATAGGTTTAGAGAATCCATAACCCTTTGCTTGAAGGCGTGAAGGCTCTATTCCTTTTTCTGTAAGGTAAGCAACGATTGCTTCGGCTCTTTGTTGTGAAAGTATTATGTTATGCTCTGCTTTGCCGGTGTTGTCGGTGTGTCCTTCCACAAGGAGTTTCAATGAAGGATTGTTTTGCATAAGTTCAATAAGTGTGTTTAATTCTGCTTGAGAGGTTGGTAGTAATTCATGAGAATTGCTTGCAAAGAAAATATTGTTAAGAACTATGCTTTCTCCCTTTTTGATTGGCGTAAGAAGGATTTGTTTTTCTTGATTTTCTTGCTTGGTTGAAAAATTTTCAGAATAAAAAAGATAGTTATCACACGCTATTGAAAAGGCGTATTCTTCACCTTCAGCAAGGCAGATAAGAAATTCTCCACTTTCTTTGTCGGAAAAACTCTCGTGTGCAAGTCTTGCATTTTTAAGATTCTTGATTTGCAGTTTTGCTTTCAAAGGTTGCTTAGTTTCCTTATCAAGAATAACTCCCTTGATATAAGAAGCTGCAATAGGTCTTATTGATTGTGGCATAGTAAATTCGTAAAGGTCCAAATTAGATGAATAGATTGCATAATCCCCTTGTGCAGAAAGAGTAAGAGAGTTTTCATCTTTTGAGGTGTTTATTGGATAACCAAGGTTGATTGCTTGTTGGAATTTTCCGTTTTCTATCTTGGAATAAAACAAGTCAAAGCCTCCCATTCCTATATGCTCATCGCTCGCAAAGTAAATCACACTATTGGATTGGTGAACAAAAGGCGACATTTCGTTTCCTGGAGTATTGATGCTTTTTCCGCAGTTTCTTGCCTTTGTCCATTGACCATTGTCTTGCAGATAAGAGTAATAAATATCCGATTTGCCAACTCCATCTTTGCGATTAGAAACAAAAAACAAAGTTCTGCCATCTGAGGCTATGCAGGGTTGAGAATCCCAAGCGGTGGAATTGATGTTTGCTCCTAAGTTTTTAGGTTCTTGCCACTGACCTCCAACTTTTTCACTTACATATATATCACAACTTCCTAATCCATCTTCTGCTCCACAGCGAGTAAAGTAAATAAATCGTCCATCAGGAGAAAGACTGCCTGCTCCTTCATTATACTGAGAGTTAAGAAGGCTTGGAAGTTTCTCTGCCATAGACCACTTTCCGTTTTCGTTGTAAGAAATAAAGAAGTCTTCGGCTTTATCTCTCCTTGTAAAGAGTAGTTCCGAAATATCGGCAGTAAGGCAAGGTAAGTACTCATCTTTTGTAGTATTTATCGCACTTCCCATATTCTTTGGCGAGAAAGCAATAGGATTTTTCTTTTGATGGGAGCGAAATTCTGCCAAATCATTCAATTTTGTAACCTGCTCTTGATAACGCTTGCAAGGAATTGTGCGAGTAAACAAAAAGACACTATCAAATTTTTCTTGATAAAGATATATATTTGCAAGATCTATGTAGAGTTTGCAGTCAAATGCCTTATCTTTTCTCCAAACAATTAAAAGTTCTTGTTTTGCAGCTTCTATATTTTCTTGAGCTACATAGATTTCCGAAAGAGCTAAATAAGTAGGAAGAAAGTCTGGATATTTTTCTCTTATAGATAACAACTCTTCTTGCGCCTCTGCTACTTGATTTGTGCGAAGCAATTGAACAGCTTGTTCAAAACGTTTTTCTGCCTTTGATTGTGCAAAAGAAAATAGGCTGAAACTCAATAAGAAAACAAAGATATAAAATGCTTTTTTCATCTTTTTTTATTGCAAAGGTAAGAAAAAAAATAGAGAAATAAGAAAAAGGTGGTAGTTTCTCTTTAACTACCACCTTTTTTCCTTTGATTTATTTTAAAAATCCTTTGATTTATTTTTCTATCTCTTAGGATTATTTGATTACAATCTTTGTTGTGTTTACAGAATTTCCGTCTTTTACTTTCACAACGTATGTTCCTGCATTTGCATTGTTAAGAGTGAAGTTTCTGCTTGAAGTTTCGTAAACTTTTTGTCCTAACATATTGAATATTTCTGTGTGAATGTTGTTTCCACCTTCAATGATTATGTTACGATTGTATTGGCTTATAGAAGTTTCACTTACATTTTCTACATCAGAGATAGAAACTCCATTCTTTTTGTTTATGATTACTTGGAAACGTTCTGCATTTTCTCCGCTTGCAATCATAGTTTCATAAGCAACTCCTGCTTCCAAAGCAATTTCTTCTTCACCATCAACTAATGTTACTTCATATTGTTCAGGAATATGCGAAACAACAATTTGAACATTGCGAGCTTCTCCCGATTTAATGTTCATAGGAGCAGTGTAAGGTAAAGTGTTTACAGCTTCAATACAAAGATTTCTTTCTCCCAATACAAAATAAGGCTCAGCAACAGCACCACTTCCAAACATCTTATCAGCATCAAAAATATCATACTCAGCCAAAGCAGTTTCCTTATGTAAGAAAGTTACAGGAACAGCATAATCATCAGTAAGAACATCAATATCTATATAATTAACTTGTTCTTCCACTTCCGATTTGTTAGTTTGAGAAGCGTAAAACAATTCATCTAATTTAAAATTAATGTTAAGATTATTATCAAACAAATTCACAAAGAAACCTTCAAAAGGTGCTATAGTACCTACTGTCAATCCATTATAAAAATCAAAACTTGTTCCATTATATTTATAGATACAACCACCTTGAACGCTGTTTATGTCTACAAATTTTTCAATAGAAAGATTATAAGTAAAAGGATTAGCTAATGCAAACCATTGATTCACAAAACTTGT
This sequence comes from uncultured Bacteroidales bacterium, assembly GCA_937906975.1. GTDB lineage: Bacteria > Bacteroidota > Bacteroidia > Bacteroidales > P3 > Onthomorpha. Next base: position 7,907 of record CALCUN010000133.1, read on the forward strand.
TGAGCCCGGATAGTTTAAGGTTTTATCTTCATTTTTTGAAGTTATAGTAATGTCTTGTGAAATATCACCATTAGGGAAAACAAAAATTCCCTTTCCTCTGCTTACTACGCTATTCTGACTAAGGTAATCTTCTGTGTTCCAGGCATTATCGGTGTAGTTAAATTCTATTGCCCAAACATCTTCAGGCATTCCATCTCCTGTAAATATAGTTAAATTTCTATCATCAGGAAATCCTATAAAATTCCATGCACGTTGTCTTGCTGAAAGACGTTTTGTGTATTCTTTATTTATACCAATAATAACTGCATTTTCGTGAAATTCCTCTCTTCCTTGATTGTTGTAACTTTCAACTTTTAAAACTTTGTTGCTGTTTACTGTTAAGGTTTTCTCACTACCAATAGTTAAATTATTAGCTTTTAGTGCACCATTAACAGTTATGCTTCCAATATTTACATTACGAACGGTTAATGTTCCATTAATAGTAGTTAATGTTGGAGAGATAGTTAATGTTGTAGAGAGATTTGTTAATAAATCATATCCAGAAAAATTTAAATTTCCATTAAAAACTAAGTCATAACTAGTATAATTATTGCTTGTAGCATCACTTTTTATACATGAAATAACTTCGTATAAATTATTTTTATTTCCAATAGTAGAAGTATTCGGTGACATTTCTCCATCAACCATTTCATATACAGTTCTAAGTACACGAAATTTGGCACTATTAGGTTCAACTCCGTATGTTGTTTGTGCTATTGCTTGAACAGAGAATAACACAAATAATAAAACTATTATGCTTTTTATTTTTTTCATAATCTTAATCGTTATTTTGTTTTGTGTTTCTGTAAATTCTATATCCTGTAACAGATGCTCCTAAACCTAATAATAATAATGTTGCAGGTGCAAGAGGTGGATATTGTTTATTTACTCCTCGTAATGTATATCCACTTGGGTTTTGCGGTGGTTCAGGTACTTGCGCTTTTAATGTTGTGCAAGCACCAACACAAACCATAATTGCCAAGATTGCTTTTTTCATATCTTCGTTTTTTGTTAAATAACATTATTTCAAACTGCAAAATTACGTATATTTTTTTAATTATTAGTGCTTTTGTGAAAAAACTTTAAAGAAAAACGGGCGAATGTCTTTGTATTACTCAGACAAACACCCGTTTTATTTTTATTTTTTCTTAGAGTTTTTTTATTTTCTCTTAGAGATATTTTTTGTTTTCTTAGCTTTTTTTTATTTTTCCTTAGAGAAATTTCTTATTTCTTGTTGCCTTGGTTTGCTACTTCGTCCATTAATTTCTTTAATGTTTCTTCGTCTGCAAGGAAACGGTCGTTTGCAAGTGTTAAATCGTCATTTAATTCAAATAGGTAAGGAATTCCTGTTGGGATATTGAATTTTATGATTTCTTCGTTTGTCATTTGTTTTAGTGTTTTAACGATTCCTCTTAATGAGTTGCCGTGTGCTACTACTAAAACTGTGTCGTGTGTTTCAAATGCTTTTAAGATATTGTTTTGATAGAAAGGCATAAGACGGTTAATGCAGTCTTGTAATGATTCTGTTAAAGGAAGTTCTGCTCTATCTACTTGTGCGTAACGTGCATCTGTGTAAGGTGAACGTTCGTCGTTTGGTTCTAAGGCAGGAGATTGTACATCGAAGCTTCTTCTCCATAATAATACTTGTTCTGCTCCGAATTTTTCTGTTGCTTCTGCTTTGTTCTTTCCTTGTAAATCGCCGTATGATTTTTCATTTAAACGCCATGATTTTTCAACTGGTAGATAATCCATATTCATTGCGTCAAGTATTCCGTTAAGAGTTTTGATTGCTCTTTTAAGATAAGATGTGAAACATACCTCTGGCGCTAAGCCTTCTTCTTTTATTGCAATACCTGCTTTGTATGCTTCTTCTACTCCTTGTGCTGTTAAATCCACATCTGTCCAACCTGTAAATAGGTTTTTAAGATTCCATTCGCTTTGTCCGTGTCTTACTAAGATAAGTTTTTTCATCGTTTATTATTTTTTATGTGTTTCTATTACTTTGCTTGTGTCAAGAGGCTTTCCTGTTTTTCCTAAAAGGGCTAAGATAAGTATTACAATTCCTATTGCAATAAATGGTATGCTTAGAATTTGTCCCATGTTTAATGCCATATTTGCTTCCCATGCTTCTTGAACTTCTTTCCAATTTTCTATGATTAGGCGAGAAGTAAAGGCAAGTATTAGGAATAGTGAAAAGAGCGTGCCAGGGATAACTCTTGTTTTTTGCTTTATATATATAAATAGTAGTATCGCAAATGTAATAAGGTATGCTATTGCTTCATATAATTGAGTTGGGTGCTTAGCTACGGTTTCTCCGTTACGGATAAAGATAAATCCCCAATCAGAGTTTGTTGCTATGCCGTAAATCTCGCTATTGCAAAGGTTTCCAAGGCGAATGAATAATCCTGCAAGTGCTACTACTATTACAAGTCTATCAAGTGTCCAAAGCATTGTTAGCTTTGTTTTTCTTGCGTAAAGCCATATTGCGATAAGTATTCCGATTGCTCCGCCGTGTGATGCTAATCCTTGATAGCCTACGAACTTCCAACCATCAGGTGTTTGGGCTATTGGAAGAATCATTTCAATTATGTGATTAAGATAATAAGAAGGTTCATAGAAAAGGCAGTGTCCAAGTCTTGCACCGATTAATACTCCAAGGAATACATAAACCGATAGTTTATCTAAATAGGCTGTGGGAATATTTTCTTTTCTAAAGACAATCTTTTGCAATATTACATACCCTGCAACAAAGGCTAAGGCAAATAAAAGACTATACCATCTAATAATTCCAAAAAGGGTGGGTTCAAAATCCCAAATTACGGCATTTAGCATAATGATTTCTTTATTTTTTTGGCAAAGATACAACAAAAAAACGCATACTTTGATTTATTTAGTGAAAAAGTTGTATCTTTGCAAATTGAAAAAATGGAAAAGACTATGATAAATATAAGTTTACCTGACGGAAGCGTAAAACAATTTGAACAAGGAGTAACTCCTTATGATGTTGCAAAAAGCATAAGCGATGGACTTGCAAGAGCAGTCGTTAGTGCTAGTATTAATGGTGAAACAGTAGAACTAAATAGAACTATAAATGCTGATTGTTCTTTACGTTTGTTTACATGGAATGACCAAGAAGGCAAACATACATTTTGGCATAGTTCTGCCCATTTAATGGCTGCGGCTGTTTTGGAGCTATATCCAGATGCTAAATTCGGAATTGGACCAGCTATTGAAAACGGATTCTATTACGATATAGACTTTGGCGATAAAGTTCTTTCAAGCGAAGACTTCCCAAAGATAGAGGCGAAAATGGCAGAAATAGCAAAAGCAGGCGTTGGCTTAGTAAGAAAAGAAGTGTCGAAAGCAGAAGCCTTGAAATTCTTTGGCGACAAAGGAGAAGTCTATAAAACAGAATTGATAGAAGAGCTTGAAGATGGAAAAATCACCTTCTACGAAAGCGGAAAGTTTATAGACCTATGTAAAGGACCACACTTAGTAGATTTTTCTTCAATCAAAGCAATCAAAATCCTATCATTGGCAGGTGCTTATTGGAGAGGAGATGAAAAAAGAAAACAATTAACAAGACTATACGCAATCACTTTCCCTAAAAAGAAAGAATTAGATGAATATTTAGCTCTTTTAGAAGAAGCAAAGAAAAGAGACCACAGAAAACTTGGTAAAGAATTAGAATTATTTGCCTTCTCACAAAACGTAGGACAAGGATTACCATTATGGTTACCAAAAGGAACAGAACTACGTCAAAGATTAGAAAACTTCCTTAAAAAAGTACAAAAAGATTACGGCTATCAACAAGTAATGACTCCACACATAGGAGACGTACAACTATATAAAACATCAGGACACTATCAAAAATATGGACAAGACTCATTCCGTACAATCACAACACCGTTTGAAGGAGAAGAATACTTGTTAAAACCAATGAACTGTCCACACCACGTAGAGATATACAAAATAAAACCACACTCATACAAAGACCTACCATTAAGACTTGCAGAATTTGGAACAGTATATCGTTACGAACAATCAGGAGAACTACACGGCTTGACAAGAGTACGATCATTCACACAAGATGACGCACACATCTTCTGTACACCAGAACAATTAAAAGACGAGTTTTGTAAAGTAATAGACATAGTCCTATACATATTTAAAACATTGAAGTTTGAAAACTTCACAGCACAAATATCATTAAGAGATCCTAATAACACAGAAAAATATATAGGCTCTGACGATGTATGGGAAAAAGCAGAAAGAGCAATTATTGAAGCATCTGCAGAAAGAGGCTTACAAACCGTAACAGAAGTAGGAGAAGCAGCATTCTATGGTCCTAAATTAGACTTTATGGTTAAAGACGCCTTAGGAAGAAAATGGCAATTAGGAACAATACAAGTAGATTACAACCTACCAGAACGCTTTGACTTAGAATATATTGGAGCGGACAATCAAAAACACCGTCCAATCATGATTCACCGTGCGCCATTCGGATCTATGGAACGATTTGTAGCCGTATTAATAGAACACACAGGCGGAATATTCCCACTATGGCTAACACCAGAACAATTCATAATACTTCCAATTTCGGAAAAATATGAAGAATATGCAAAAAAAGTATTATCTTTGCTCGCTCGTTACGACCTAAGAGGAAGCATAGACGAGAGAAACGAAAAGACAGGCAAGAAGATACGCGATGCAGAATTAGCCAAAGTACCATTTATGCTAATTGTAGGAGAGAAAGAAGAAGCAGAAGGCACAGTATCAGTACGCCGTCATAAAGAAGGCGACTTAGGAGCGATGAGCATAGAAGCATTTGCTGAAAGAGTAAATCAATTAGTAAAAGAAGAATTAGAATAAAACAAAGAAATAAAATTATAAATTAAAGATTAGGAGGAACGCATCATAGCAACACCACAACAATTCACAGCAAGAGGCAAAGGACCACAAAAGAAAGAAGAACAACATAGGATAAACGAAAGAATAGACGCACCTATGGTGAGAGTGGTCGGCGAAAACATAGAAGCGGGCATATACAACATAAAAGAAGCCCTAAATATGGCAGACGAAATGGGATTAGACCTAGTGGAAATCTCGCCAAACGCCAATCCGCCAGTTTGTAAGTTAGTAGATTATCAAAAACTACTATACGAACAAAAGAAGAAACAAAAAGAAATTAAGGCGAAATCAGCGAAGATAGTCGTAAAAGAAATCCGATTAGGGCCACAAACAGACGAACACGACTTCAATTTCAAGTTAAAACACGCTATTAAATTCTTGCAAGAAGGCAATAAAGTGAAAGTAGATGTGTTCTTTAAAGGAAGAACAATAGTATATAAAGAACAAGGCGAAACACAGTTATTGAAATTTGCAGAAGCCTTGTTTGAATACGGCAAACCAGAAATGATGCCAAAGTTAGAGGGTAAGAGAATGATAATGATCATAGCCCCTAAGAAATAAAACACAAAAGGAAAATAACAAATAAGAATGGCGATTGAGAAAATCGCGATATAAACTTAATTATAAACAAATAAAAAAGGACGTAAGATGCCAAAAATGAAAACCAAATCTGC
>CALCUN010000134.1 GCA_937906975.1 uncultured Bacteroidales bacterium
AATAACGGCTTATATTCTTAAAATTTGCGATTAGAAATCTTAAAGTTGAAAATATAGCACGCATTTGGGCTTAACTTGTGGTGAAAGTATTTTATTTTCTACCAAGGCTTCGTTTTTAATGTTTTTTTCTTAACTTTGCAATATGGCAACTTTGAATAAGAAAAAAATTATAAATGATCCTGTTTATGGATTTATAAATATCCCTAATGATGACTTGTTTGATTTAATTCAAACAAGTGAAGTTCAAAGACTTAGGCGTATTAAGCAATTGGGATTAAGTAATTTGGTTTATCCTGGTGCAGAACACACAAGATTTGCTCACTCTTTGGGTGCTATGCACTTGATGACGCAAGCCTTAGACGTATTAAGACAAAAAGGCGTTGAGATTTCTGAGCAGGAATACACCTCTGCATGCTCTGCAATCTTGCTTCACGACACAGGACATTCGCCTTTTTCTCATTGTTTGGAACATGTGTTTTTTAATTGCACACACGAGGAACTCTCTTTTGAGTTTATGAAAAAAAATTCTTTACCTCAGTGTGCTATTGACATATTTTCAAATTCTTATTCAAGGAAATTCTTTCATCAATTAGTTTCTTCGCAAGTCGATACTGACCGTTTGGATTATCTTACAAGGGATAGTTTTTTCACAGGCGTAAGTGAGGGAATTATTGGTACGGAACGTATATTGAAAATGTTTAATGTACAGAACGATGAACTTGTAATAGACCAAAAAGGTATTTACTCCATTGAAAAATTCATTATTTCAAGGCGTTTAATGTATTGGCAAGTTTATATGCACAAGACAGTAGTTGCGGCGGATAATCTTTTGACAAAAGTTTTGCTTAGAGCAAAACACCTTCAAGAAGAAAACAAATTGCATTTTGAACAATCGCCTTTGAGTGAACATCTTTTCTTTTTCTTAAACAATGGAGCCGCAGAAAAAGAAAACAAAGAAGCATTAGAACACTTTATTCTTTTAGACGATTCCGACATTTGGAGTGCAGTAAAAGTGTGGTCAAAACATCAAGATAAGATTTTAAGCACCCTTGCAACTAATCTTATTAATCGCAAACTTGGAAAAATCATAATAAAAGACACTCCTTTTACGGAGAATCAAATAAAAGAAATTTGTAAATACAGCACAGAAGAGGATATTCTTTATTTTACTAATTCCGATGAGTTGCATAATAAAGCCTATAACTTTAAAGATACAAGGATTAACATATTATTTAAGGATGGAAGTTTGAAAGAGATTTGCGATGCTTCGGATCAATTAGACAGTTCTTTCCTTTCAAAAGAGATTAAGAAGTATTTTTATTACCAAATTTAATTTGTAATTTTGCCAACTAAACAAAAATAAATTAAAAGATGAAAAACAGATTATTAATTATTGCATTAGCAAGTTTATTAGTGGTTTGCTCTTGTAAAAAGCATACTTCAGCAGATGTTGAGGTAATAGACAAACCAAATATTGAAGTAAAAGATGGTAAACTCTCGCCTGAGGTTCTTTGGAGTTTTGGAAGAATTGGAGAAGTTTCTCTTTCACCAGACAAAACCAAAATTCTATACACTCTAACTTATTATAGCATAGAGAAAAACAAAGGAAACGCAGAAATTTATGTAATGGACATTGACGGAAAGAACCTTACACGTCTTACAACTACTGCTTCAAGCGAATGGAACGCTATTTGGACTCCAAAAGGCGACAAAATTGGTTTCATTTATGCAGATGAAAACGGAGTAAACATTTATGAAATGAATCCAGATGGTAGCGACAGAACTCAAATTTCTAACTTTACAGAAGGTGATTTAGAAGGTTTTTCTTATTCTCCTGATGGAACAAAGGTTGTTTATGTAAGAGCTATTCCAAAGCAAGATAAATATGCTTATTTAAAAGAAGGATTAGACAAAACAACAGGTAGAGTAAACGATGACTTAGCTTATAGACATTGGGATAATTGGGTAGATGCAATTCCTCAACCTTTTGTAGCAGAATATAAAGACGGAAAAATTGGAGAAGGTAAAAACCTTTTAGAAAACACCGAATATGAATCGCCAATGCGTCCTTGGGGTGGAATGGAACAATTAGCTTGGAGTCCAGATAGCAAGTCTATTGTTTACACTTGCAGAAAAAAGGTTGGAAAAGAATACGCTTTCTCAACTAACTCTGACATTTATTTATACAATATCGAAAAACAAACTACTGAAAACCTATCAGAAGGTATGATGGGTTATGATCAAAATCCTGTTTTTTCACCTGACGGAAAACTTCTTGCGTGGGAAAGTATGGAAAGAGACGGTTATGAAGCAGATAAGATAAGATTAATGGTTTATAACTTTGAAACTAAAAAAGCAGAGTATTACACAGCTGATTTTGATCAAAACGTTGGAGGATTAACTTTCTCAGAAGATGGAAAATGGATTTACTTTGTTTCAGACCATTACGCAGTTGATAATATTTATAAGATAAATCTTGAAGATAAAGCTATAAAACAAATCACCTCAGGCGTACATGACTACACTTCTGTTTCGCTTGCTAAGAACGGAACTTTGATTGGAGAAAAAATGAGCATGTCTCACCCTAATGAAATATGGAGTATTGATGAGAAAACTCAAAAAGAAACAAAACTTTCTACTGTAAACGATGAGTTAATGGCTCAAATAAATTGGGGAAAAGTGGAAGAACGTTGGTTAAAAGCAACAGATGGAAAAGACCTTCATACATGGGTAATTTATCCACCTGATTTCGATTCTACAAAGAAATATCCAACACTTCTTTACTGTGAAGGCGGTCCTCAATCTACTGTTTCTCAATTCTGGTCTTATCGTTGGAATTTCCAAATCATGGCATCACACGGATATATCGTTGTTGCACCAAACCGTAGAGGGCTTCCTGGTTTTGGACATGAATGGAATGAACAAATTTCTGGCGATTATGGTGGACAATGTATGAGAGATTATCTAACAGCTATTGATGAGCTTTCAAAAGAGTCTTATGTTGATAAAGAACATCTTGGAGCTGTTGGAGCAAGTTTCGGAGGCTTCTCTGTATATTGGCTTGCTGGTCATCACGATAAAAGATTTAAATGTTTCATTGCACACAATGGTATGTTTAACTTAGAACAACAATATCTTGAAACCGAAGAAATGTGGTTTGTAAATTGGGATTTAGGTGGAGCATATTGGGA
>CALCUN010000135.1 GCA_937906975.1 uncultured Bacteroidales bacterium
CCCAGGTGGAAATCAGCGATCTGTTTTATGGCTGGCTGCTGGGATTCGGCAAGCGGGTGAAGCTGACGTACCCTGATGACGCGGTGGAGGGGTTCAAGGCGTACCTGGATAAGGTTAGAGCGATGTATGAATAAAGAAATGGCAGTCGGTGGAGGCACCGGCTGCCGTTTTGCGTGAAAGGAGTATAAAAGTTGATTGGGAGTAGTCTGAAAGACGCTTGCCGGATTTTGAAGGATTATCGGGAGTTCCCCTCTCTGGCGGACACCCTGCCGGAATTCAATCTCCGCATGGCCCAGGTGGGCGCCATTTTGATCGGCTACCGGGCCAATTATCTGGATAAGCTGGACCGCTGCACGGCCAAATATCATTTGGAATTTTCCGGCGGCAAAGAGGCTCTGCAGCTGCGGTATAAAACCGTATCCACCATTGCCGATCCCCATGTTTCCCGTCTGGAGCTGGAGCAGCAGATTTTGCTACAGGTTTAGCAACTGGAGCAGCTGCTTTCTTAACTGGTTTGTCAAACTCAACTTTGAATGGAGTTCCGTTTACCTCCACCTCAGCCATTGAGCCATCTACCTCGTTAACGGTAACAGCATAGTCATTACCGTTAATTTTCAATTTGTATTCTTTCATTACGTAAATTCTTTAATGGTTATTTTTTAAGTTGTGGAGTCTCTCTTAGAGTATAAATCTTAGAACTCCAAGGTGAGTATCTCTTTTCTACTTCTTCTATTGTGATTACGTGAGGCTCCTCATCGTGTGCATCAAAGTAAAGATGCATTGCCAATGCTATTGCAGCTTGTTCATGAGATGTAGGATGCTCGTTTGTAGATGTTTTTTCTACAACCTTAGTCTCTACTTTTGTTTCTTTTGTTTGTTGTTTGTCTTTCAATCCTACTGCCCAAGACAATAGTCTTATGAAATAAATCAAACCAATCAAAATAATAAAAGTAGTTCCTATACCTGCAAGACAAACAACTCCCGCAAATCCCCAATCAATACTTAATAACATCATAATTATAATGGAATATTAGAATGTTTTTTCATTGGATTAGTTACGCGTTTTGTTTGTAACGATTGGAAAGCACGGATTACTCTGAATCGAGTATTTCTTGGCTCAATCACATCGTCAATATAACCATACGAAGCTGCTTTGTATGGATTTGCAAATGCGTTATTGTATTCGTTTTCTTTGTCTGCAATAAATTTAGCCTTTTCTTCTGGATCTGTTATTGCTGACATTTCTTTTCCATACAATACTTCAACCGCTCCTTTTGCACCCATAACCGCAATTTGTGCAGTTGGCCATGCGTAGTTAAAGTCTCCTCTTAATTGTTTTGAAGACATAACGTCGTGTGCTCCACCGTATGATTTACGTAATGTAACTGTAACTTTTGGAACTGTTGCTTCTCCGTATGCAAACATAAGTTTTGCTCCGTGAGTGATAATTCCACCATATTCTTGTACTCTTCCTGGTAAGAATCCTGGTACATCAACAAGTGTAAGGATAGGAATATTGAAACAATCGCAGAAGCGAACAAAACGAGCTGCCTTTCTTGATGCTTCAATGTCTAACACACCTGCAGAAACGTTAGGTTGGTTAGCTATAACTCCTACAGATGCTCCACCCATACGGCAGAATCCTACAATAATGTTACGTGCGTAACGTTCGTGTACTTGAAGGAATTTACCATCATCAACGATTGCTGTAATAACTTCCATCATATCGTAAGGAAGGTTTGGATTGTCAGGGATAATGCTGTTCAATCTATCTTCCAATCTATCAAATGGGTCGTTACATACAGTAGTTGGTGCTTCTTCTAAGTTATTACTTGGAATATATGATAATAATTCACGAATAGTTGCTATACCTTCTTCTTCAGTTGGTGCTAAGAAGTGAGAAACTCCTGATTTAGTTGAGTGGATTTCTGCTCCTCCTAAATCTTCTGTTGTAATATCTTCACCCGTAACAGTTTTAACAACTTTTGGTCCTGTAACAAACATATAAGATGTTTGATCAGACATAAGGATAAAGTCGGTTAAGGCTGGTGAATACACAGCTCCTCCTGCACAAGGTCCAAAAATAGCTGAGATTTGTGGAACAACTCCTGATGCTAAGATATTTCTTTCAAATATTTCAGCATATCCTGCCAAAGAGTTTACACCTTCTTGAATACGAGCTCCACCTGAGTCGTTCAATCCAATAACAGGAGCACCTACTGTCATAGCTTTATCCATAACTTTGCAGATTTTTTCTGCCATCATTTCAGATAATGCTCCTCCAAATACAGTAAAATCTTGAGCAAAAACGAAAACTAATCTTCCGTTAATTGTTCCTTGTCCTGTAACTACACCATCAGAAAGAAATTTAGTGTCTGCCATTCCGAACTCAGCACATCTGTGAGTTACGAACATGTCAAATTCTTCGAAACTATCCTTATCTAATAATAGTTCTATTCTTTCTCTTGCAGTTAATTTACCTTTTGCATGTTGAGAGTCTATTCTCTTGATTCCACCTCCCAACTTTGCCTTTTCTCTGTTGTCAAGCAATTGCTTGATCTTTTCTTCAAAAGCCATTACTTTATGCTTAAAATATTATTATTTAAAAATTATTTGCAGCAAAGTTCTGTTAAAACGCCCATTGTTGATTTTGGGTGTAAGAAACCTATGTTTAAGTTTTCTGCACCTTTTCTTGCTTGTTTGTCAATCAACTTAACGCCATTTTCTTCTGCATCTTTCAAAGCTTGGTCAGTGTTTTCAACTGCGAAAGCAATGTGGTGTACTCCTTGACCTTTCTTTTCTATGAAAGAAGCTATTGTACTTTCAGGGCTTGTTGCTTCTAACAATTCTATTTTAACTTCTCCTACTTTAAAGAAAGCAGTTTTCACTTTTTGGTCTGCTACTTCTTCAATGTTGTAGCATTTTAATCCCATTACTCCTTCCCAATACTTGATAGCTTCTTCTAAATTTTCTACTGCTATCCCAATGTGTTCAATATGTGTTGGTGTCATAATAACTTAAATATTTAATTTGTTAAAAATTGATTAAAAATAATTTTGCAAAGGTACTCACTTTTTAAATATGAACAAAATAAAAAAATAAAAATTAAGCCTTAATTTTCAATTTTTAACATTAATTTAACATTGCTTTAAGATTTGATTGTTCTTTTCTTAATTTTCAGAGATTTTTTCTTGAAGAAAATCGATTTTCTCTTGAAGAAAATGAATTGTCTCTTTGAAAAAATGAAGTGATTCTTTGAAAAAACGTAATACCACGCCGTGGTACTGAAATTTCTCTTTGTGGTATTCGAATACCACAGCGTGGTACTGGGTGTTTTACAAAGAAAAAAAACGAGGGATTTTTGATTTTCCCTCGTTCATTCTTTGTTTTAGTTGTATTTTATTCCGTAAGCAACGGATTCTAACTGCATGAGCTGATCTCGTTTTGATGTTTTAGGAGAATAAACAAAGCAGTCTATCATCACAAATCTCTCTCCATTGTTGTTGTCCACAATGAATACTCTTTCTCCAGGAATAATTCCCACGGCATCCATCAAGTCTTGGTCGATGGTGATGCTACCGATGTAATCTAAGTTTGCTTCTGTCACCGTCACGCGGTGAATCTTCGATTTGAGTATTTGTAACAACATATTTGTGCAAATTGTCGTTTTTGAACGATTTTAGGCTGCAAAATTACTATAAAAATTCGATATATACAAAAAAACTTCAGAAAAATTTGCACAATTCAAAAAAAAGCAGTACTTTTGCACCCGCTTTCGAAAAGA
>CALCUN010000136.1 GCA_937906975.1 uncultured Bacteroidales bacterium
TTTTTTTGTCCAAACTTTTGGGGTCATTACATTTTCTAAAGCTAAGAGAAAATTTAGGCCGTTATTTTAGAAATTTATGATATACGGTAATCTTGCTTGAACTCCTTGATTTTGAGATAGTTTTTCTAATTTTTTAGAAATTTGTTTGAAGAAATCTTCTTTTTTTACAAGCTCTTGCAAATCAGATTCCTCAGATAGAGATTCTAACAATTGAGTAAAAATATCCTTTTGTTTAGGATAGGCTATCAATCCATACTGTTCTATTCCTGCTTTTTGAGCCGCAATAGAGATTGCTTTGTTTAAGCCTCCAAATTCATCAACCAAACCTATTTCCTTCGCATCTAATCCAGACCATACTCTACCTCTTGCTATTGAATCTACGTATGTCTTTTCTAACTTACGACCTTGTGCAACCTTTGTAATGAAATTGTCATAGAAATTCTCAACATTCATTTGTAACATTTGCTTTGATTGAGCTGAACGTGGAGTTGTCAAAGACAAAATCGCATTATCGTTAGTCTTTACCGTATCAAAAGTTAATCCAACATTGTTTTTCAACGAGCGAGCAATATTGGGCATTATTCCAAACACGCCTATTGAACCTGTAATCGTAATTGGAGAAGCTACTATCAAGCTTGCGTTTGAACTCATCTCATATCCTGCCGAAGCTGCTACATCTCCCATTGACACAATAACGGGTTTTATTTTCTTTGCTTTGATTACTTCGTTTGTAATAAGCTCTGAGGCTATTGCATCACCTCCCGGAGAATTTACTCTTAACACTATTGCTTTTACACTATTGTCATTCGTTGCTTTTTCAATAGCTCTCACCAATGTTTCACTGCCTATTGATAGAGAAGTACCCTTCCCTTGATTTACATCGCCGTATGCGTAAATCACTGCAATATTATTTTGTTGTTTTCTAAATACCTCAGTAATTGTTTTGCGGTATTTATTGTATTTTACAAAGTTTACTTTTGCAGAAGGCGAATTTATTGAAAATTGTTTCTTAACCTCGTCAATTATTATTTGTTCTGCATTGGTTTTAAACGTAAGAGCATCTACTAAACCATTGTCTAAGGCTTGTTGAGGTAAAAAATATTCAAGTCTTGACACCTTTGCGTTAAAGGTATCTATGCTTTGAAGATTTCTTGCTTGAACAATATTTTGTGAAACATAGTCCCAAATATCGGAAATATAAGATTTGATTTGTTCTCTATTCTCTGCCGACATTTTATTTGAGATAAAAGTTTCCCCTGCACTCTTATAAGAATTGTTTCTTGGACGAATGAGTTCTACATCTATGTCTAATTTTTCAAAAAGGTCTTTATAATACATTACCTCTGCACCTAAGCCTGTCAAAGCTAAGTTTCCTGCTGGATTAAGATAGATTTTGTCTGCCACAGTTGCTAAATAATACGCATCTTGTGTAGCAAACATATCGCTATATGCGTATATCTTTTTACCAGAAGCTTTAAAATCTTTCAAAGTCTGTCTTATTTCTTCCACAGTCGCCCATCCGTTTGTCTGCAACATAGACATCTGTAAAAATATCGCCTTAATATTTTCATCAGTCTTTGCCTTACGAATTGTTTCCATAAATTCTGTCAAACCAATAGGCTTTATAACTTCATCAGACAATAGATTATTAGAAAAAGTTTCTAAGTCCTCTACTTCCCTATCGTAAATTGGAGAGTCTAAATTAATATAAAGAACAGAATTGTTTTCAATCGCAACAGTTTGTTCGCTATCGGAAAAAGAAATAGAAGAAAAGATTCCTATAAGTACGAAAATAACAAGCATTGACGAAATAAAACAACCCAAACACGAAGCAAACATAAAACTAAAAAAAGACTTCATAATTTTTTTCTTTAATTTATTTATATAATTTATTGATTCTTTGATTTTTATTATTCAGTTTCACGTGAAAGATAAAAATAAAAACAAAAAAAAGGACGCAAACAAATTACGTCCTTTTAGTTCTGTTATTTATTTTTAGAAAATGCTATCAATTAAAGCGTCATCAGCGATGTTAGGTAAAGTAACCTTTAACTTAGGTTCTACTTCCATTGCACGTTTTATTGCAAAAATTGCTCCTTCGTTTCTTGCCCAAGAACGGCGGCTTATTCCGTTATTCACATCCCAGAATAACATACTTCTTAAACGTCTTTCAGAATCATCACTTCCGTCAATCACCATACCAAATCCACCATTGATAACTTCTCCCCAACCTACGCCACCACCATTGTGGATAGAAACCCAAGTTGCTCCGCGGAAGCTATCACCAATGCAGTTATGAACAGCCATATCCGCAGTAAATGAAGATCCATCGTATATGTTAGAAGTTTCTCTGAAAGGAGAATCTGTTCCAGATACGTCATGGTGATCTCTACCCAATACTATAGGCGCAGAAATTCTTCCTTCCTTAATTGCTTTGTTAAATGCAGAAGCTATTTTTGTTCTTCCTTCCGCATCAGCGTATAAAATTCTTGCTTGAGAACCTACAACCAAGTTATTTTCTTTTGCTCCCTTAATCCAAGTGATGTTATCACGCATTTGTTGTTGAATTTCAGCAGGAGATTCTTTTGCTATTTCTTCTAAAACTTCCATAGCAATTTGGTCAGATAGGTCTAAGTCTTCTGGTTTTGAAGAAGTACAAACCCAACGGAAAGGACCAAATCCATAATCAAAACACATAGGTCCCATTATGTCTTGAACGTATGAAGGATAACGGAATGTACCATCTTCTTTCATTATATCAGCACCAGCTCTTGAAGACTCCAATAAGAAAGCGTTACCATAATCGAAGAAATACATGCCTTTCGCTGTTAGTTTATTAATAGCTGCAACATGTCTTCTTAGAGATTCTTGTACTTTTTCTTTGAATAATTCAGGTTGTTCAGCCATCATCACTTTAGCATCTTCAAACGATACTCCTACAGGATAATAACCACCTGCCCATGGATTGTGAAGTGATGTTTGGTCGGAACCTAAATCTATATGTATATTATTTTCTGCTGCATATTCCCAAAGGTCTACAACGTTGCCTTGATATGCATAAGAACGAGCTTCTTTTTTAGCTATCGATTCGTTTACGTGTTTGAATAGTTCTTCTAAATTGTCGTAAACTTCATCTACCCAACCTTGCGAATAACGTTTTTGGGTTGCATTTGGATTAATTTCGGCAGTGATAGATACTACACCTGCAATGTTTCCGGGCAGAATGTAAAGCTTGAAAACTATAGCGTTTCAGGCGATACCGCACTCACCTTAAAGGAAGCCCTGAGCCTAGCAAATAGTGATGAAACAATATCAAAAGTTCACTATATGAATGTTTATCCTTCGTGCAAAAAGTTGGGTTTTGAAAATTCATCTTTAAAAGTATCGGGCGATGCATCGGTCTGTGTTATCTATTCCGATTCCGAAGATAATTTAAACAGTATAAAAAAAGATATTCCCTTCGAAACAGAATTTCCATGCCGCAATGCGGACGGCACAGC
>CALCUN010000137.1 GCA_937906975.1 uncultured Bacteroidales bacterium
GTAGAGTTATTGTTGCGTATGTTTGAGTTGCTGCTTCAACTTTTACTCTTTCTTTTGCTTCTATCGCTTGGTGTAATCCGTCTGAATAACGTCTTCCCTCCATTATACGACCTGTTTGCTCATCTACTATCTTTACTTGATTGTTTATCACAACATATTCTACGTTGTTTTCAAATAAAGCGTAGGCTTTCATAAGTTGATTTATAGTATGCACTCTATCGGATTGCACAGCGTAGTTTTGCATTATCTTATCTTTTCTTTCTGCTTTTTCTTGTGAAGAAAGATTTTCTTTTTCAAGTTCTGCAATCTCACTTCCTACATCTGGCAACAAGAAGAACTTAGGATCTTCTCCCAACTTCGCAAGATAATCCATACCCTTTTCGGTTAATTCTATTGAGTTGTGTTGTTCTTCTATCACAAAGTAGAGTTCATCATCTATTATGTGCATTTGCTTGCTTTGATCTTGCATATAAAAGCTTTCTGTCTTTAATAAAAGAGCTTTCATACCAGGTTCAGAAAGGAATTTAATCAAAGCTTTATTTTTTGGCAAACCATGGTGAGCTCTAAGCAAGAGTATTCCTCCTTCTTTTTCTTTTTCTGGTGAGTAACCTGGAGCTAAGCATTTTTTAGCATCAGAAAGAACTTGTGTTACTAATTGTCGTTGTGCGTTATAAAGTTTTTCTATAACAGGACAAAATCTTTCAAACTCTTGATTATCGCCTTTTGGTGTTGGACCTGAGATAATAAGTGGTGTTCTCGCATCATCTATCAATACTGAATCGACCTCATCGACTATTGCATAGTTATGCTTTCTTTGTACTATCTCATTTGTGTTGCTACACATATTATCTCTTAGGTAGTCAAAACCAAATTCGTTGTTTGTTCCGTATGTAATATCTGCATTATAGGCATTGCGTCTTTCTGGAGAGTTTGGCTCGTGTTTGTCTATGCAATCAACTCTTAAACCATGAAACTCAAACAACATTCCCATCCATTCGCTATCACGTTTCGCCAAATAATCGTTTACTGTTACAACGTGAACTCCCTTTCCTGGCAAAGCGTTAAGGTAGATTGGCAATGTTGCAACCAATGTTTTACCTTCCCCTGTCGCCATTTCAGCAATTTTTCCTTGATGCAAAACTGTACCACCAATTAACTGAACATCGTAATGCACCATATTCCATTCCATTGGTGTTCCACCTGCTTGCCAAACCTTGTCAAAGTATGCCTTATCTCCTACTATGTTTACATTATCCTTTACAGTAGATAAATATCTGTCATACTCTGTTGCAGTTACTTCTACTTTTTCATTTTCTGTAAAACGTTTAGCTGTTTCTTTTACAACGGCAAATGCTTGTGGTAATATCTTGTCTAAAACGGCTTGTGTTTTATCATAGATTTTCTTTTCTAAGTCTTCGATTTGAGTATATAGTTTTTGTTTTTCTTCTATACTCATATCCAACTCCATCTCTATTCTTTGTTGCAAAGAGTCTAATTGTTGTTGTTCTGAACTTACAGTGTCTTTAATTGTTGTTTTAAATTCCAATGTTTTTGCTCTAAGTTCATCATTAGATAGTTTAGTTACTTGATCGTATGCTTCTAAACATTTTGCCAAAATAGGATTTAATTCTTTTAAATCTCGTTGTGATTTATTTCCAAATAGTTTTGCTAAAAAGTTTGCCATATTTTTATACTTATTTATTATTCTTTATTGTTTCAATGCTTTTCTTCGGATAGTAAATATCTAAGGCCACTATCATAGCCGTTAGCCCCCAAAATGGAACTGCTAATTTTTCTGTTTCCAAAAAGTTGTTAAAAACTCCGTGAACGTAATATGTAACTAAGGACATCACCAAAAACAGAGCTAAATCTGCAACTGCTCTATCTTCGGCTTTATGATATACTCTCAATCCTATAAATACTGTTGTCAAAAAGACTAATAACACGGCTATTGTACCGAAAACGCCTTGTTCACTCAAAGGTTTTAGATATTCGCTGTGTGTACTACCCAAATCTCCTGCGTCTGTACTGATTTGAGTTAAGTTATAAGATTTTTGATAGCCAGAATAAATGAATTTATACGTGCCAGGACCCCAACCAACAATAGGTCTGTCTTCAAACATTCCCAAAGCACAAGCCCATCTGTTTAATCTCTCCACATTAGAATCGTCTGTACTAATATTTGTTATAGAAGTCATGTGCTCAACCATGTTTCCTGAGGAATCTTGGTCGTTTTTCTGCAACATTCCTATGATTGAAGACCAAAATATCAAAACAAAAACTCCTACAACTCCAAGTCCTATAAGTATAGTTTTAAGTTTTATTTTCATTTTCACCGCTACATAAACAGCTATTGCAGCCAATACACTTGCCCATGCTGCTCTTGAATAAGATAAAATCAAACCTAAGACCAATACTACAAAGATAAAAATGTAAAATATTCTCCAATATATATTTGGAACAAGTTTTTTCCCTCCTATAACAAAGACAAAGGATAGTGGTACAAACAAAGCGAGTACTGCTCCATAAGCTGTGTGGTCGTTATAAAAGGGTTGCATTACATAATGTGCATAAGAGAGTGCAAAATTCTCAGTTGATAACAATCCTATACACACAATTGCTATTACACTTAAAGGTATAACATAGCAAAGAAAGAAATTTTTCAAATTATTAAACTTTCTAAACAATGGAATCAAGACAAAATAACAAGGAATAATGAACCAAAATTGAGAAAGCAAGTATTTGAACGAAACTAAGTAATCAACGCTAAAGAAAGTTGCGATTAAAGTCCATGCAAGGCTAATAAATATTGTTATTGTTATAGGGTGGACTAATATTTTTTTATCATATCTTCTTCTTACAAAGAGTTGAAATAAAAATAGCAACATTACAAATATCAATAAAGGCTCAGAAGGCAAACTAATAGCCAATTCCTTTATTGAAAGCGTAACCGAAAGAGGTGTTACAAAGGCAATGAGAAAGGGAGCTATATTAACATTACGCAAAAGCAATATAAGCCCAAGTAAAATAACAGGTATCAACAAATAAAAATAGTATTCGTAAAGCATGGTGTAAAACAACCCGCTTAGGAATATAGAACATAACAATACTATGAGTAGAGAAGTTTGTTGCTTCTCGCTCATAGCATTCCAATAATTAAGTATTATTTGTTTAATCTTATTCACCTTTTCTTCTTTCCCTAACAACCAACACACACAAAGCTAAGAATGTGCAAGCCATAGCTGCTACTGCAACTATAATAGAACGTTTAGGCTTATCCTTTGAGAAGGAAGCAGAAGCGTATTCTATAACAAATTCTGTTGGTATTTCAGCATCTCTATCTACTTTCGCTTTTTCTAATTGATCTGTCCAAATACGCAAAGATTCTCTTCTGTTTATAAGTTGATCTCTCAAATTAGCAACTTTCGCACCTGCTGATTCAATAGTTTTCATCTTTGCTTCCAATCTCGCAACTGCGGCATTATTGCCAGCAGCTACTTGTTTTGCCAATTCTTGTGCGAAGCGTTCACTTGCTCCATCAGGGAAATACAAATTGTATTCTTGGCTTAATTTAGACAAACTATCAGATAAAGAATCAATATCTGCTAAAATCAATTTACGAGAACGCTCAATCGCAGAACAAATGCTATCAGCCTTTTCTCTTTTCATTTCATTTCGTACAATGCTTACTTCTCTTACGATAAAGTTTGCTATCTTTGCCGCATACTCAGGGTCTGTATCCCAAACTGTAAGCTTGACTCCTAAGTTTTCTGTACGCTTTACCTTAACGTTATTGTATAATTTTCTACCGAGTTTTTCGTCTAATTCTTTTCCATCTGCCCTTATTCCATAATGCTCTGCAAGATTAAATTCTCTACAAGCCGCTCCCATAACTCTTCCGCTTGTAATTATATCCAAAATATACTCACAATCAGCAGCCATTCCAAAGTTAAATGGATCTACATTGTCCATTTGGCTAAGCACACCCTTTGAAATAGAATTAGTATCACTAGGAAGCATTGTTACTTCTGATTTATAATAATTTGGCAAAAGTAAACTTATTCCTGCCGCAACAAGAGCTGAAACAATGAATGTTATAATTAAAGCCTTTTTGTTACGATTTAAAAAACTGAAAATCTCTTTAAAATTTAGTTCTTCCATTATTTTTATGTTTTATTTTCTTAAATTTCAACCTGCAAAGATACACTTTTTTAAGCAAAAACGTAGTTTTATTCAATAAAAACGAAGAACTATTCATTTTATTACACGAATAATTCACCTAAAATTTGTAAAAGAAAAAAAAGTCTAAGAAAAAATAAAATAAATCAAAGAGAAAATTTAAGATTCCTTAGGAATATTTTAAGAAATCAAAGAAAAAAAATAAAGAAATAAAGGTGTTACAATTTTTTTTTGTAACACCTTTATTATTAGTCTATTCTTCTGAACAAACTTTTGCACACATAAATTCACGATTCATACGTGCTATATTACTTCTCTTAATTTGTTTTGGACATTCTGCTTCACATGCGTATGTGTTTGTACAGTTTCCGAAACCTAATTCGTCCATTTTTGCAACCATTGCTTGAACTCTGCGTGCTGCTTCTGGTTTTCCTTGAGGAAGAAGTGCAAGTTGAGAAACTTTTGCAGAAACGAATAACATTGCAGATGCGTTTTTACAAGCTGCAACACAAGCTCCACATCCAATACATGCAGCTGCGTCCATTGCTTCGTCTGCATTCTTTTTTGGAATAGGAATTGCATTACCATCAGGCACACCTCCTGTTGTTACAGATACGTATCCGCCTTCTTGAATTATCTTATCAAAAGCAGTTCTATCAACAACTAAGTCGCGAATTACAGGGAATGGTCTTGCTCTCCATGGTTCAATAACGATAGTATCACCATCTTTGAATCTTCTCATGTGTAATTGACAAGTTGTTACACCATCGTCTGGTCCGTGTGGACGACCATTGATATATAATCCGCACATTCCGCAAATTCCTTCACGACAATCGTTATCGAAACAAACAGGATGTGATAATTTATCTACTAATTGTTCATTTAATATGTCCAACATTTCTAAGAAAGAACAGTCGGGCGAAATATTTTCTACTTTATAAGTTTCAAAGCGTCCTTTTGCTCTTGCGTTTTCTTGACGCCAAATTTTCAATGTTAAATTCATTTTACTTGTAATTTCTTTGTTGAACTTTAATAAACTCGTAATTTAATTCTTCTTTATGTAATTGAGGTTCGTTTCCTTCTCCTTGGTATTCCCAAGCACCTACATACATAAATTGTTCGTCATTTCTTTTTGCTTCACCTTCTTCTGTTTGGTGTTCTTCACGGAAGTGACCACCACAACTTTCTTCTCTATGTAAAGCATCTTTTGCCATAAGTTGAGCAAGTTCGATATGGTCAGATAATCTCAATGCTTTTTCTAATTCAGGATTCATAGAATTTGTGTCTCCTGTGATGCGAACGTTTGCCCAGAAGTCTTCTTTCAACGCTTTCAAAGCAGGAATTGCTTCTTTTAAGCCTTGCTCAGTTCTTCCCATACCAACTTTATTCCACATTATGTGTCCTAATTCTTTTTGGAATGTATCTACGCTCTTGTTTCCTTTGATTGACATTAACTTTTCTATTTTTGCTGCAACTGATTTTTCAGCTTCGTCAAATTCAGGTACGGTTGTAGGGATTGGTTGTGAGTAAATTTCTTTTGAAAGATAGTTTTGGATAGTATAAGGTAATACAAAATATCCATCAGCTAAGCCTTGCATTAAGGCAGATGCGCCTAAACGGTTTGCACCGTGGTCAGAGAAGTTTGCTTCTCCCGCTGCGAACAATCCTTCTATTGTAGTTTGTAATTCATAGTCAACCCATAATCCACCCATTGTGTAGTGTACTGCTGGGTAAATCATCATTGGAGTTTCGTATGGGTTTTGTGCTGTAATTTTTTCATACATTTGGAATAAGTTTCCGTATCTTGCTTCTACTTTATCTTTACCTAAACGTTTGATTGCAGAAGAGAAATCTAAGTAAACTGCTTGTCCTGTTCCAACTCCATAACCTGCATCACATCTTTCTTTTGCTGCTCTTGATGCGATGTCTCTTGGTACTAAGTTTCCGAACGCAGGGTAGCGTCTTTCTAAGTAGTAATCTCTGTTTTCTTCAGCTATATCAGTTGGTTTAAGTCTTCCTTCTCTGATAGCAACTGAATCTTCTATGTTTTTAGGAACCCAAATTCTTCCGTCATTACGTAAACTTTCACTCATCAAAGTTAATTTTGATTGATAGTCTCCGTGAACTGGAATACATGTAGGGTGGATTTGTACATAGCAAGGATTTGCAAAGCATGCACCTTTTTTGTAACATTGCCAAGCAGCTGAACCGTTTGAGTTCATAGCATTTGTTGATAAGAAATAAACATTTCCATATCCTCCTGTTGCTACAACTACTGCGTGTCCAAACCAACGTTCCAATTTACCTGTTTGTAAATCTCTTGTGATGATACCTCTTGCTTTTCCATCAACTAAGACAACGTCCATCATTTCTTTTCTTTCGTACATCTTAACTGTGCCAGCTTTTATTTCTTTTGACAAAGCAGAGTATGCACCTAAAAGAAGTTGTTGTCCTGTTTGTCCTTTTGCATAGAAGGTACGGCTTACTTGAGCACCACCAAATGAACGGTTGTCAAGCATTCCAGCGTAGTCTCTTGCGAAAGGAACTCCTTGTGCAACACATTGGTCTATGATGTTGTTACTTACCTCTGCCAAACGATAAACGTTAGCTTCTCTTGCACGATAGTCTCCTCCTTTGATAGTGTCATAGAACAATCTTCCTACGCTATCACCATCGTTTGGATAGTTTTTTGCTGCATTTATACCACCTTGAGCTGCGATTGAGTGAGCTCTACGAGGTGAGTCTGAGATACAGAATATTTTTACATTAAATCCTAATGCTCCCAATGAAGCTGCAGCTGAGGCTCCTGCTAAACCTGTTCCTACAACAATGACATCTAATTTTCTTTTATTAGCAGGGTTTACTAACTTTTGGTCAGCTTTATATTTTGTCCATTTCTCGCTAAGTGGTCCTTGCGGAATTTTGGAATTAAGTGTTACCATGTTATTTTCTGATTTGTTATTATTTTAATTATTTACAAAACATTACGAATAAAGGCACGATTGCAAATCCTAATGGCACTATAACTGCGTATGCACCTGCAAAATATTCAATTGCTTTATTGTATTTTTTGTGATTTAAACCAAATGTTTGGAATACTGAATTGATTGCGTGGAATAAGTGAATACCTAATATTACTAATGCTAATAAATAGATTATAGAATATGTAGGATTTGCAAATAACTTATTACACATTGTATAGAAATCAGGTTCATATTCTTCGAAATCTTCACCTACGAATTGAACTAACTCTTCTTTGCTTAGATTTATCAATTCTTCGCCATCTTTTGATATTTTTTCAGCAGGTTGTCCTGTTTGCATAATTTGTAAAAATGGCATATACTCTAATTGAAGAGCCATCATTTGTTCTTGTGCTTGCTCTTGAGTGATTGTTCCGTTCATCATTTGTTCTTGAACCATAGCAACCTTGTCTTCAAGATGTCTTTGTACATCTTCAATTTCTACTGTGTAAGTGTCGCTTTCGTCTTCAACAACTATTCCGAACTTAACAAAATAGAAATTGATAAAGTGGATAATCAAAAACGCAAAAACAACTCCACCTGTGTAAATCATCCATTTTGATCCTGCGTGAGTCTTTGATTTTGACGCAACTGCATAACCAACAGGTCTTGCTTTTTTGTTTTCAATTGTTAATAAAATAGCCACAACTACGTGAACAAGCACGCAAAGCATAAGTACTATTTCCATGATTTTTACAATCCAATTAGTACCCATAAAGTGGCAAACATTTCTGTACCATTCACCTCCGTCTTCTCTTAGAATACAAAGGTTTAATCCCATGTGCATCGGCAAAAACACCAATAAGAATGCTCCAACCGCAGCAATGGTAATCTTTTTTGTGATTGATGCTAATTTAACTAAACTCATTTCTTTTTATTTTTTGTTATTATTTATTTTTCTTCAAGAATAATTTTGCAAAAGTATGAATTTTTCTAAGAAAAACGAAAATATCACCAATAAACTTCCATAATACAATTTTCGCAATCAAATTTTAAGCGATATTTATGATTGTTATCTTTCAAAAATAGTGCAGTTTGATAGTCCTTTTCTTGCTTATGACGTTTCAAACATTGACCTAAATTAAATCTTATGCAATTTCTTGAACGCATAAGACAGATGTCGCCTTTTTGCATCTTGGTTTCCAAAGCGTATTGCTTAATTTTTACGCCTTTTTCTTCGTAAAAAGCTTTTGAAATCTCGTTACTTATGTTTTCGGTGTAATCAACCTCATCTTTTATATAAGGAATAGACAAGTCAAGTTGTGGTTGAAATGGAGTGATGTAAGAAGAGAGTATTTTTTCTTGCAGACTTTCCAAAACATCTCTTCGCAATGAATTGAGAAATGAGGCAGGGAAAAAGTATTCTTCTTTGCAATCATAGGTAAAGCTATCTAATTCAAACACAGTGTTTCCCATCTTGGAAAATTTTTCCTTAGCTTTAGAAAAATATTCCTTAGGATTATTTATTTTTTCCTTAGGATTAAAAAATTTTTTCTTAGCTTTATTTCCACGCTTATCGCAAGCCTCTATATAGTCCTCCGAAAGTGTAATATCAACCTTAAGTTTTCTAAGAGAATTTTCGCTTAATTGTTTTTCAAATTGCGTGTCTTTATTCCTAAAAATCTTTGTTCCCTTTTTCAGATTTAGAGATTTATTGATTTTTATCTCTCCATTAGAAAATCCATTTACAAGAAATCCTTCGCTAATGCCGTTTTCGTCAATAGCAATCAAGCCATCGGAGGCAAAAAACACCTCTTTGGTTTTGAGTTGCAAAATATTTCCTTTTGATTGCAAAACCTCGCCAACATATTTTCCAATACTCTTTGTGGTATCTATGTTGCCTGTGATTTCTTTTCTACCTTTAAGAAAAAATGTTGTGTATCCACGATTGAAACTCTTGTCAATATCGGTTTGAAACTCTTGTTTAACCTCTCCAAATGAAGAGCGAGTATATTGAGGATTGTTTTTTATAAATTCATTCAATAGGTTGTTGTAGTAACTCGTTACATTCTTAACGTATGTTACATCTTTCAATCTTCCTTCTATTTTAAAACTACAAACACCTGCCTCAATCATTTCTGCAAGGCATGAAGATGCGTTAAAATCCTTTGTAGATAGAAGATATTTATCTTTTTTCAATACTTTTCCTTCAGCATTTACAAGGTCATATCTTGATCTGCACGATTGAGAACAAACACCCCTATTTCCACTTCTGCCATTTTGATACAAGGAAAGATAGCATTGTCCGCTGATTGAACAGCATAAAGCTCCATGAATAAAGGCTTCCAATTCCACTTGCGGACAAAATTCGTGCATTTGCTTAATTTGCTCTAAAGAAAACTCGCGAGGCAAAACCACTCTCTGTATTCCCGTATCGTAAAGAAACTTTAATTTTTCTTTTGTAAATACATTCATTTGAGTAGATGCGTGCAACTGCATTGGCAAGCTATGATTTTTCAAATAAAACATATCTTGTACAATTATCGCATCGACATTTATCTCACATAGGTCTTTGACTGCTTTTTGTGCATCTAGCAATTCATCATCAAAAAGCAAAGTATTCATTGTGATATATACCCTAACGCCGAAAAGATGTGCGTAATCAATAGTTTTTTTTATATCTTCCAAACTATTTGTTGCCACACTTCTTGCGCCAAATCTTTCATATCCCATGTAAATTGCGTCAGCTCCGCAATCTATTGCCGCTTTTGCAATTTCAAAATTCCTTGCGGGTGAAAGTAACTCTAATTGTTTTTGTTTCACTTCTATGACAATCCTATGATAAGTAGTAATTGTATTGTTAAAACTCTTAAAAACATTGTAAGAGGATAAACAGTTGCATAAACAACTGACGGTGTTGAATATTGAGATTGTGAGTTTGCAAAAGCAAGTGCAGGAGGATTTGTTGTACTTCCCGACAACAATCCTATGATTGTAAAATAATCCATTTTGTATTTTAGTCTTGCAAAAATACCCACAAGCAATGTTGGCACAACTGTTATGATTAATCCATAAAGTAGCCACATATAACCACCATTTACGATAGAGGAAATAAATTCTTGGCCAGCCGACAAACCAACTGCCGCAAGGAAAAGAGAAATACCGATTTCCCTAATCATCATATTAGCAGAAGTAGTTGTGAATGTAACGATTTTGTAGTGCGGACCAAACCTTCCCATAAGAATTGCTATGATTAGAGGTCCTCCTGCTAAGCCTAATTTAACAGATTGTGGCAATCCAGGAATTGCAATCGGAATTGAACCTAAGACAATCCCCAAAACAATTCCTACAAATATAGGAATCAAATTAGGAATTTCAAGACGTTTAAGAGAGTTTCCTAAGATTTCTGTTACTTTGTCTATACGCTCTAAACTTCCTACTAAGGTTACTCTATCTCCTAATTGAAGTGTGATATTTCTATCTGCTATTAATTCTACTCCACTTCGGTTTATTCTTGTGATATTTACGCCATACAATGCTCTTATGTTGAGTGAACCTATGGTTTTGCCGTTTAATTCTGGTTTTGTAACAACAACTTTTCTTGAAACCAAATCATGACTTGGAGTTTCCCATTCCTTAGAAGGCAAATCATGCTCTTTCCCAAGTAACATAACAAGTGCTTTTTCGTTGTCTTGAGTTGTAACCAAGCGTAGTATATCTCCTTCTTGCAAAATAGTGTCATCAGTTGCAATTTCTACCTCGCCGTTTACGTGTTTAACACGAGAAACCACAAGAGTAGATTTAAAATTTTCTACAACTTCGCTAATTTTTTTGCCCACTACACATTGATTTTCTATTACTATGTTTAGTCTTAGGGTTTGTGGTGCTTGATGTAGCTGTGTCTTTGCTTCCTCTTCTGCAAGATTGATTTTAAAGATTTTTTTCAAAACAAGCATAACTATTATCACGCCAACAACACCCAAAGGGTAAGCAACTGCGTAGCCCAATGCGATAGAGGTGTTTGCTCCTCCGACTGCATCACTATAAGTCTGCTGAGCAGCTCCAAGAGAAGGCGTATTAGTTGTAGCACCTGCTAAAACACCGCTCATTGTTACGATTTCCTCTCCACTTATTAGATGTATTATATATGTTGTAACGACACCTAATAAAACAATGCTAAGAGCTAAGATATTGAGTCTTATTCCTCCACTTTTGAATGAGGCAAAAAAACCTGGTCCTACTTGTAATCCTATTGAATAAACAAAGAGAATTAGACCAAATTCCTTTATAAAATGAAGTACATCGTGATTGATTGTAAAGCCAAAGTGGCTAAAAATTATACCAACAAATAAAATCCAAGTAATTCCCAAAGAAACCTTGGCTATTTTCAGTTTTCCTAAATAATGTCCTAAGCCAATACATAAAGAAAGTAATAGTATTGCATGAGCAACACCGTCTTCAAAAAGCAATTTGTGTAACCACTCCATTATTCTAGCTCTTTTCTATATAATTGTATGGTTTTTTCTAATCCAAAATAAAGCGCATCACTTATCAAAGCGTGTCCTATTGAAACTTCTAAAAGATTTGGTATATTTTCTTGGAAATATCTAAGATTATCTAAGTTTAAATCGTGTCCTGCATTAAGGCCTAAGCCTTCTTCATTTGCGGTTTTAGCAGCAGAAATGAATTTTTCAATAGCTTTTTCTCTGCACTGAGCATATTCCGATGCGTAACTTTCGGTGTATAATTCCACTCTATCTGCTCCGCATGCTTTAGCTCCTTTTACCATTTCAGGGTCTGCCTCCACAAAAACCGAAACTCTACAGGTTTGTTTTAAGCGAGATATAATTTTTGTTAATTCTTCTTTGTATTTTATCGTATCCCAACCTGCGTTTGAGGTCAAAACATCTGGCGCATCTGGCACTAAGGTTACTTGCGCTGGTTTTACCTCTTCTACAAGACGCATAAAAGTTTCAGAAGGATAGCCCTCAATGTTAAATTCTGTAGTTAAGACTTGTTTTAATTCGTAAACATCTTTATATCTTATGTGTCTTTCATCTGGTCTTGGGTGAACGGTGATTCCTTGTGCGCCAAATTTTTCACAATCTATTGCTACTTGAATAAGATTTGGCATATTGCCTCCACGAGCATTGCGAATTGTCGCAACCTTATTTATATTAACACTTAAATTTGTCATAAAACTTTATTTTTAATCTGCAAAATTATAAAAATAAGTCTAAGAAATAAAAATAAGTCTAAGAAATAATTTTTAAAAGCGTAAATATTGTTACCTTTGCAAATAATTTTAATAAATAAATAATGACTTTTGAAGAAATAGGTCTTTGTCCCGAATTGCTCAATGGCGTAAAGGATTTAGGTTTTGAATCAGCAATGCCGGTACAAGAGCAAGTTATTCCCACCCTTTTGGAGAATGATTGCAATCTTATTGCACTTGCACAAACAGGAACAGGCAAAACTGCCGCATTTGGACTACCAATTATTGAGAAAATAAGTTATAAAAATACAAATACTGAGGCTCTGATTATTTGTCCTACAAGAGAGCTGTGTATTCAAATAGCTAACGATTGCAAAAAGTACGCTAAATATATTCCTTCTTGCACTGTGGTTGCTACCTACGGAGGAGCAAGCATAGAAATGCAGATTAAAGAATTGAAAAAGGGTGCAAAAATAATTGTTGCAACACCTGGTAGAATAAACGACTTGATTGAAAGAGGTAAGGTTGATATTTCTACAATCAAATACCTTGTTTTGGACGAGGCTGACGAGATGTTGAATATGGGATTCAAAGAAGACTTGGATTCTATCTTAGAACACACTCCTGAAAATAAATACACCTTGCTTTTTTCTGCTACAATGCCAGATGAGGTTGAAGAAATAGCTCAAAATTACATTCAAGACCCAATCAGAATACAAATAGGAAGTAAAAATCAAGGCTCAAACAACGTAAGACACTTCTATTACTTAGTACATGCCAAAGACCGCTACCTTGCTTTAAAGAGAATTGCCGATTATTATCCAGATATATATGCCATAGTCTTTTGTCGCACAAAAGTAGAAACGCAAGAAGTTGCCGATATGCTTATAAGAGATGGATATAATGCCGATTCGCTTCACGGAGACCTTTCGCAAGCACAAAGAGATCATGTAATGAGTCGTTTCAGACTTAGAAACATAAAAATGCTTGTTGCAACCGATGTAGCCGCAAGAGGTTTGGACGTAAGTAACCTAACTCACGTAATAAATTATAACCTTCCTGATGAATTAGAACAATATGTTCACCGCTCAGGACGTACAGGTAGAGCAGACAAACAAGGAATCTCTATTGCAATTCTTAACCTTAGAGAAAAACACAAAATAAAAAATATTGAAAAACTAATACAAAAGACCTTTGAAAAGGCGGAAATTCCAACCGGAAAGCAGGTTTGTCGTAAGCAGTTATTTAATATGATAAATAAATTAGAGAGTGTAATTGTCAATGAAGAGGAAATAGAAGATTTTATACCAGAGGTAGTTTCTAAACTAAGTTGGCTTTCTCGCGAAGAATTGATTAAGAAATTTGTCTCTGTAGAATTTAATCGTTTCTTAGAGTATTACAAAGACGCTCCTGATTTAAACGTTGATGAAACAAAGCAAGAGAAAGAAAAAAAGAAGACTGACAAGAATAAAATCACTGATAAAGCAGGAGAATTTACACGTTTATTTATCTCTCTTGGAAGAAAAGACAGAATTGTTCCGCAAAGAATAATAGGTTTAATCAATGATTATTGTCCAAACATGAGAGTTGAAATTGGAAAAATCGATATTCTTGACAATTTCTCATACATTGAAGTAAGCTCTCAAGATGTTAATGATGTACTTTTCGCATTTGAGGACAAATTCTATAAAGGCAGACCTTTAACTCTTGAACTTGCGCAAGCAAAAAGACCAAATAAAAAAGAAAAATCTAATAATAGAAACAGTAAACGTAACAATAAAAAAAATAGAAAATAGAAATGGCACATTTAATTTCGCCTTCGTTGCTTTCAGCTAACTTTTGCAATTTAGAAAAAGACATAGAAATGTTAAATAACAGCCAAGCAGATTGGCTACACGTTGATGTAATGGACGGAGTCTTTGTTCCAAACATTTCTTTTGGGCAACCTGTAATCAAACACATTAAAAAAATAGCAAAAAAACCGCTTGACGTTCACTTAATGATAGTAGAGCCAGATAAATTTTTTGAAGATTACAAAAATTGCGGGGCAGATATTATCACAATACATTACGAGGCTTGCACACATCTTCATCGTTCACTTAGCAAGATAAAACAACTTGGAATGAAAGCAGGAGTTGTTTTAAACCCACACACACCTATTTGTGTATTGGAAGACATTATTCAAATGTGCGATGTAGTTCTTTTAATGAGTGTTAATCCTGGATTTGGAGGACAATCATTCATTGAAAACACTTACGATAAAATAAAAGCATTAAAACAACTTATAGAAAGAAAACAAGCAAATTGTTTAATAGAGGTTGATGGTGGAGTAAATACAGCGAACTATAAAAAATTAATTCAAGCAGGAGCTGATGTTTTAGTAGCAGGAAACGCTGTTTTTGCCGCAGAAAACCCTATAGAAACAATAAAAGAGTTAAAAACAATTTAGCATGGGATTGTTCAGTTGGTTAAAAAAAGATAACGATAGTTCAAATAAAGTAGATTTTTCACTACTTCACACCGATATTCATTCACATTTAATTCCAGGTATTGACGATGGTTCGCCCGATATGGAGACTTCCATTTCCTTGTTAAAGGAATTGGAATCGCTTGGCTTTAAAAAAGTCATTACAACCCCACATGTCAAAGCGGAATACTTTCCTAACGATGTTAATCGTTTAGATGAATTATGTGCCGAGCTAAAACGTGCCGCTCGATTCGAAGGATTACAAATCAGAATAGAGGTTGGGGCGGAGCATCTTTTAGATGACGGAGTCTATGAACGAATAAACAATGGATTATTCAAGACCTTTGGAGACAATTATCTACTTATAGAACTTCCTTTTTTAGATCCTCCTTTCGGATTAGATGGTTACATTTTTGAACTACAACTTGCAGGCTACAAACCCATACTTGCACACCCTGAACGTTATCTTTATTGGTTTAATGACTTTAATCGTTTTGTCAAACTAAAAGACAGCGGAGTTTTATTCCAAGCCAACATTCTTTCATTCGGCAATTATTATGGCAAAGACACATATAATTTAGTAAAAAAATTAACAGACAACAATATGATAGAACTTCTTGGAACGGACACTCACTCTCAAGTCCACATTGAGGCCATTCGCAAAGCAAGTTCAAGCAATTTATTAAAGAAACTAATAGAATCAGGTAGAATTATAAACAAAGAATTTTAAGATATGACAGCATTAGAAGCAATTTCACCAATTGATGGCAGATATTCAAGACAAACAAAAGAACTTGCCAACTATTTTTCAGAAGCCTCTTTAATTAAATATAGAGTTAAGGTAGAAATAGAATATTTCATCGCATTATGCGAATTAGGCCTACCACAATTGAATGGTTTTGACAAAGCAAAATTTGACGATTTACGCAAAATATACATCGATTTCACAGTTGAGAACGCAAATCAAATAAAAGAAATAGAAAAAATCACAAATCACGATGTAAAAGCAGTGGAATATTTCATCAAACAACGCTTTGACGAAATGAACCTTGCAGAATTTAAAGAATTTATCCACTTTGGACTAACCTCTCAAGACATAAACAACACCTCAGTTCCGCTTTCTTTAAAAGATTGCCACGAAGAAACATTTATGCCACTTTTAAACAGTGTTGTAGAATTAATATCAGAAAAAGCAAAAGAATGGAAACAAGTTCCAATGCTTGCACACACTCACGGACAACCTGCATCTCCAACCCTACTTGGCAAAGAAATGCAAGTATTTGTTTACCGTCTTGAACAACAACTTGCATATTTTGCATTCATTCCTTTCGCAGCGAAATTTGGTGGTGCAACAGGAAACTTCAATGCACACAACATAGCATTCCCTCAATATGATTGGGTAGAATTTGCGAACAATTTCTGTTCAACTATCGGTTTAGAGCGCTCGCTTTACACAACACAAATAGAAAACTACGACCACCTTGCAGCATATTTCGACAACATCAGAAGAATCAACATAATCCTTATGGACTTCTGTAAAGATATGTGGCAATACATATCAATGGAATACTTCAAACAAAAGATTAAAGAAGGAGAAGTAGGCTCTTCTGCAATGCCACACAAAGTTAATCCAATAGACTTTGAAAATGCAGAAGGAAATCTTGGAGTTGCAAACGCAATCTTTGAACATCTTTCGATGAAACTACCTATTTCACGTCTTCAACGCGACCTTACAGACTCTACAGTAAGCAGAAATGTAGGCGTTCCTTTAGCACACACAATCATTGCCTTAAATTCTATAATAAAAGGAATGAACAAACTAATCCTTAACCAAGAAGCATTGGAAAGAGACCTTGAAAACAACTGGGCAGTAGTAGCAGAAGCCCTACAAACCATACTAAGAAGTATGAATTACCCTAATCCATACGAGACCCTTAAAGCCCTAACACGTACAAATGCAAAGATAAATCAACAAACCATTGCAGAATTTATAGAAACCCTTGACATAGACCAAGAAACAAAAGAAAGAATGCGTCAAATCACGCCTTCCAACTATGTAGGTGTTTATGGTAAATAAGAACGAGAAAACATTTACAAAAAATAACTTAAAGCCATACACAGGGAACATAATACTATTTTTTGTTCTCATGTGTATGGCAACTTTATTCTCCATTGCCTCCATTCTCTCAGTTAGCAATTTCTTACAAATCCTTTTCGACACACCAACCCAAGCCACAGAAAATCCCTCACAATTAGAACTTATCCTAAACAATGTTTACGACTATTGTCTTTCATTTGGAAAACACAAAGCACTATGGCTTTTCGCTGCAATAATCTTTGTGATTTATTTCCTCAAAGACCTTTTCACCTACTTAGGCTCTTACTTCATTGGAGCAACTCGCAACAAAATCATTCGCAACATAAGAAACCAACTATTTGAACAATTCTCCACACAAACAATAGGCTTTATTGCACGCTACAAAAAAGGAGATTTACTATCAAGAGTAAGCAACGACATAACAGAGTATGACCAAAACGTATTACAATCACTACAAACCCTAATAGTCAATATCATCAGCGTAATATTATACTTTGGAGTACTATTATACATTGACTATAAAATCACACTACTTGTTTTGATTGTCTTTCCTCCCGTTGCCGGCATAGTATCATTCTTTTCTCGCAAACTAAAACGCAGCTCCAAACACATGCAACAAAAGTCCTCACACCTCACCTCCATATTAGAAGAAACCATATCCTCACTTCGCATCATCAAATCATTCAACGCCATTGAGCAAATGAACACCCGCTTCCAAAACTTCAACACCTCCTACACCCGACTACGCAACAAAATCAACAGAAGAGTGAATTTAGCCTCTCCGCAAAGCGAATTTTTTGGCAATTGCCTTGTGATAGCAATCCTTCTTGTAGGAGCACGCAACGTAATCGGCTCACCCGTGCTTATGAGTGCAGACATGTTTATTGTTTACCTAATAATATTCTCACTTCTCATAAAACCCGCAAAAGACATCTCCACTTCCTTTTACAATATCAAAAAAGCAGATGCCGCAAAAAATAGAATATGCGAAATAATCTATGCAAACAACACAATAATTGAACCAAAAAAACCTCTAAACTTAGAAAAAATCAACCAAGGCATAAGAATAGAAAACCTAAACTTTGCCTACGAAAAAACACCTGTACTAAACTCAGTTAATCTCTTCTTTAAGAAAGGAGAAAACACAGCAATCGTTGGAGCTTCAGGCTCTGGCAAGAGCACATTGATTGACCTAATAATGAAATTCTATAACGTAGAGGAAAATACCATATTTTTTGACAATCTACCCATAGAGAAACTATCCTCAAACGAAGTAAGAAAACACATCTCCATAGTTACACAAGAGACAATCCTTTTCAACGACAGCGTAAAAAACAACATAAGTTTTGGAAACAACAATTTCAGCGAAGAAGAAATAATTTCGGCTGCCAAGACCGCCAATGCACACGAATTTATCAGCAAACTACCACAAGGATACGACACAATAATTGGCGATAGAGGCAACACACTCTCCGGAGGACAAAGACAAAGACTTGCAATAGCAAGAGCCATTTTAAGAAAATGTGAAATCCTAATCTTAGACGAAGCCACCTCAGCCCTTGACACCATTTCCGAACACCATGTACAAGAGGCTATCAACAATCTCTCAAAACAAAAAACCATTATCACAATCGCACATCGTCTTTCCACGATAAAGAATTGCGATAAAATAGTAGTAATGGACAAAGGCTATGTAAAAGAAATAGGAACCCACGCAGAACTAACCGCCAAAGGCGGAATATATTACCAACTCTGTAAATTACAGGAAATCAACTCTTAAGATTGAGAAAAAAAAGTCAAAGAAAAAATAAAATATTCCTAAGAGAAAATATTTTTTTTCTTTGACTTTTTTTATTTTTTCTTTACATTTTAAAAAAACATACATAAGCTGTAAAATTTTTTTTAAAAACTGTAACAAAATGGCAAAAACACTTGTCTATATATACAAAGATAATTAATTTTGATTTTTAAATTAAAAAATTTATTCTTATGAGAAAAACTATTTCTTTAATGACAATGATTTTATTATTGTCATTTAGTGCAAAAACCAATGCACAGATTTTAACGCCAGACGCACAAGCGAGAGAAATTACGGAACATTTTATTCAATCATCAACAGATTTTGAATCTGATCACAGTGCAAAAATAGTGAGATATGATGAAAAGTATTCTGTTGTGTTGAATACTCTTGCGGGTAGCAATCAAGCAACGTTTGGATTATTAGAAAAAAATATTCTAAATACATTGAAAACGGTTTATATGCCAATTGACTATAAAATTAAGGATTTTACAATATTTAATGATACATTGTATTTTGTAGGTCGTAAGACTCTCCCTCAGAATGATTCTATTGGTGTAATAGGATATGTAAGTGTAATGGATTTATTTACTCAACCTAATCAATCTTGCACATACGCTGAAATAAGAACTACAAAAGAGCTTTTCAGGGTAGAAGCCTACAATGACAACACAGGAAAAACAGTTGTTGCAGCAATTGGAAGACATTTTTATGGTATTCCTTATTTTGTTGAGGGACCAGGTGCTGATATAGGAGATCCACCTTCACCAGGTCTTACGTTACCTTTGTCTGATGATGTTGATATAGTAGAGCCTGCTGTAACAGGGGAAAATCAGCCACTAAGCAATTCTCTTTATGAAATAGGACCTGCTTGGTACACCAACCCTTTAGAATATAGACATTGCTTAGCAACGCTAAACATAATGCGTACATCAAATGGAGTAAATCATCAATATGACTTATGGACTTTGCCAAACCTTGAAGATCGTGAACAAATAAGAGACTTTTGTTTAACAAATAATTTTATATGTATTGTTTCTTCATATTACGAAACTGATTATTGTCCAGAATATAAAACATTGGCAGTTCATTGGTTTGATAAGAACAATCTCAATGTTAGACAATCAAGAAGAATATATGGACAACGATACGCATTAGACTTTTTAAATAACAGAGGTAATTTAGAAGTAGCTTGTGTTGGAGAAAATAATATTGCAATCTGTTATGTGGGTTTTACAAGTGAAAATTGTAATGTGTTGTATAAAATAAATTTAACTTCAACTACGCTAAATCCTATCTTTACACATTATTTTGGAATATCGGGTAATGGTATAAAACATAGAGTTTGGGATTTGGAATATGTGGAAAAAGAAAATATGTTGGTTGTATTAAAACAATCAAACATTTATGAAGGAATTGATGAAGTGTGGCATTTGAGTATGAATGATTATATAATAATGCCATATAGTTCTAATGTATATACTAAATATTATGACAACCTCTCCTCATTGGAATTATATAAAGGTATTTATTTAGGAGTGTATGGTACTCGTTCTGACAACAAAATTCTTTTAGAAAAACGTTGTAATCAGTTTTTCAATTTTAGTAATTGCTATGAAATAAGATATGAGGATGTTTATGAAGAAGCTTTACCAAATGTAGATGTATTTCCATCAACACTTCATTGCTCATTTGCAGATATAATGCCTTCTCTGTATGATTTATTAAATCTTCCAGCAAATCAAAATGTAGATGCGTTTAATGCTTTGCAAATAAATCAAGAACCAATTACAAATCCTTGTAGTAATACAATTGTAGATATATATTACAAACAACCAGAAACAATAAAATAGAAGCCTTATGAAAAAGACATTATCAATAATTTTAGTTTTATTAGCAGTAACAAGATTTAGTTACGCACAAGAACAAGAGTATGACACAATAGTTTATTTCCCTCAAACTATTTTTGAATGTCCAATGTTGTTCGACCCTGTTTATTCTCCTATATATTACGATTTTTCAGATGAATATGCAGCTGCTGTTGCAGCAACAGGAAATCCATATACAGAATATTATCATGCTTATTTTCATGATTTTTCTAAAATATCACTTCACAACCAATGTGATACTGCATGGGCAAATGTAGATCAAGACTATTTAAGTACATTTAATATGAATTTTCTTGTTGGATTTAAAACAATGCCAGATGTTAGGTGTTTTGCTCAACCATATCAATTGTCAGATTTAGACACTGCTGCAAGAGTAATAGGAGTTGCGGCAAAGGTTTTTGGAATGCCCCCACCAAACAATGGAGTGCAATTGTTTAGATTATGCGACAATAATGGTAATTATTTAGACCATGCAATAATTTTCCATGTCTCGCCTAGTGGGGCTACAGTTAGTGAACCTTTTGGTGTAAATCTTTTTCCAACAACATTAGACTATTATTTATTTAACAATCAACATCAAATACAAGCCTTTTCTTTAATATATGACAAGAATAGTGTTAGTTACGATCATGATTATGCAGGAAATATTCCTTATCAATTTGATCACACTATGTCAATCATAGGCGGAGATGTAAATGCTAAGCCGTGGGAAAAATGTAAGTATGAAGACCTTGGTTGTTATGAGTATTTACCACCTCTTTACTATAAGTATGGTGATACAGCTTGGGTAAGTTTTGATCAAGATCAGTATTATCAATTCTATTACAAAAAACAAATAGGCTTTTTCCCAATAATCATAATACCAAAGACAGACAGTGATTTGTCCGCTGAGGAGTTGGCAGAGCATTGTAACCTTGTACCAAATCCTGCAACAAGATAC
Organism: uncultured Bacteroidales bacterium; assembly: GCA_937906975.1. Lineage (GTDB taxonomy): Bacteria > Bacteroidota > Bacteroidia > Bacteroidales > P3 > Onthomorpha. The sequence goes on from CALCUN010000137.1 coordinate 21,547, forward strand.
AGTAAAGCAATAAGCCGTTACAAGATAGAAAGATTAGAAATCTATGATATTCAAGGTAAAAAAATGCAAGAGATAGCAGTAAATGATTATGAATACTATATAAATCTGCAAAATTATCCGAAAGGGACATATTTGGTAAACATAATCACGCAAAAAGGCACTACAAGTAAGAAATTAATAAAACAATAAGAAAAAAAAGAAAGTGCGATAAATATTGATTTATCGCACTTTTATTTTTTTAATCAACAATGTAGGATAGTTTATCGCTAACTATATTTTCATGTATTCTTACCCTATCCTCCCTTATGCCATTATAGATAAGAAATTCTTGTACTTGTTGCATTTCTTCGCTTTTTCCCATTAGTTGAATACGAATACGCGAATTGTCTGTTAGATATTGCAAGAAATCTTCAAGAAATAATTTATCATTCTCAATAGGGTAAACCTCACCGCTTTGAAGTGGTTTTATCTCTAAGCTCAAACTATCAACATCTTTCGGAGTGTCAATCGTATGATAAAAGAATGCGTATGAGGGTTTTTCAATTTTTATTAGATATTTATCATTTGGTTTTATAGCAACGCTAATATTATCATCATTATCCGGTGTGTAGTAACTGATTTTTGTATTTTCTGTAAGATTATAGAAATCCACCTTACAATTATAAGCAGGCATTTGTTTATCTATTATCTTCAATTTCATAAGATGTATTTCTGGTGCTCTACAATTATCAGGCAATTCATAACTTACAAGATTGTATTTATGAGAAAGCGAATCGTATAAAACGCAATAAGCAGTTTTTCCATCTTTGCTAAGCACTATATCACTCTCTGTTTGCTCTGAGTTGATATATCTGCCAATATTGGTAGGTTTTTTCATAGTTATATCACTCAAATCGATATAAAACAAGTCTAAATCGCCAAAACCTTTCCAGCCATTTGAAGAAAAATAAAAACTCTCATAATCTGGGTGAAGATATGGCGAGTATTCATCTCTTGGAGTATTGATTCTCTTTCCTGCATTCGTAGGTTTTTGCCATGAGCCATCTTTTCCCTTTTGGGTTACCCAAATATCATATCCGCCTTGCCCACCTTCTCTATCAGAAGCAAAGTACATTGTATTTCCATCTGCTGTTACAAAAGGGTGTATTTGATTTGAGTTGTTTAAATTAATAAGAGAGCCTACATTGTCGGGTTGCGACCAAATTCCATCAATACATTGTAAGAAGTAAATTTGGTATTTTCCTGTTGTTTTCTCCATTGAAGAAACATACATATATCTTTTATCAGCAGTTAATGACACCTTTGTAGGTTTATTCAAAAGATTCTCCAACTCCATTATAGGATAGCCCTCTTCATACACCCATCTTTCTAACTCTTCATCGAAATACCTACGCGATTGACACAAAATATCCTTTGTTGTAAAAGAAGTCTGTTGATAAAAACTATCTTCATTTTTCACTCTTTGTTTTTTCTTTCTCACAAACAAAACCATCTCTTCATCTAATGAAACAAAAGGATTTGTAATATCTAATTCCGAAGATATTTTGTCGAGTTTATTAGTTATAAAAGGGTATTTATTATTTTCTTCAAGCTTAAAAAAATCACACCACTCAATGTAGTTAATAGCCGACTGTTGCAAATCAGTATAATTCTCATCATAGGTTGTGGCAGCCATAAACTTTTCAAAATTAAACAAAGCATTGTCATATCTATCATTTGAGTAATCAATCACACCCAAATAATAAAACAACAAAGGATGAGAATAATGAGGACAAACCTCAAGCACCAAAGGAAAATACTTCTCAATCATTTGAGCATTGTCCTTTGCCACTCCAACCATTCCAAGAATGAAATATGGACTTGCAAAATCGGGATCTTTCTCTGTTAAGTCCCTAAGAATAGGAAAGCACTTTTCAAACTTACCTCTTTTGTAAAAAGAATATGCTTTTTTGAATTGTTTTTTTGATTCTTCTTTTACTCCCTCGGCACACAAGTCATGATTCTCAATTAGATTATCTTGTGAAAATCCTGTAAAGCATACCGAAAGCAAAAGAAATAGAACTAAAACTTTTTTCATAATTATATCATTGTTTCCATTGCCATTTTCATACCATCAGCCAATGAATTTACAAATTTCTCCAATGGCTTTTTCACCATCATTGCAATCATTGGATTAGCATCAAGTTCCATTTTCACAACCACCTTTGAAACGTAAGGTTCTATTTTTTCAAATTCAAAAATGATTAGAAAATTAAGTGGCATTGAACTTGGCACATCTGTATCGTTTGTAATAGTGATTGACTCATTAGGCATTCTTGAAATTATCTTCAATCCCATATCGGTCATTCCCTTTATAGTGAAAGAACACCTATCTTGCGTAGCCTTAAAGTTCTCAATCTTATCATTAGCCACCATAGAAAAATGCGTAAAGTCTGATAAATATTCATAAACAAACTCTACATTTCTTTTAATCTCAACCTTTTTACTCTCAATCTTTACCATAGTATCTTTATATAAAAAAGGCGTTACTCCTTACATAACGCCCTATTTCTAAAACAAAAACATACAAATTATCCATTCATTCTTTTTTCACTCCAAGCCTCAGGATTTTTTCTCCATTCGCTCAAAGAATCTAAGTCTTCAGTTCTAATGAAGTTTTCCTCTGCTGCTAATTCTATTAGAGTGTGGTAATCTGTTATTGTGCTTAATTTTACTCCTGCCTCTTCAAAGGCCTTTTGTGCAACCTCAAGGTTATAAGTGAAGATTGCCGCCATTCCTTTTACTTGGCAACCGCTTGCTCTTAATGCCTCTACTGCTTGCAAACTGCTTTTGCCTGTTGAAACTAAGTCTTCTATAACAACTACTGTTTGTCCTTCCTTTATATCTCCTTCAATCTTGTTTTGCAATCCGTGAGCCTTTTCGCTTGGACGTACATACACAAAAGGTTTACCTAAATCTTGTGCTACCAAAACTCCTTGTGGTATTCCCCCTGTTGCAACGCCTGCAATCACATCTACGTCTGCAAACAACTCATTTACAATCGCTACAAATTGCTGACGAAGGAACGTTCTTATCTCAGGATGTGATAAAGTTACTCTATTATCACAATAAATTGGGCTCTTTCTGCCCGATGCCCATGTGAAAGGATTTTCATTATTCAATTTTATTGCTTTAATTTGCAATAAAAATCGGGCTGCTTGTATGGCTGTCTCTTTATTCATAATCATAATGCAAAGATACGACATTTTCAACAAACACAACAACATTTGTATAATAAATGATTGTTTTTCGCAAGCAAATTTCTCTCAAAGAGAAGTGATAGAGTGCGATAAAGAAAGCATAAATTCTATAAATTTCGCACCTTTTTTCAGTGATAATTGCAAAAAAAATATCCTAATTATCATAAAAAATGATGTAGATTTTGAATTTGCGTTCAAAAAAATCACAGAAAAATTAATTTTTGTGCCTGCTGCAGGCGGATTAGTAAAGAATGAGAAAGGCGAATACTTGTTTATTTTCAGAAATAAACACTTAGATTTACCAAAAGGACATCAAGAAGAGGGCGAAGACTTGGAATTAACCGCCGTAAGAGAAGTAAAAGAAGAAACAGGCTTAGAAAACATTTCATTAGGCAAAAAACTTGACATTACTTATCACACCTATATGAGGGAAGGAAAAAGAGAATTGAAAATAACTCATTGGTATAGCATGAGCTCACAAAGCAATGAAAAACTAACCCCACAAACAGAGGAAGGAATTGTCAAAGTTGAGTGGCTGAATGAGGAGTATATTTCTAAAAACAAAAATAAAATCTATCCTTCGCTTTACGACTTTTTGAGAAAGCACATAAAGGTTTAAAAAAGTTAAAATTTTTAAGAAATCTATTTGGGCATTAAGTGGCAATAAATATGTTTTCCCACCACTTAACGCCCAAATACTCGCAAATTTTCAAGTACTGAAATTCTGATTGCAAATATTGAAAACATAAGCCCTTAATTAAAAACCACTAAATCAAAGACTTAACTTTTTGAGACCATAAAAACACTAAATTTTTCTTTGTTTTAGCCGATTTTTCCTCTGTTTTTCTCTAAATATTTCTTTGATTTTTAGGATGTAATGACCCCAAAAGTTTGGACAAAAAAACGAAAGGGGAACAATGTATAAGAA
>CALCUN010000138.1 GCA_937906975.1 uncultured Bacteroidales bacterium
GTTCATTTAGTTGTCCTTGAATTATTGTTTGTGTTTCAGGGTCTGTTAAGTATCCATTATCTTCTGGGTCTCCTGTAACTCCATAAACACCTCTAATGTTCTTTATGTTGAATACGTTTGTTATTCTAGCAAAGAAGTTCAACATTGTTGTTTTCTTTCCAACTTTTACTGAATAAGATTTATCCACATTCATATCAACACGGAATGTCCATGGCAAACGAGCTCCTCTGAAACTACCTACAATTGTGTTTTGGATATTACTATAATATTTAGTAGAAGGTGCACCTGATTGAGCTACCCCTGTGATATTAAACCCTAAGTTTTGGAACCATCTGATGTTTTTAACTCTTTCATTTCCATCTTTATCTACAACTACTCTTGTTGTTGTTGGTCCATTATACTTATCACCTCCTTGGAAACGGAAGTCTAAGTTTACTTTAAACTCATGTCTTCTATCGTCAGCTATAGGGAACAACATTTTAATATTTGGATAACCTGCTTTAATTAATGATACTAAAGTTGTTGAAGGTAATCCTGTTGTTCCTTCTGCATATTGTAAGGTATAGTTTGCATTGATTCTTACATTCTTTGAACGTCTCAAATCATATGAAACAGTGAAACCTTTTGTTGTCATGAAGTCTTGGTTTTCGTAAGAGTAATACATATTTGTAGGGTCTGCTCCAACATATTGAACCAAGTTTATAAGGTCTCTTGTTTGTTTGTAATATGCTGTTATACCTAATGCAGATGATTTAGAAAGTACTTGTTGGAAACCTAATTCATAGTTTGTAATCTTTTCAGGTTTCAAATTAGGATTTGAAAATGCTGCTCCTGACATTTTTTCCATGTACAAGTATCCTGCATAGTTTGCTTGCCATACTCCTGTTGAAGGACGACGAGCGATAACATCGTAAGAAGCTTTAAATTCTGATTTATCTGATACAGGGAATGAGAATGCAATACGAGGCATTGCAACATATTGTGGTTTGTAATCTTCAAACGCATCTGTTGAGATTTGTGTTGGTAAACCAGTTTCTGTTAAAGTTCCTTTTCTAAATGGTAAAGGTTGTCCTGATGAACCAGCAACATCATTTGGATTTGATACTAACTCACCATTAGCAGTATACCAAGAGTTACCATTTTGGTTACGGAATCCTCTAATATCTACATTATCAACAGTTGTAGATGAAGATAATTTATCAACGTAAACGATATAATCATCACCTATACCATTAGGAATATCTGTACGACCAGCAGCTCTCAATTCTCCTGCTGTATATGAAGAATACAATAAATAAGGGTCTTTTAATCCCATTTGATTTCCATCATATCTATCAACACGAATACCTATGTTGAAAATCAAATCTCTAAAGAAGAATTTATCTTGGATATATCCTGCTGCATAAATTGGTTCCCATGCGCCAATGTTTCTATTACCATCAGCACCTGTAAAGAAATCTTGTAATGATTGTTTTCCTGTCAATTTATTACCTCTGTGGTCATATCCATAATAACTTACTAATGAGTTACCTGTGTTATATAATTCATCAGCAGAGAACATGTCTAATGAGAACGTTGATGGATCATAACTATCTATATCAATAAACTCTGTTCCATCTACTGCTAAACCTAATGCTTGACGTATTTGTTTATCAAAGAATGTTTGACTTCCTGCATCATAACGTCTTCCGTATGTTACGTATGGTATTGTAGAAGAATTATCTATAATAGGATTATCTAAATCTCTATATAATAGATGTTGGTTAACTTCTTGTTTCATTATTGTCCATAATCCAGAAGCATTTAATGAATATCCTCTATATATAGATTGGTCATATTGGAATCCTAATTCTAATTGGTGTGCTCCAACGTCTGCAGAAACTCTTGCGGCAGCATAAATATATTGATTTTCTTGTTTTGAGTAAGAAGATGTTACTACTCCAACGTTTGTAAACATGCTATAAACTGAAAGAGGTGAATCTCCATTTACCAAACCATTAATACTTCTTAAATTATCATAGTTCATTGTGTATCCATAATCTCTCAAATCTTGGAATTCATCACTGAAATAAATTTGAGATGTGTATGCTGACATACTTGGGTTGTATTCTGATGGAGTATAATCTACTTGATAGTCTAACCAACCATTATGTTGATAAACATATTCTTTACTTCCATCACCATCGATATCCATTCTTACCAATTCGTAAGAATTTCTTTTGTGTGTATTGAAGTATCCAACGTGTCCGTAACGGAATAAGTTGTCTCCGTGATCTTTGCTATAAGATTCACCATATTCTCTAGAGTAAGATCCAACAACATTGAATATAACGTTCTTAATCAAAGCAGAACTTCCTTCTTCTGAAGGGAATTTTTGAGTAAAGTCTGCCATTACTTGGAAACTATTGCTGTATGATTCAGAGTTATTAAAGTTGTTCAATAACATTGAAGAAACTCCACCGTTCATACCTTTTGAATAAGTGTATTCTGCATTAATTTGCAAACTACTATTCTTAGAAAAACGGAAATCTAATCCACCATCAAGGTAAATTGATGCACTTCCTAAGTTTGGCTTACGTCCAACTCTTTCAAAATCATCTAAAGTTAAAAACTCTGCTGAATAGTTAACAGCTCCTGTAGCAGGATTATAAATCAATGGAGATTGTCTCAATTGTTCTAGGACATCATCTTTTACCATATAGTATCTTCTATCTCTTGGTCTGATGTATCCATCTGCTGAATAAGAAGCAAAACCAGCTAAACGATAGCCGATAACACTATTTTCAACCCCTGTTTCTTTATTTTTCTTTTTATACAAAGGTCCTGTAAAGAAAAGGTCTGCTCTATGGTAACCTCTTGTATCTAAAAATTCAGAAGTTTGATATTGCACAAATCCTTGGAATTGGTTTTGAGGAGGCAATAATGTAATATTTGTTGCACCTCCTATGGCTTCACCTATACTTGCAGGTGTACCCCCTAAGATAACTTGAACTTCCGCAATAGACTGCTTTGGTATGTTAACCGAACCTTTTTTAGCAACTCCATTTACATAAGTTTTCATTTGGTCTTGTCCACGAGCACTACCAGCACCCCCTTCATTGTCTGTAATACCACCGACTGAGGCAATGATACCGTCTACTGTGTTCGCAGTCATCTTATCCAAATCTTCTGCAGAAATACGCTTTCCTGATTCTGATGAACCTTGGTCAATCAAAGGTATAGAATACTCAACAACTTCAACAACGTCTAAGACTTCTGCTGTTGGTGTCATTTCTAAACTACCTTCTAAAGTAAACCCTGAGGCCTTAACTTGTACACCGGTTTTCAAGACAGTCTTGTAACCCATGAACGAAGCTCTGATGTCGTATGCACCAGGAGAAAGCGGTTTAATTTGATAATTACCATTTATATCCGTAGTAGCTCCTCCCATTTGTTGACCATTTTGCTCAACAATGACATTCACAAACGGCAATGGTTCTTTTGTCTGTGAGTCTGTGATAGTACCCGTAAGAGTTCCTTGCGAATACAACATCAGACTGGTTGTAAGTAACAACCCGAGTGTAAAGAATAATTTTCTAAACATGCCCATTTCTTTTATGTGTTTCTTAAATTTATAAATTCACTATTTATATGGTCTTTCTAATATTGCAGAATAAATCACTGCTTCTTTCAAAGAAAATTTCTTATTCTGCTCTACAGAAACTATTTGTTTTTCTTCTTTTCTAACTTGCTCACTTACCTTCTCTTCAGCCCTATGAAGTTCTCTCTCAACATCACAACAAGACACCTTTTCTTGCAAAGTATCTTCTTCTATTATTTCTTCTAAATCACATTCTTGCTTACTTTCTTGAAGAGGTTCAGCTAACACTTTCCTAACCTTAACAACAAAAAAAGCAACAAATAATATCAATGTTATAAAAAAAACACTCATAACTCACTCCTTTAAGTCGGCAAATTTACAAGAAAAAAATTATCTCACAAATTTTTACTAACAATAATTTGTTGGAGAGAAGTTTAATTATCTCTCCAATAAATTATTAATTATCTTTATTTACTAGCTTTAAGTTGTTTCTTTTTTTCTGAGCGAGTTATTGTAAAGTAAGCAATAGGACAAGCTACACAAAGTGAAGCAAACGCTCCAATTGCCACACCTATAAACAATGCAAAAGCAAATCCTCTTAATACTTCTCCTCCGAAAATAAACACTATCAACAATACTAATAAAGTAGAACCTAATGTATTGAATGTACGACTAAGAGTTTGATTCATCGCATCATTCATTACTTTTCCATAAGGAGATTTAGGATACAACTTCACATTTTCTCTCACACGGTCAAACACGATCACTGTATCATTGATAGAATATCCTATAACTGTTAAGATAGCAGCTATGAATTGTTGGTCAACTTCCAAATTAAATGGTAAGATACCACTAAACAATGAGAAGATTCCAATTGTGATTAAAGCATCGAAAGTTAAAGAAACTAAACCAGCTAATCCATATTGCCATTTTCTAAATCTTAATCCTATATATATAAAGATTAAAACTAATGAAATGATCACAGATATTACAGCAGAACGTTTTATATCATCAGCCATTGTTGGTCCTACAATTTCAGAACTAATAATTCCAAGAGGACTCTTCATAGTAGATTCAAATTGTTCTAATGTAACTTTTTCTTTATAGAAAGAAGCTACACCTTTATGTAATTTTGCAATAACTTCTGCTTTTACAGCTTCGCTATCATCTTTTACTTTATAATCGGTAGTAATTTTAACTTGATAAGAAGGTCCGAAAGTCTTTACTTCTGGAGCTGTTTCAAATTCTTCTTGCAATGCGCTACGCACTTCAACAGGATTTACATCTTGATCAAATCTTACAACATAAGTTCTACCGCCAGAGAAGTCAATACCATAATCCATTCCTTTTATTGCTAAAGAACCAATAGAAAGAACAACTAATGCTATTGCTATTATCATTTGAGTTTTATGGTTTCCTACGAAATTAACTTTTGGATCTCTTAAGAAATTCTTAGTTAACTTGTTGTAGAAAGTAATATTCTTTGTTGCATTCTTTCTCTTTAACATTGATTCAAATACCAATCTTGAAATAAAGATACTTGAGAACAATGATGTTAAGATACCAATACATAATGTAATTGCAAATCCTTGAATTGGACCACTACCAAAATACGCTAAAACAATACCTGTTAATAATGTTGTAACGTTTCCGTCTATGATTGCAGAATAAGCAACTTTATAACCATCAGATATTGCAGAACCTAAATTCTTTCCTGCTAATAATTCTTCCTTAATACGTTCGTAAATGATAACGTTAGCATCTACTGCCATAGCCATTGTTAAAACAATACCTGCTATACCTGGTAATGTTAATACAGCTCCGATAGAAGCTAAAGTTCCCATCAAGAAGAAAATATTAACAAACAAAGCACAACAAGCAGCAATACCTGCCATGTTATAGAAGAATATCATATAGATAAATACTAAAACGAAAGCAACTATGAATGATATTAAACCTGTTCTAATTGATTCTTCTCCTAAAGATGGTCCTACAACTGATTCTTGAACCATTTTTGCAGGAGCAGTTAATTTACCAGATTTAAGAATATTTGCTAAGTCTTTTGCTTCTTCAACAGTGAATTGTCCAGAGATTTCTGAACGGCCACCTGTTATTTCGCCATTTACATTAGGTGCAGAATAAACAACACCATCAAGTACAATAGCTATACTATTTCCAACATTGCTTCCTGTTATCTTAGCCCATTTACGAGCAGCTTCATCTTTCATTACCATTGAAACAACAGGTCTTCCTTGTTGATTGAAGTCGCTGTTTGCATCAGATATAACATCTCCATCTAAAAGAGGTGTTTTTGCTTTATTAGTAAATTGCAAAACATATAGTTCATACTCGTTTGTTTTTTCTATAGGTTTTGCTCCCCATGCAAACATAACATCTTGAGGAAGTAATTTAGAAGCTTGAGCAAGCATTCTGTCAATTTCTGCTCTATTGTTTGCAGTTGCTGTTCCAACTACACATCTTTGCATCATTGCACCATTGTTCAAATGAGCAAATTTAGACAACAAAGGATTTTTTACTTTTGTGTCTGTTGTGTCTATACTTTGCAACCATTCGTCAGCAGAAACTAAAGATTGAAATACTTCTAAAGCATTTCCTGCTAACCAGAATTGTAATTGAGCAGAGCCTTCTAATAATTTACTTACTCTTTGAGGGTCTTTAACTCCTGGAAGCTCGATTGCAATTCTTTCTGTTGCTTCTAACTTTTGAATAGTTGGTTGAGCAACACCGAACTTATCTATACGTTTTGATAAAACTTGGAAAGTTCTATCATAAGACTCTGTGCATTCTTGTCTTATTGCACTTATCACTTCAGCGTTTGTGGAATTTGCTGTTATTCCTTTTTCTTTCAACTTAACTCTAAAAAATGCAGAAAGATCCACTTTTGAAGTTTTATTTGCTTCATTTACCTGTTTTTCAAAGCAATCAATAAATTTTTCGCCTGTGGTTTTGTGTTCTTGTTCCGCTTTTTCAATTATAGCCGAAAGCACCTGATTCCCAGGATCTGACGCTAAATTTTTAAGAACGTCAACTGTGGAAACCTCCATCATAACGTTCATACCACCTTTTAGGTCCAAACCTAAATTTACTTCTCTAGCTTTACATTCTTTGTAAGAGAATTTTCTTATCCACAAAAAGTTATAAGCTGTTTCTTCAGACACTGAGTCTAAATAAAAGTTTTCTCTTTCTGTAGAGATTGAATCGAAAATTTCTTGCTCGCGTAAAGCATCTCCTTTTGCCAAGTTTTTAGCAATAGTCTGAGCGTATTGATTTGTAGCATACTCTTTTGCATCGCTTTCTACTTGTTTTGTAAAGTAGGTAAACGAAAGTTGATACAAACAAATCAACGCAAATACTATCGCAATAACTTTAATAGCACCTTTGTTTTGCATATCAC
>CALCUN010000139.1 GCA_937906975.1 uncultured Bacteroidales bacterium
ATAAGCTTTAATAAAACTTTTCCTTGTGATTTATTTAGTTTTTTTAGTTTTGGACTAAATTTGTTTTCAATGTCAGTTTCGGCTTGCTTCATTATTTTTTTTCTTTGTGAATCGTTTTTTGCCGATTTCAAAACAAGGGTGTAACTATCCAATAAACGTCCTGCTTCTTTTGCGTAAGGATAGACTTTTTTTACGTCTCTGATTAGTTTTTTGTATTTTTTCTTTTCTGCTTCTGTAAGAGGACAAACATATCCTGTTACTTTAACAGTGTTAAGATAGGCCATTGGAATTGTATCTCCTTGATAAATTGTTCCGAAAACAACACACCCATCATTAACTTGTGATTTTGCAAGGTAACCAACTAAGAGAAATAAGATTATTAAAGCTTTTTTCATTTCTAAAACTTGTCTTTATGTTTTTCTATTTGTGATTGAGCATATTTTTTTGTGATAACAAATTCTTTTTTGTCGCTACCAGGAAGCTCAAACATTAATTCTGTCATTACACTCTCTACGATTCCTCTCAATCCTCTTGCTCCAAGGTTATGATTTTCTGCAATCTCTACAAAATAATCTAAAGCATCGTCTTTAAAACTTAGTTTCACACCATCAATCTCCAAAAGTTTTATGTATTGCTTTATTAGAGAGTTTTTAGGTTCGGTAAGGATTCGTTTTAATGCCTCTTTGTCTAAGGCTTCTAAGTGAGTAAGTACAGGAAAACGTCCTATCAATTCTGGAATCAAACCAAAGCTTTTCAAATCTTGTGGCTCTGCATATTTGATTAGGTCTTTTTCTTCTACTTTTTTGCGATTTTCTGATGCAGAATAGCCAATAGTATTTGAGTTTAGACGAAGTGCGATTTTTCTGTCTAAGCCGTTGAATGCTCCTGAGGCGATAAATAAAATGTTTTTAGTATCTACTTGAATGTATTTTTGCTCAGGGTGTTTTCTTCCTCCTTGTGGTGGAACGTTTACAATGGTTCCTTCCAATAATTTAAGTAATGCTTGTTGTACTCCTTCGCCACTGACATCTCTTGTTATAGAAGGATTGTCGCTTTTTCTTGCAATCTTATCTATTTCGTCAATAAAGACAATTCCTCTACATGCTTTTTCAACATCATAGTCCGCTGCCTGCAAAAGACGTGTTAGAACTGTTTCAACATCTTCGCCAACGTATCCTGCCTCTGTAAGAACGGTTGCATCTGCTATACAAAAAGGAACATCTAATAAACGTGCAATGGTGCGAGCAAGAAGAGTTTTTCCTGTGCCTGTTTGTCCTACCATTATGATGTTAGACTTTTCTATCTCAACTTCGTCTTTTACATCTTTTGAATGGTAATATTTCAATCTTTTATAGTGATTGTAAACAGCAACTGAAAGAACACGTTTTGCTTCATCTTGTCCTATTACGTATTGGTCAAGATATGCTTTTATTTCAGAAGGAGTTTTTATATTGTATGCTTCAACTTCTTTTTTGCTTCTTTTGTTTTGTTGTTCTTTTGCTATGTTATTTAAAGCGTCAGCACAGTCTATACAAACTCCTTGTAAGCCTAGTTCAGATTTAATCATCAAAGGAACTTGTCCTTCGCTTCTTCCGCAAAAAATACAGTATATTTGAGATTTTTTTTCTTTCATTTCTAAGAATTATTCTTTGTTTTTACCCACTTTATGTCCCCAAATAGCAAAATAGAATATCATTGCATAACAAGGAAGCATCATTATGTAAGGTAATTGTCTGTCTCCATCTAATAAATCTACAAAACTTCCATATAATAATGGTAAAACTGCTCCACCAGCGATAGCCATAATCAATAAAGCTGAAGCCAAGGCAGTGTGAGAGCCGAGTTTGTCAATAGATAATGGCCAAATTGCAGGCCACATCATAGCGTGAGCAAAACTTAATAATATAATAAATATAATAGATGTCATACCTTGAGTCATTATAGCGAAGGTTGCAAATACAAAACCTAATATTGCTGATAATGCAAGGGCTTTTGATTGGTCAATTCGTTTAGGTACAAGGAATATTCCTAAGATATATCCTATTGTAAGTGCAATCAAGCTAAATGTTCCAAGCATTGGAGCAATTGTTTTTGAGATTCCTTGTGTTTCAGCGTACAATCCTAATGTGTCTATCGCTATTACTTCAACTCCAACATATAAAAACAATGTGAAAACGCCTAACCAAAGATAAGGAATCTTAAAGATAGATTTTTGAGACTTTTCTCCTTCAACTTCGTCTTCGTTTTTAACCTCTGGAAGTTTTGCTAACATAACCATTAAGGCCAATAAACATAATAGAGTTGTGATAACAATGTAAGGTGTCTTGATTCTCATTGCTAAAAGATCAAGTTGAGCATTTTTTGCCTCGCCTGTTAAAGTAGCAATCTTAGAAGTTAATTCGTCCATTCCTGAGAATAAAACACTACTTATTAATAAAATGCCTATCATTCCTGCACATTTGTTGAATAATCCCATAATAGACATTCTTTTTGCTGCAGATTCTATTGGTCCAAGTATAGTAACGTAAGGATTAACTGCGGTTTGCAACAAAGCAAGTCCTGTTCCTTGAATGAAAAGACCAACTAAAAACATCATATAATCTCTACTTTGAGCAGCAGGAATGAAGAGTATTGAACCTATTGCCATAACAAGAAGTCCAAGGCTCATACCTTTTGCAAATCCTGTCTTCTTTAAAATCCATGAAGAAGGGATTGACATTACAAAATATGAAATGTAAAATGCAAAAGTTACCCAATATGCTTGTGAGTCTGGAAGTTCGCAAGCTGTTTTTAAGAAAGGAATAAGTAAACTATTTAACCAAGTTACAAATCCAAATACGAAATATAACAAGCCTATGACTGAAAGGCTAAACATGTAATTATTTTTCTTCATATCAAAGTTTTTTTTAATTTGCAAAAATAATAATTAAAATGGATATCCAATACCAAATTGCAATTGTAAGTCATTAAAGTTTGCATCTTTTACTACCCAACGACTTCCCTCAGGTTTAGATGGGTCATGTAGTTTCATAGCTAAATCAAGACGTATAATTAGAAATTGAATGTTAAGACGAAGTCCTAAACCACCTCCAATTGCAAATTCTTTATAAAAGTCATTAAATTCAAACTGTCCGTTTTCAAATCCTTTCTGCTCATTTATTGTCCAAATGTTACCCGCATCAATAAATGTTGCACCTTCAAAAATTCCACTTATAGGAAAACGATATTCAATATTACCACCTATTGCAATATCTCCCGCTCTGTCAAATCTCAATTCCGATTGTGGAGAACTTGCTCCTGGACCTAATTCTCTTAACTGCCAAGCTCTGTTGTTGTTTGCACCTCCTGCAAAAAAACTCTTTTCGTATGGCAAACTATTTGCATTACCATAATAATAACCATAGCCAGAGAAGAAACGAGCAACAAAGCTACTTTTCTCATTTATATAGAAATATCTTACAAAATCAAAGTCTGCTCTTACATATTGCGAATAAGGAATATTAAAAACCTCGTATTGACCATTACTATTCTTTGCTTGATTAAAGACATTGCTAAGCAAATACAATAAGTTTCCTGCAGCTTCTAAATTTGTTCTTATATAATTGAAGTTTTTTCTCTTTTCAATATCTTGACCATTGTAAGTAAAACTAAATCTTGTATCCATCACCATGTGGTCTGTCATTTGATACTGAATCCTTTTATCCAAACTCTGAATCAAAGCGTTGTAACTATCATCAGTTATCTCCAAATCCACATAGTTTAACTCCAAAGGAATAAAAGAAAACAAGTTATGATTACTTGTACGCCAAGAATATTCATAATTTAAAGTAGAAATATTTCTATCAAAATAAGTTCTCTTTTGAGTATTGAAAGCCATACGCAAAGAAGTGTGAGGGCGGAAATTCATAGAATAAAAATTAGTACTAAAAGGAGCTAAGAAACGAGGTAATTCTATTCCGAAATCAAATCCAAACTCAAAAGCATTGAAAAAACTCCATCTATTTTCACCCTTATTAGAGAAAATATCACTCCTTACCTCAGCAGCTAATTTAATATTGGTAGAAAAAATTTCAGCACCCTTAAAAAGATTATTATGAGAAAAACCAAAATTTATTTCAGAACCAAGAGTAGAACTATTTTGTATGTTTAAACTATTGTTTGCATTAGAAAAATTAAACTCAAAAGAGCTTGTAAGATTTATAGGCTTAGCCATAGAAAGCTTTACCAAACAATCCAAATCCAAAGTATCCTTATCCAACTCATTTTCCAAAGGAGTGAATGAAATATCTATGTATTTAAAATTTTGAAGCTGAGAAAGAGCATCAAAAGTGTTTTTTGCCAAAGCAGGAGAGAAAAGATTGTTTTTTTGTAATAACACACTCCTTGCAATAGGCTTATCCTTAATAGACTGATGCTTGCTTCTGATAAAATAAAAAGAAGAACTTTTTGATTTTTTTGTTTGTTGATGAAAAACCAAAGAAGTATCAATAGGAGGGGTGTAAAGAGAAGAAGTAGCAGGATAGTAATCAGGATAAATAAATATCTTATTGATTTTATAAGGCTTGTGTTTTAACTCAATTATAGAGTCATTCTTTTTATAAGAAGGAGATTTAATAATCAATTCTATGTTAAGAGCATTAGAATTTAAGTTTGTATCAACAGCAAACTCAATATATTTTTCATTAAACGAAAAATAACCCTTACTTCTCAAATTAGAAGTAACCTCTGTTCTTATCTGTTTTAAAATATCCTCATCATAATAATCACCTTTCTTTATCTTATCCAATTCTTTCATAGAAGCAATCTCTTCTTTCAAAGAACTGTCCTTTGAATACAAAGAAAAATTATTGATTTTATAACGAGTAGGAATATCAACAACGTAAATTATGTTACGTCTTGTTTTATATGTTGTCCAAGGAGCATACCATTTTTTTACAAGTGTTAAACTATCCTTGACCTTTGCATTGAAAACACCCTTAGTTTTAAGATATATTTTCATATCCTCAACAGTGTTTTTTGTAAGTTTGTTGTTAATTTCAACAGGCTTTGAACCTAAGGTTCTAAAAACACGTCTTGATAGAAAATTTATAGAATCATTATCGCCAACCTCCGAGAGAGAATAGAAATACATACCCCATTTCACTCCGAGAAACTTGCCATTAGGGTCTTGTTTTATTAAGTTTTTTAAATCGGACTTATCAATAAGATTAGAATTGCTAATAACCTTGTTTTTAGACAAAAGATAACCATCTTCTCTTATGAATTTAGAAGGGGCACAAGAGGATAAACATATTATTATCAACAGTAGATATAAAAACTTACTTGCTTTCATCTTGTTTTGATAGATGGTTGATTATCTTATTACAAGCACCAATTTTTTCTCCCACATAATTTTTAGAAGCCTTAGCAGAATTGTTATACACCTCTTCGTTATTGAGCAATTGTTCAAAGATTTGCCTTAACTCTTCCTCATTATTTATGCTATAAGCCGCCTTTAAATTTATCAAATCCACTGCCTCTTGAAATTTATGATAGTTTGTACCAAAACAAATAGGCTTTCCAAAAGTTGCAGCCTCCAAAGTATTGTGAATACCCACGCCAAAACCACCTCCAATGTAAGCAATGTCGCAATACTGATAAAGATTAGATAAAATTCCTATGCAGTTGATAATTAAAACATCAGACTCCTTTTTGTTTTCAGCCAATTCGGAATAAAGAATTGAATTAGGGAAAAGTTTTTGTATCTCGTTTATATGAGCCTCTCCCACAATATGAGGAGCAATTATCAACTTTACATTTAGATTTTTAATAGCCTTTTCAATAATTCTTTCATCTGCCAACCACGAACTGCCTGCTAAAATTATCTTCTTATCACCTCTGCAAAATTCTTCTATATCAGCAAACGATTTTGCATTGTTTGCAATTCTCATTACCCTATCAAATCTTGTGTCTCCGCTTATTGTTACATTTTTATAGCCAATTTTGTTTAATAGATTTGCGGTTTCTTGATTTTGTACAAAGAAATGCTCAAAGTATCTAAGTTGCTTTGCAAACCATTTCCCATACCATGAAAAGAAATATTGACTCTCTCTAAGAATTAACGAGACTTGGAATAATCTTCTGCCTTTTAGAGCAGAAATATAGTTGTACCAAAACTCATATTTTACAAAAAATATTAAATCAGGCTTTACAATAGAAACGAATTTCTTTGCATTCTTTTTTGTGTCATTAGGAAGATAAACCACCCAATCGGCTAAGGAATAATTCTTCATTGCCTCATATCCCGAAGGAGAGTAGAAAGAAAGCAAAATCTTATATTGAGGAAACTGTTTTTTAATCTCCTCAATCAAAGGACGTCCTTGCTCAAATTCCCCCAAAGAAGCACAATGAAACCATGCTATTTTATCTGAGCTTTTTATGTTTTCTAATTTACCAAAACACTCCTTTTCACCCTTTAACATTGTTTTAACTTTTTTGTTAAAAGGCGAGATGAGGTAAAGTATGCCTATGTAAAAATAAATGAAAATATTATATAAAAAACTCATAATCTAAAAATTAGTAGTATATCTTATCGGCATCTCTTCCATAGAAAGGAAACATCCAACCTATTTTTAGAGTTAGCATTCCATCATAATAAAGATTGTTATCGCCTCCTCTCAAATCAAATTGATAATCTCTTGTCATCTTTGTCCAAGCATTATCAAATTGAACTCCGAGATAGAAATTTGCAAAGTTCTTTTTACTCATGTGAATGTAACCTAAAAATCCAGAAACCATAGCTCCACGCATTTGTCTGTCGTATCCGTAAGCGTAATCATTTTGAATTTGTGGTGCTTCAGTAAGAGTAGGTTGATAAATTATTTGATGTTGCAAAAAACCTGCACCCACAGTAATCATCAATCCTGAATTTGGATTAGAAAACCATAGAGGTATCACCTTACCTGCAAAAGCTGAGAAACTTAAATTTCTATTATATGCAACAACTCCCGCATTTGTGCCATCTTGTCCAATAACAAAGGGGTCGGAAGTATTAACTAACATTCCTGAAAGTATATCATTTTTGATTTTCACATTGTCTGAACCAAATTGAAAACCAAATTCAAAATAATAAATCCAATTTTGTTGAGTTTTCCAACCTAAATTTGTGTTGATATTTAAAAACGAATTATATCTATTGCCCATTTCTCCAAAGGGAAAGGTCCAACCCGCTGAGGCTGTAAAGAAAGGAGTGCTGATAGCGGTGTCTTGTCCTGTAATTTCCTCTCTTCTTTCTTGTGCATTAAGCATTGAGCAAAAACATAGGCTCAAAAAAGTTGCTAATACTAAAAATCTATTTACGTTTTTCATATTTAATTCTATTTTTTATTGCTTTATGAAAGTTAAAGTTTGTGTTCCTTCTGCTGAAAATAAAGTAAGAAAATATACTCCTGCTGGTAAATAAGAAACATCTATTTGCCTTAAGTTATTTTCTCTTTGCTTTATTATTTTTTTTCTTTGAGAATTTAAAATTTTGTACGCAAAAAATTTTCTATCTCTTAGGAATATTTTGTCGCTACATGGATTAGGGTAAATTATTGGTTCACTTGAAGTTTCATCTATAAGGGATAATGAGGTTAGGCTAGGAGACAGGTAAATATCTTGCTCTAAGGTTGAATTGTGGTCTATGTTTATGTTTATAATTGTGTCGTTGTAGCCTTGTGCGTGTACTTTTACTTGGTAATTGCCAGAAAGTAATGGACGAAAATAATATCCTTGGTTATTGGAATAGGTAAATAATGAATCAAAATCTAACTCGAAAACCTCTATTGTTGCATTTGCTATTGATTCGTTGTTTGTTATGTCTTTTATTTGGCCTTCTACTCCTGTTAATGAGTTGCTTATAAAACCAATTAAGCCATCTTTTAATTTAGTCCAATATTGTGGTAAAAGATTTGAGGAAGGTGATTTTGTGGTGCTTATCTCTAAGGTTAGTTCTCTTGCTTTGGTGTACCAACATTGCCAATCTTGACGCGAACCATAGATTCTATACCAATCGCCTCCGTTGATTATTCCAGAAGATGACACATCTGTGAAATAATTTTGGTTTCCTGCACTTCTAACTTGGGAAACAAATTCTTGACAAATCGAGATAAACCAATCTCTGTCTGGGTGTAGTCTTTGGTCTTCACGCCATGAGTCCCAAGGATAGTTGCAAACCTCTGCTCCTGTGTGAAGATTGATTGATAGGTCAAAGTCCTCTTCTAATGCGTATTGCATAAATGCTAAGGTTTCTACCTGATGTGGCTCTTCATCTGGGTGTTGTCCATATTTTGGATTAGGAAAATTACGGTTTAAATCAACATAGTTTGCGTTATATCTTGTTGCATTTGAAACATTGTTGTTTCCTCCTGCATAAACTCCGTCTGGATTTGCAATAGGACAGATATAGATTTGCATATCTGAGATTAGTTGTCCTATCTCGCTCTCTGTTTGGTGATTTCTTAAAAGATAGTCTGCCAAACGCATTAAAACAACTGTTCCTGTAAGCTCATCTCCGTGCATTGTGGAGCTATAAAAGAATTTTGGATTGTTTTCTGAGGTGTTGTTGTAGATTCTAAGTGATAGAATTAGACGATTTTCTGTTGAAAGGCCTATTGTGTCTAATCTGCAAATGTTTGGAAATTCTTGTGCAAGGCCTTGCATGAAATCTACATAGACTTGATATGAGGGATAGCGATTCCACTGATTCATTTGTTCAAGTGTGGTTGCTACTTGTAGTGATTTTTCGTTTTTTTCTTCTTGATAAAGTCTGTAATCTAAGCCTAAGGTTAGGAATTTGTTGAATTGTTTTTGGCTTACATAGACAAGATATTCGTTTTCTTTTTTACAATCAATGCTTGTAAACAAAGACAACTGTTCTATATTGTTTTCGTTTGCTTTTACTAATATTTTAGCTTCTCCTTTTTCGTTTAAAGCGGTTTTTACCTTGTCATATTCTTGGCAAAAGCAAGGAATAAAACTGCAACAAAACAAAATAAAAATGATAATCTTTCTCATATTTTGCAAAGATACGAAAAAATCAGTCGCTGAAACAATATTCAACGACTGATTCTTTATAATAATTTATTATTTTGTATTATTGTTTTGATTTTAACTTGTTCACTATTGCAATTAGATAGCCTAATGCTATGAATGCTCCTGGGGCAAGAACGAATATTAAGATTCCGTCAGCATCTCCTATGAATTTCATTCCGAAAATAGAGCCTGAACCTAATACTTCTCTAACTGTACCTAAGACTGTTAAGCCAAGAGTGAATCCAAGTCCCATTCCGATTCCGTCAAACATAGAGTTTACAACGTTATTCTTGCTTGCAAAGGCTTCTGCACGTCCTAAAATCAAACAGTTTACAACAATCAACGGAATAAACAATCCTAAACTTTCGTAAAGTGAAGGTAAATATGCTTGCATACATAGTTGCAATACTGTTACGAAAGAGGCAATAATTACAATGAAAGCAGGGATTCTTACTTTGTCTGGAACAAGATTCTTTAATAAAGAAATCGCAATATTACTCAATATTAAAACGAATGTTGTGCATAATCCCATACCCATTCCGTTTATCGCAGAGGTTGTAGTTCCTAATGTAGGACACATACCTAACAATAAACAAAAAACAGGGTTTTCTTTTATGATACCATTTATTATAATCTTAAACTTATTCATAGCCTTATTTGTTTTGTTGTTTTTGATATTCCATAAATACATTGTAAGCAGTTTTTACAGAAGCTAAAAATGCTCTTGAAGTAATGGTTGATGCTGTGATTGCATCTATTTCTCCTCCGTCTTTGCTTACTTTGAAACTTTCTTCTGATGGATTCTTACCTCTTATGTCTTGTTTGTTTCTTGCAGTCTTAAACCAAGAAGTTGCTTTTTCTCCTAATCCTGGTGTTTCGCTCATTGATAATATTGCATAGTTTACAATCTTACCCTCAGCATCGAATCCAACCATAGATTTTATTTGTCCACCATATCCGTTGTTATCAAAAGTTTCCACAGCTACTGCAATAAGCTCATCGTTCTCAAAAGCAGGATATATAGTGAACTTTTCTGAATAAGAATCTATTGAAATCTCTACAGGATTTCCTATTTTCATATTGGCATTTGTAGGTAATACTTCTTTGATAGCATTAGTTTTCTTTTCTTCTGCAGCTTTTTCAATTGGGCTTTTCGTCAATACATAAACACTTCCAAGAATTGCAGAAGCTCCAAAAGAGATAATGGCTAAGGACATTACCATATTTTTTAATGAAGAATTTAATTTTGCCATAATTCTATCGTTTTTTATTATTAATAACCAAATCTCTTTGGTTTACACATCTTGTTAATTAAAGGAGTAAGTGCATTCATAATCAATATTGCGAAAGAAACTCCCTCAGGCATTGGTCCGAAACAACGGAATATGATTGTAAGTAAACCACAACCAACACCAAATATTATTTGTCCTGTTTTTGTAATTGGACTTGTAGCCATATCGGTCGCCATAAAGATTGCACCAAGCATAAGTCCACCAGCAAGAATATGAGTTGTAGGATCAACAGTGATTCCTGCCAAATAAAGAATGCCAGCAAATAGCCAAGATGAAGCAATGAAAGAAACAGGAATATGCCATGTGATAACTTTTCTCAAAAGCATAAATAAACCTCCAAGAATGATAGCAATCGCTGAAACTTCTCCGAAACTTCCTCCTGTTGCTCCAATAAGAGTATCCATCAACTCAGGTGTTTGTCCATTTTTTATTAAAGACAAAGGGGTAGGTCCTGTTAAAGCATCTACTGTTTTTGCAGTTGGCCATTCTGACATCGCAACATTTGTTGGGAAAGAAAGGAATAAGAAAACTCTACCTACTAATGCAGGGTTGAAAGGATTCTTTCCTATTCCTCCAAATGTCATTTTACCAATGCCTATCGCAACTAATGCTCCTATTATAACAATATAGAAAGGAATATTTGAAGGCAAATTAAAGGCTAAAAGCATACCAGTGATTACGGCTGAACCATCTGAAATTGTTTGCTCACCTTTTAATAGGAATTTTTGAATTAACCATTCAAATAATATACAAGCAGCAACAGATACTGCGGTTACTGCTAATACTCTAAATCCGAAAAAATACACTCCAACTAATAAAGCTGGGATTAGTGCAATAACTACGCTCCACATAATACTTTGTGTGGTATCTTTGCTTTGAACGTGTGGAGATCCTGAAACTTTAAGTAATGCCATCTTTTATATTTTTGTTATTTTGTTAGTTTTGAAATTCAATACTCTCTATTATATTGATAAAGACTTCTTTGTCTAATTCGTAATTCTCATCATCTTGTGCCATTGCAAGGAAAATAAAAATTTGATCTTCTATCTTTAAAAAAGAAAAAATACTATTTACTTTCACATCATTCAAAAGATAAGTAACCTCATACATACACTCATCTTGCTCTTGATTGTGCTCAATTATAGCAAAGTCTGAGTATAAATCCTTCATATCTTCTAAATTGATAGCTTTGACAAATTCCTCTAAACTGCCATCTTCCCACAGTGCACTACTTATTTGAAGATGAGTATGTATTAAAGAATTTTGATTGTTTTTATATATAGTTATCGTTCCATTCTCTTGGTCCTCTTCCAACTCCCAACCATTAGGATATTGTACAGAATAGCCATTGTCAAGATTGTGATAAATTGCATTTTCTTGACAGAAAAGACTTCCGCAAATAAAACATATAACAAATAAGACAAACAATCTCTTTATCATATTCTGATTTATTTTTTGCTTCTTGCTCTACGAAGTGCTCCTATCTTACTCTTAGCAACTCTTATAATATCAAGCAATGGTTGTCCAGCAGGGCAAGTGAATAAACAACTACCACATTCTATGCAGTCCATAGCACATTCCTTTTCTGCCTCTTCCCATCTTTCTTGTTTTGCAAGCAATGAAATTTGAATAGGCTCCAATCCCATCGGACAAGCAGAAACACACTTTCCACAACGCAAACAATTTGTTGTTTTCTTTCTGCTTGCTTCTGCCTCTGTCATAACAAGAATACTTGAAGTAGTCTTTGTTGTAGGAGCAGATAAATCCATCATAGCTTTTCCCATCATAGGACCACCATTTATTATCTTACCTGTATTTTCTGGCAATCCTCCACAATAATCTATTATGGATTGGATAGAAGTACCAACTCTAACTAAAAGGTTGCGATTGTTTTCAACAGCTTTGCCTGTAAAGGTCAAAATATTGTCTATCAAAGGACGATTTTTTTGAACCGCTTGATAAATAGCAAAAGCAGTACCAACATTATTTACAACACAACCAACCTCTATTGGAAGTTTACCACTTGGAACCTCTCTTTTAGTTAAAGCATATATAAGTTGCTTTTCAGCACCTTGTGGATATTTAGTCTTTAAAGCAACAACCTCTGTTCCTGGGTACTTATTTATAATCGCTTTCAAAGCATTGATAGCCTTTGGCTTGTTTGCCTCAATTCCTATCTTTGCTTTGTTTATATTCAACGCCTTTTTCATGATTTCAATTCCTATCAGAACTTCCTCAGTGTGTTCTAATAACAATCTATTATCAGAAGTCAAATAAGGTTCACATTCAGCTGCATTTATAATTACATAATCTACATGCTTATCCTCTGGAACCATATATTTAACATGAGTAGGGAAAGCAGCTCCTCCTAATCCTACAATTCCTCTATCTTTAATTCTTTCTATTATTTCTTGAGAAGAAAGTTTAATATCTTGAACTATATCTTCTGAGGTGTCAATATCTTCACACCATTCGTCTTCTTCTATATCTATATAGAAAGCAGGTTTTTTATATCCGTTAAAATCTGTTGCTACATCTATCTTTGTAATCACACCTGTATAAGGCGAGTGAGTGTTAGCACAGATAAAAGCTTCTGCTTTGGCTAATAATTGACCTGTTTTTACTCTATCTCCTTTTTGTACAACAGGAGTAGAAGGCGCCCCTAAATGCTGACTAACAAAAACAACAGCCTTTTGTTGTAATGGAAATAATTCAATAGCGTTTTCTGATGCTAATTTATTTTCTTGTGGGTGAACTCCACCTAATCGAAATGTATTCATAATCTTTCTACTGGCTAATTAGAGGTTTTCTTCTTTCTTAATAGGGAAATTAACTGCATGAATTGCACCTGTTGGACATTCTGCAACACATTTCCTACATAGTTTACACTTGTTAAAATCTATGTATGCTACATTATTGTTTATGCTAATTGCTTCAAAAGGACAAGCCTTTGCACATTTACCACAACCAATACATGCTGCTTCACAATTCTTCTTTGCAGCAGCTCCTTTTTCTTGATTTATGCAACTAACAAAAACTCTACGAGAATTTTTACCTTTGTTTCTTAATTCAATCACAGAACGTGGACAAGTCTTCACACAAGCTCCACAAGCTACACATTTTTCTTCATCAACCTCAGGTAATTTAGTTTCTGGATTGATATGAATTGCGTCAAAACTACATGCCTTAACACAATTTCCAAGTCCTAAACAACCATTAGAACAACCTCCTTCGCTTGAAAAAGTCATGTGAGCGAAAAGACAATTGTCAAAACCTTCAAAATTTGCCTTTGCTTGAGTGTTGCATTTTCCACCATTACACCTTACAACCGCAATTTTAGGTTCAGAAGCCTCTACTGAGAGATTCATAACTTCTGCTATTTCGTTCATGGTGTTTGCTCCACCAACAGGACAAAATTTATTTTCTAAACTTTCGGCTTTTACTATTGCTTCTGCCAATGCTCTACAACCAGCATATCCACATCCACCACAGTTAGCACCAGGCAATTTTTCACAAACCGTATCTATACGAGGGTCTTCGTAAACTTTGAATTTTTGGGCAACAAAGTATAGTATTAGAGCAGCAACCGCCCCTATGATGCTCAAAGCTAAAATCGCATAAATAATTGAACTCATAATATCTTTTTGTTAGTAAATAATAATTTTTCAATCTACAAAGTTACATTTTTTTATTTAATCTACAACTCTTTTATAGCAAAATGCTTTTATTTTATTCTTTTCTTATTTTTTGCCTTTGATTATTAGATAATTGTAAGGCAAAGAAAAAATAAAATAAAGTAAAGAAAAATCGAAATAAAGCAAAGAATAGATGTTTTAATGCTAAGAAATAAAAAAAGTGAGACCAATTTCTTGATCTCACTTTCCTTATTTTATTCTTTATAGATTAAAGAACGTTTACTGCTTCAAGTAAATCTTTTCCTTTTGCTACAGCATCAAGGTTTGTTGGTATTAACTTGTGGTGTCTTTCAGGAAGAGAATGTTTCAATCCTTCTTCTATGTATTGTTCTGTAACCACAGGTTTTACTTTTAAGAAACCTCCAAGAACCATCATATTGAATACTTTTGCCATTCCCATTTCAACACTTTTTTCTGTTGCAGGAATTTTGTAAACATTGATGTCTTTTCTTGTTGGAGGGTTGATAATTCCGTTTGGATCGTAGATTAACAATCCACCTGGCTTAACTGAATTTTCAAATTTATCCAATGATTGTTGGTTAAGTATGATTGCTGTATCAAATTGGCTGATAATAGGTGAAGATATTCTTTCATCAGAAATGATAACTGATACGTTTGCTGTACCTCCACGCATTTCAGGACCGTATGATGGCATCCAACTTACTTCTTTTCCTTGCATTGCTCCTGAGTAAGCAAGTATTTTACCCATAGATAAAACTCCTTGTCCTCCGAAACCTGCTATAATTATTTCTTCTGTCATTTTTATACGTTTTTTTATGGGTTTATTTTACAGACTTCAACTCTCTGATAATTTTGCTATCTTCTGGGTTGTATTCTCTTACTATTTGTCCTTCTAATTTTATGTCTCCTAAAACATATTTAGGGAACATATTTTGACGCATCCATTCATTAGCTTGAACAGGTGTCATTTTCCAACCAGAATTACAAGTAGAAACAAATTCTATGAATTGAGTACCCTTCTTAGCTGCTTGGTTTTCGAAAGCTTTTCTTACAGCAGCTTTTGCTTTTCTTACATCAGCGGCAGTAGAAGCACTTTGACGAGTTACATAATATGTGCCAGGAAGTTGAGCTACTAATTCTGTAATTTGTAATGGCCAACCATTCAAATCAACTCTACGTCCATAAGGAGTAGTTGCAGAAGGCATACCTACCAATGTAGTTGGAGCCATTTGACCTCCTGTCATACCATATATTGCATTGTTTACGAAGAAGATTATAATGTTTTCTCCGCGGTTACAAGCGTGAATTGTTTCTGCTGTACCGATTGCAGCCAAGTCTCCATCACCTTGATAAGTGAAAGTGTGGTGTTCTGGGTGTAATCTTTGGATTGCAGATGCAAGAGCAGGAGCTCTACCGTGTGCAGCTTCAACAAAGTCCACATTAAAGTAATTATATGCTAATACTGAACAACCAACAGGTGCTATACCTATTGCTTTATCTTGGATACCCATTTCTTCAATTACTTCTGCAATTATTCTGTGGATTGTTCCGTGAGGACAACCTGGACAATAGTGCATAATTGCATCGGTAAGAACGTCTGTTTTTTTGTAAACAAGATTTTCTGGTTTTACTATTTCTTCGTTAAACATAATCTTAGCCCTTAATTAATTTGTTTTCCAATGCTTCTACTACTTCTTGTGGTGTAGGTATTATACCACCATAACGTCCAAAGTATTCAACAGGACATTTAAATTCAGAAGCAAGTTTTACGTCATATACCATTTGACCTGCTGACATTTCAACAGTAAGGATACCTTTAACTCTTTGAGCCAATGCTTTGATTGGTTGAGTTGGGAATGGGAATAAAGTGATAGGTCTTAATAAACCAACTTTTATACCTTTATCTCTTGCTATTTGAACTGCTTTGTGAGCGATACGAGCACATGAACCGTAAGCTACAAATACATAGTCAGCATCTTCACACATTATTTCTTCATACAAAGTATCGTTCTTTTCCATTTCACGATATTTTGCTTGGAAACGGTGATTGTGTTTTTCTTGTTTAGCAGAATCAAGTTCCAAAGAAGTAACTATATTGTGATCTCTTGAAGCTGGTTTTCCGAAAGCAGCCCATGGAGCGTTCTTTGCTATTTCTTCATCAGTCCAACGAGGAACATAATCTCCAACATAAACTTTTTCCATTACTTGTCCGATAGCACCATCAGAAAGAATCATAACAGGGTTTCTGTATTTGAATGCTATTTCCCAAGCTTTGAAAACAAAATCATACATTTCTTGAACGCTTGCAGGTGCAAGAGTATATAATTGATAGTCGCCATGACCACCACCTTTTACAGTTTGGAAATAATCTGCTTGTGAAGGTTGAATAGTTCCCAATCCAGGACCACCTCTCATTACGTTAACAAGTAAACAAGGAAGTTCTGCTCCTGCAAGGTAAGTAACACCTTCTTGCATTAAAGACATTCCTGGAGAAGAAGATGATGTCATAACTTTTTTACCTGTTGCAGCACCACCATATACCATATTGATTGAGGCAACTTCACTTTCTGCTTGTAAAACGACCATTCCTGTCTTTTCCCATGGCATTTCAGCCATAAGGTGTTCCATAACCTCAGATTGTGGAGTGATAGGATATCCGAAATAGCCGTCACAACCGGAGCGAATTGCGGCTTCCGCAATTGCTTCGTTACCTTTCATTAATTTTAACTCTTTTGCCATTTCTTATAAAGTTTTTTTATTTATAACTTTGCTTTGTAAACTGTTATAACACCATCAGGACATACCATGCCACAAGATGCACAACCGATGCAATCTCCGTTTACCATTTCGGCATAATTATAACCCTTTACATTTACATTCTTTGATAGAGCGATAACTTGTTTTGGACATACAGAAACGCATACTCCGCAACCTTTGCAACGCTCAACATCAATTACAATTGCTCCTTTTATTGCCATTGCTTTATGTTTTTTAATGATTAAAATAATTATTATTTCAGTCTCCAAAATTATAACTTTATTTCCAATTGACAAAACGATTTCTAATTTAATTTCTTATAAACTTAGATTTTAAACATTTTTCAACTTGATTTGTTTAATCTACAAAACCTTACAAAAATAACAGATATGAAAAAGATTGAATTGCCAAAATTGGACTATTGTTTAGATGCTTTGCAACCCTTTATCAGCAAACAAACAATGGAGTTTCACTACCTAAAACATCATCAAACCTATGTAGATAAATTGAATGCACTTATCGAAAACACAGAGCTTGAAGACAAAGATTTAGAGTATATAATTAAACATTCAAAAGGCGCTGTTTTCAATAATGCAGCACAAGTGTGGAATCATACCTTTTATTGGCAATCATTCTCCAATAAACCAGCTTCTTGTCCAAGTGGAGAATTAGAAAAACGTATCATTCAACAATACGGCAGTTTGGAAAATCTACAACAAGAATTTACCTCTCAGGCTCTCAATCTCTTTGGTAGCGGTTGGGTATGGCTTGTTAAAAATGAGAAAAACGAATTGGAAATCTTAGCCTTGCCAAATGCAGAAAATCCAATTTGTCAAAACAAAACACCTCTTTTAGTTTGCGATGTATGGGAGCATGCTTACTATTTAGATAAACAAAACCGCAGAGCCGATTATTTAAAAGATTTTTGGCCGCTCATTGATTGGAGAAAAATAACAGAAAGATTTTAAAAACATTTCTTTTTTTATTTTATTTTTTTCTTTTAGTTATACTTTATTATTTTTTAATATATAATTATTATATGTGTCCCACTCTGGAACTTTTGAGTCCCACTGTGGAACGCATTTGTCCCTGTGTGGAACCAACATGTTCCTATATGGGAATTTTTTTTTCAAAGGAAAAATTTAATAAATCAAAGAAATAATTTACTGACTCAAAGAAAAAATATAATGTTTTTATGACTTTTCAAAATTTTACTGTATCTTTGCAGTTTGTAGAAAAATAATTGTTTTAAATTTAAATAATACAGCAATGGCAAAAGAAAAGAAATTTTTGACATGCGATGGTAATCAAGCTTGTGCTCACGTTGCATATATGTTCAGCGAAGTAGCAGCAATTTACCCTATTACACCTTCATCACCAATGGCAGAATATGTTGATGAATGGTCAGCAAATGGTCGCAAAAACATTTTTGGAGAAACAGTAAAATTAGTTGAAATGCAATCAGAAGCAGGAGCTGCTGGTGCATTACACGGTTCTTTACAAGCAGGTGCTTTATCAACAACATTCACAGCATCACAAGGATTGTTGTTGATGATACCTAATATGTACAAAATAGCGGGAGAATTACTTCCTGGCGTATTACACGTAACAGCAAGAACAATTGCAGCTCACGCTCTTTCAATTTTCGGAGATCACTCTGACGTTTACGCTTGCCGTCAAACAGGCTTTGCAATGCTTTCTTCTGCTTCTGTACAAGAAGCTATGGATTTGGCAGGAGTTGCTCACCTTTCTGCAATCAAAGGAAGAGTTCCATTTATGCACTATTTTGATGGATTCCGTACATCTCACGAAATTCAAAAAATAGAAGCCTTAGAAACAGAAGATATGGCTGCTTTGGTTGATCAAGAAGCATTGAGAAATTACAGAGAAAATGCCTTGAATCCAGAACACCCTGTTACAAGAGGTACAGCTCAAAACCCAGACGTATTCTTCCAAGCAAGAGAAGCATGTAATCCATACTATGAAGCATTGCCTGAAATAGTAGCAGATTATATGGAAAAAATCTCTCAATTAACAGGTAGAGAATACAAACCATTCAACTACTATGGAGCAGCAGATGCAGAAAACGTAATAGTAGCAATGGGTAGCGTTTCAGATACTATAAAAGAAGTTATAGATTACCTTGCTAAGAAAGGTGAAAAATTAGGATTGGTAACAGTACATCTATACCGTCCATTCTCTAAAAAATACTTCTTTGAAGCATTACCAAAAACTGCAAAAAGAATTTGTGTGTTAGACCGTACAAAAGAAGCAGGTGCTAACGGAGATCCATTATACTTAGACGTTGTTGAAGCAATAGCAGCTTGCTCTTGCACAGAAAAACCAATGGTTATTGGAGGAAGATATGGATTGTCTTCAAAAGATACAACACCAGCACAAATCCTTTCAGTAGTAGAAAACCTTAAATCAGCTAACCCAATGAACCAATTCACAGTTGGTATAGTTGATGATGTAACAAATCGTTCTCTTCCAATGTTACCAGAAGTTTCAATGGCAACAGAAGGAACATTTGAAGCTAAATTCTACGGATTAGGAGCAGATGGTACAGTAGGAGCAAACAAAAACTCTATCAAAATCATCGGAGACAACACAAACAAATATTGTCAAGCATATTTCTCATACGATAGTAAGAAATCAGGAGGATTTACTTGTTCTCACCTTCGTTTTGGAGACAATGTAATTCGTTCACCTTACTTAGTAACAACACCAGATTTCGTTGCTTGCCACGTATTCAACTATATGAATATGTATGAAGTATTGAAAGGAATCAAACCAAACGGAACATTCCTTTTAAACTCAATGTTCTCAGCAGAAGAAACAGTAGAAAGATTAAGCGCTAAGGTTAAAAAAGAATTAGCAGAAAAGAATATCAACTTCTACATAATCAACGCAACAAAGATTGCAGAAGAAATAGGATTAGGAAACAGAACTAACACAATTCTTCAATCAGCATTCTTCAAGATTGCAGAAGTAATACCTTACGAAGTTGCAGTTACTGCAATGAAGAAAGCAATCGACAAATCATACGGCAAGAAAGGTGAAAACATCGTTAAGATGAACTACGCTGCTGTTGATAAAGGAGGAGAAGTTATAAAGATAGAAGTTAAGAAAGAATGGGCTGATGCTTGCACATGCGGTTGCAACTGTGGAGAAGCAGCAGACAGACCAGAATTCATAAAGAACGTAGTAGATGTAATCAACGCACAAGAAGGAGATACATTACCTGTAAGTGCATTTGTAGGAAGAGAAAACGGAACATTCCCTTGCGGTACATCACAATACGAAAAGAGAGGAATCGCAGCACACGTTCCAGCATGGCATGCAGAAAACTGTATCCAATGTAACAAGTGTTCATTAGTATGTCCTCACGCAGCAATTCGTCCATTCGTGTTCACAGCAGACGAACTTGCAAAAACAGGAAATCCAACCACAATAAAAGCAATAGGAAAAGAATTTGAAGGAATGCAATTCCGTGTACAAATATCTCCACTTGATTGTACAGGTTGTGGAAACTGTGTTGATGTATGTCCAGCTAAGACAAAAGCTCTTACAATGGAACCATTACACACACAAATGGAAGAAGCAAAAGTTTGGGACGTTGTAACAAAGAACGTAACTTACAAATCAAACCTTGTAGAAGTAGGAAAGAGCATAAAGAATTCTCAATTTGCTCAACCATTATTCGAGTTCTCAGGAGCATGTGCAGGTTGTGGTGAAACTCCTTATATAAAACTTATCACACAATTATTCGGAGAAAGAATGATGGTTGCAAACGCAACAGGTTGTTCTTCAATCTACGGAGGTTCTTGCCCATCTATGCCATATACAACAAACGCAGAAGGCAGAGGACCAGCTTGGGCTAACTCATTATTTGAAGACAATGCAGAATTTGGTTTAGGTATGGCTACTGCAACTCGTAAGATGAGAGATAGAGTTGAAGACCTAATGAGAAAAGGCTTAGCATGCGATTGTTGCACAGCAGACCAAAAAGCATTATTCCAACTTTGGATAGACAATAGAGAAAACGCAGAAATCACACAAAAAGTTTACAACTCACTTGTTCCAACATTAGGACAATGCGGTTGCGATATATGCAAAGAATTAGAAGCAAACAAACAATTCATTGTTAAGAAATCACAATGGATATTCGGTGGAGACGGTTGGGGATATGACATCGGATACGGTGGACTTGACCATGTTATCGCATCAGGAGAAGATGTAAACATATTAGTAGTAGATACAGAAGTTTACTCTAACACAGGAGGACAAGCATCAAAAGCAACACCTGTTGGAGCAATAGCTAAATTCGCAGCATCAGGAAAGAGAATCCGTAAGAAAGACCTTGGTATGATAGCAACAACATACGGATACGTTTACGTTGCACAAGTATCAATAGGAGCAGACCCTGCACAATACTTAAAAGTATTAAAAGAAGCAGAAGCTTACAATGGACCATCATTGATCATAGCTTACGCTCCATGTATCAACCACGGAATTAAGATAGGAATGGGAAAAACACAAGAAGAAGGAAAACGCGCAGTTGAATGCGGATACTGGCACTTGTGGAGATATAATCCTGAGCTTGCAGCAGAAGGAAAGAATCCATTTACATTAGATTCAAAAGAACCAGATTGGAGTAAATTCCAAGCATTCATTGACGGAGAAGTACGTTACAACTCATTGAAGAAAGCATTCCCAGAAGAAGCAGCACAATTATTTGCAGCCTCAGAAGAAAATGCTAAATGGCGTTACGAATCATACAAGAGAATGGCATCAATGGAATGGAATAAATAATCCAACCAAAGAATCATAAAAACAAATAGGGAAATCCTCAAAGGGTTTCCCTTTTTTATTTCTTTTTATTAAAAAAAAGAGTTTTTTTTGGGGGGGGTAAAAAATACTTATCTTTGCACTCTAAAATAAATATTAAATATCATGAAAAAAACATTTGTTTTGATTGTAATGCAATTTGCATTGATAATCTCACTTTCTTTGAAAGCACAAACGCAATCTTACGAATATATCCCTATTGTCAAAGAAGGCTTGCAAATATGGACGACAGATCAAAAATATGGTCAATATAATGAACAATATCGTTATGAAAGATTGGCTTTAACAGAAGAAGATACAATCATAGATGGTAAGTCGTATAAGAAACTTTACTCTTTTACAGAGCGAGAGTTTGATATAGAAACAGCAACCTTTGTTTGTGGAATAAGAGAGAATGAAAACAAACAAGTTTTTGTAGCATCATATCATAATCAAGCAGAGTTTTTACTATATGATTTTTCTTTAACAGAAGGAGATTCTATACTTGCAGAAAGTAATGGCGAATATGACCTTTATTTTAATGTAACAGATGTTGATACTATTGATTACAATGGAGAGGAGAGAAGAAAAATCACTTTGCAATTTTACAATTACGCTTGGGTTACTTGGATTGAGGGGATTGGAAACATAGAAGGATTGTTAATGGATTGGAGAAGTTACACTATGGCAATGGATCCTATGCCTAATGTGCGTTTACGTTGCTATGAACATAACGAAGAATGTTTGTATTCCGATTTTTCTTTCAATGAATCAATATATGATTGTTACACACCTTTATATACAGGACTTGAAGAAAACGAAACTCAAAATAATATTTTGCTCTATCCCAATCCTGCAAAAGAAAGGCTATATATAAACACTTCTATTCCAATCAAACAAATGACTATTTGCAATCTTTTAGGACAAGAAATTCAAAAGTACAATATGACAGAAAAGACCTCTTCAATAGATATTAGCGGATTAAATGAAGGAGTGTATTTTGTAAAGATTTATACAGAAAAAGTAGTGCTTTCTAAAAAGATTGTAGTGAAATAAATAGTAGAAACATTGCTTTGTAAAATCAGGAAAATGTGAAAATTTGCTCAAAAATAAGGCGGATTATGTGAAAAAAAGATATAAAAACATAGGGGATTATGTGAAAATAATAGTCTTTATATTCTTATTTTCAGTTAATTGGCATTAAAAATAGTGTAAAAAGAAAAAAGATGCTTTTTTGTAGATGTAAAATGATGATTTCAAGCAATTATTTCCACAAAGTCTCTTCTTTGATTTCATCAAAGGTGATTTCGTAGCCGTAGGA
This sequence comes from uncultured Bacteroidales bacterium, assembly GCA_937906975.1. Lineage (GTDB taxonomy): Bacteria > Bacteroidota > Bacteroidia > Bacteroidales > P3 > Onthomorpha. The sequence continues at coordinate 22,911 of CALCUN010000139.1, forward strand.
AGAGAAAAGTTTTGCGATATACTCTTGATCTTCTGGGCTAATTGGCATTTTGCCGTTTCTTCTTTCGTAATAATAAGTATGACCGAAGTGTTGAATCAATTCTTTTCGCATATTAGCAATATCTTTTGCCTTAACCTCCTCAAAAGAATTCTTCATGCCGTATGCAACTCTTACTTTTTTATTTTCTAAGAAATATTTACAATTTGTTTCGTTGAATTTCAAAACATTAACTGCAACCATTAAATCACTATCCTCGCTATTTCTAAGAGCGACTATTCTTCTTAAACATTTTTCTCCAAGTAAACATTTCTCATTCCAACAAACAATGAAACTATTAGGTCTGTTTTCAAAATTAATATCCATTTCCATACTATTATTTTATTATTAAAACGCAAAAAACTATCACTTTATTACATTACATCAGCTTCGTACTATTAGTTTAATCGCATTAAAGTAGTAGTACGAACGCATTAAAATACTATTTTAAACAGATTAAAACAGACTTAAACAATAGGAAAAAATTAAAATATACTTAGTTTAGAAAAATAAAAAAGCTTCTTATAGAAATTATCACTTTTTTTACAACTTTTTTTTCAAATTTAAATAGCGAAACACTTTTTTTAACAATTACTTTCTTTGTCTTGTCAAAGGTTTAGTTAGGTTTGTAAAAAACATTGTTAATAAGTATGAATAATTATTGATAATTTAGAACAAATCTTCTTTGTATTTTTGCTACAAATTTAACTAAGGTTTTATGGAATGGGTTTTGTTTCAAATGGAGGAAGAGAATGATAAAACACTCAATGCGGAATCGCTTTTGAGTAAGCCTCTTATGGAACAAAAACCAAAGAAATATAATAAGAAAACAGAAGAGAAAGATATGTCCAAAGAAGTTTTAGAAAGAGAAGCAATCGTAAAGTCATCGGTAGAGTACTTTAAAGAAGACGCATTAGCGGCAGATGTGTGGATAAATAAATATGCTTTGAGAGATGGAGACGACATTTATGAGTTAAATCCAGATCAAATGCACAGACGTTTAGCAAAAGAATTTGCACGTATTGAAAACAAATATACAAATCCACTAAGCGAGGAAGAAATCTATGAATTATTAAAAGACTTTAAATATATCATTCCTCAAGGTAGTCCTATGTCGGGCATAGGAAATGATTTTCAAGTTGTTTCTTTATCAAATTGTTTCGTAATAGGAAATTCTGCAAATTCTGACTCGTATGGAGGAATCTTGAAGATAGACGAAGAGCAAGTGCAACTTATGAAAAGAAGAGGAGGTGTAGGACATGACCTTTCTCACATTAGACCAAAATTCTCTCCTGTTAAAAACTCAGCTCTTACCTCTACAGGTATAGTTCCTTTCATGGAAAGATATTCCAATACTACTAAAGAGGTAGCACAAGGAGGAAGAAGAGGAGCATTGATGCTTTCTATTTCTATTAAACACCCTGATGCAGAAGATTTCATTGATGCAAAGATGGAGCAAGGCAAGATAACAGGAGCAAATGTTTCTGTTAGAATTGACGATGAATTTATGCGTTGTGTTGTAAGTGGAAAGCCATACAAACAACAATATCCAATAGATTCTAAAAACCCTTCTGTTGTAAAAGAAATAGATGCAAGAGCTCTTTGGAAAAAGATTATCAAAAACGCATGGCAAAGTGCAGAGCCAGGAGTCTTGTTTTGGGATACAATAATTAGAGAATCAGTAGCAGATTCTTATGCTTCTTTTGGATTTAAAACTATTTCTACAAACCCATGTGGTGAAATTCCTTTGTGTGCATACGATAGTTGTCGTTTATTAGCAATCAATCTATATTCATACGTTAAGAATCCATTTACCGATAAGGCAGAATTTGATTTTGAACTCTTTGCTCAACACGTTCAAAAGGGACAAAAACTTATGGACGACCTTATTGATTTGGAAATAGAAAAGATAGAAAAAATCTTAGCTAAGATAGAATCAGATCCTGAGGACGATGAAATCAAGAGAGTTGAGAAAAACCTTTGGTTAAACATTAAATTGAAATGTTTAGAAGGAAGAAGAACAGGATTTGGTATAACAGCCGAAGGAGATATGTTAGCTGCAATGGGCTTAACATACGGAAGCGATGAGGCAATTGACTTTTCTGTTCAAGTTCACAAAGCATTAGCTTGCTCGGCTTATCGTTCTTCTGCTTTAATGGCAAGAGATAGAGGTTCATTCCCTATCTATGATTCAAAATTAGAAGAAAAGAATCCATTCATACAACGTCTTAGAGAAGCAGATTCAGAATTATACAAAATGATGTTGGACTATGGTAGAAGAAATATAGCTCTTTTGACAATAGCACCAACAGGTAGTGTTAGTATTTGTACTCAAACCTCTTCTGGAATAGAGCCTGCATTCTTAGTTTCTTACAAACGTAGAAGAAAAGTAAATCCAAACGATAGCAGTGCAACAATTTCTTTCTATGATAAGGAAGGACAAGCATGGGAAGAATACAATGTGTTACACCATAAGTTTGCTTTGTGGGCAGAAATTAATGGATATGATGTTAAGTCTTTGGAAAAATTACCTGAGTCAGAGCTTCAAGAAATTATTTCTAAGTCTCCATACAACAATGCTACTGCAAACAACATCAATTGGGTGAACAAAGTAAAAATGCAAGGAGCAATACAAAAATGGGTTGATCACTCTATTTCTGTAACCGTTAATATTCCAAGAGAAACCACCGAAGAAATTGTAGCACAAATTTATCAAACTGCATGGGAATCGGGTTGTAAAGGAATGACTATTTACAGAGATGGTTCAAGAGACGGAGTTTTAGTTTCACACTCAACAAAAGACACAACATCTTTCACAGAAACAAAAGCACCAAAAAGACCTAAGAAATTAGATGCAGAGATTATTCGTTTCCAAAACGACAAAGAAAAATGGATTGCAGTAGTTGGTTTATTTGAAGGAAGACCTTACGAAATATTTTCAGGAAAGGCAGAAAACTTTGCTTTACCTTCAACAATAGATAAAGGTTGGGTGATAAGAGTTAAAGAAGGTAGCATGCCAGCTCGTTACGATTTCCAATTCCTTGACCAAGATGGTTACAAGGTTACAATAGAAGGATTGTCGCGAATGTTCAAAAAAGAATATTGGAACTACGCTAAATTGATTTCGGGCATACTTCGCCACGGAATGCCAATACAAAACGTAATAGAATTGGTGTCTAAATTAACTCTTGACACAGATACAATCAACACTTGGAAGAATGGTATCGCTCGTGCATTGAAACGCTATGTAAAAGACGGCACAGTAGTAGAAGGAGAAAAGTGTCCACAATGTGGAGACGCCGTAATCTACACAGGAGGCTGTAAACAATGTGCATCATGCGGTTGGAGCAAATGTAGTTAAACAATAAATATCATCAAAAAAGGCGTAAGATGAAATGTAAAACATTGATTTTATTATTTTGTCTTACGCTTTTTTTATTGCCTTTGCGCTCTCAAACAATAGATGACTTACTACAAAGAAGAATAAAACAGATAGAAGACATTGAAATAAGCTCAGAGGCAAAGGAAGAATTGATAGAATTTCTCTATTCATTAAAAACCTCACCTCTAAACCTAAACAACGCAACACAAAGCGAATTACAACTTTTAGGATTAGACGATTTTCAAATTTTTTCTTTAAAACACTATATCTCCGAAACGGGAGAATTAAAAAGTATTCACGAATTATCGGTCATTAACGGCTTTACACCACAGCTAATAGAAGAAATCCTACCCTTTGTTTGTGTAAAACCGATGAGGTATCAACCCTCACTACGATTAGACTCCGTTTTCACAAAAGGAAGACACGAAATCCGCACACAATACAAACAAGTATTAGAAAAATCCAAAGGATATTTAAGAGAAGACAACAAAGGTTATCAAGGAATGCCGTTTTCCTCACAATTAAGATATAATTTTACATATTTTGACCGTTTAGAATTTTCCTTTGTTGCAGACAAAGATGCGGGAGAACCCTTTTTGATAGATTATTACTCCACTCAATTAACCCTACGCAATGTAGGAATTGTGCAACAACTTACAATAGGGGATTATCGTCTTAACTTTGGAGAAGGATTAGCAATAGGACAAGGATTTTCCCTTTCCTACCTAAACAATGATGCAATATTAAAGAACAGAAACTTTGGAATAAAGCCACATCGTTCAAGCACAGAATACGGATACAATAGAGGAATAGCCACAAACCTAAAAATAGGAAATACGGACCTTTTCTTATTTGGAAGTATTGATAAAATAGACTATTCGGGTAGTATTCTCACAACAGGATTGCATAGAACAGAGTCTGAAATCACAAAAAAAGATTCCAATCTTGCAAGAATGTTTGGCTCACACCTTAATTACGAATATAAAGGCCTGCAATTAGGAACAACCTTTCTTTATTACGATTATAGAGACTCAATAAAACACAACTCTTCTCAATATCAACAACATTATTTCTCAGGCATACAAAACTCCATTCTTTCAGCAAATGCCTCATATCTTTACAAACGCCTAAGACTTTTCACAGAAGCCTCAATGAGTCAAAACAAAGCAAAAGCCTTTCTTTGTGGCTTACAATTCAATCTTGCATATAAAACACTACTTTCCTTTTCGCTAAGAAATTATGAAAAAGATTATCAAAATTTTTATGCAAATAGCATAGGCGTTCAATCAAGAGTGGCTAACGAACAAGGCTTTAACATAAATTTTTCGCATAGAGTAACTCCAAAACTAAACTATTACATAGCAACTGACTTTTTCCGTTTCCCATTTCAAACATACATAAGTCAAGAAGGTGCAATGGGAATGAAAATCAGAGGAGAGGTCAATTACAATCCAAGCGATAAAACACATCTACGCCTAACTTATAAGTTCAACAATAGGCAAGAAGATGTAGATTTGGGAAATGAAACAATATTGCATTACAATATCTTACAACAACTTCAATTTTATTTACAAACCCAATTAACTCCAAGTTTTTCTTTTTATTCTCGTATGGGATATTCTCATACTCACAACTTTGAATCAAATAAAGAAAACGGATATTACTTGCTTGCAGAGGGAATTTATAAATCAACTAAACTGCCTTTGCAATTCAATTTGCGATACGCTTATTTTGATACAAAAAACTATGATAATTCTTTTTCGGTTTATGAATATAATTTACCACTAAACTATTCTGTTGTTTCGCTTTACGACAAAGGGCATAGAATGTATTTATATTCCAAGATTAACTTAACAAAGAAGATTGATTTTTCTTTAAGATATGCCCTTACTCTTTATAGCGAAAAAGAGGAAATCTCCTCTGGAAACGATTTAATTCCACATTCTCACAAGCAAGAAGTAGGCTTTCAATTTCACGTAAAACTACCTTAAAATTTCTCTTTGCTTTAGTAAATTTTTTCTTTGAAATATTTTTCTAAAGCAAAGAAAAAAAGGGAAAAGTCTTTGAAAAAACTTTTCCCTTTTTTAGTACATCTGGCCGGAATCGAACCGGCACGGGTGTTACCCCACTAGATTTTGAGTCTAGCGCGTCTACCAGTTCCGCCACAGATGCGTTTGCGACTCATTTGCGGTTGCAAAAGTACTACTTTTTTTGAAAACGACAAATATTTTACGATTTTTTTTTTAAGTTTAAGAAAATCTGTGTAACTTTGCACACTCAAAATTTGATTTGCATTTAGATAAATAAAACGTCATGTCAGAAAATAATCAAAAAGACACAACTGCTCTTTTTACAGGTAGAGCAACGGCTTATTTAGCCAAGAAAATATCAGAGGTTTATCAAAAACCATTGGGAAATTCCATAGTATTGCAATATGCAGACGGAGAATTTCAACCTTCTTTTGAACAAAACATCAGAGGTTGCGATGTGTTTATCATACAATCAACCTTTGCACCTTGTGATAATATAATGGAATTGTTGATGCTTGCAGATGCTGCAAAAAGAGCCTCAGCAAAAAGAATAATAGCCGTTATTCCGTATTTTGGATTTGCTCGTCAAGATAGAAAAGACAAACCAAGAGTTCCAATTGCAGCAAAACTTATGGCAGAATTGTTGCAAACAGCAGGTGTAAACAGAGTTATTACAATAGATTTGCACGCAGATCAAATACAAGGTTTCTTTGATATTCCAGTGGATCACCTTTTGGCTTCTTCAATATTTATTCCTTATTTAAGAGGTCAAGATGTTGCAACAGAAGATTTGTTGTTTGCTTCTCCTGATGTTGGAGGAACAAAACGCGCAAGTCAGTATGCAAAAACATTAGGTACAGGTTTTGTGATGTGTTACAAACAAAGAAATAAACCTAATGAAATAGGCACAATGCAATTGATTGGAGACGTGAAAGGTAAACACGTTATTTTGGTAGATGATATAATTGATACAGGAAATACTCTATGTAAAGCAGCTGAACTTATAAACGAATGTGGTGCAGCAAGCGTAAGAGCAATGATTACTCACCCTGTACTTAGTGGAGATGCAATAGAAAAAATAGAAAAATCTTGTATGACAGAGTTGATAGTAACAGATACTATTCCTTTGAAACGTCAAAGTGATAAGATTAAGGTGCTTTCAACTGCTTCTATCTTTGCTGAGGCAATCAGAAGAGTAGAAAATTATGAGTCTATCGCAGATTTTTATGAAATAGCAGTTAAACAAAAAGGTGTTGTAGAAAGATTCTAACACCAAATAATTAATAATAAATAAAAAAATAAAAGAAATGAAAACAGTATCTATGAGTGGTTCTCTAAGAGAGAACGTAGGGAAAAAAGATGCTAAGGCTTTACGTAAACAAGGTTTAGTTCCTTGTGTTGTTTATGGTGGACAAGGTGAACAAATACGTTTTACTGTTCCTCAAATGGCATTTAAACCATTGTTGTTCACTCCTGACACAAACTATGTTGAATTAGAAATTGCTGGTAACAAATGTATGGCAATTTTACAAGAAATCCAATATCACCCTGTAACTGATGAGGTGTTACACGCTGATTTCTTGCAAATTTTTGATGACAAACCAATTTCAATTTCAATACCTGTTAAAACTGTTGGTACAGCTCCAGGGGTTTTACAAGGGGGAAAACTTATGCTTAAAATACGTAAGTTAAGAGTTAAAGGTTTACCAAATGATATACCTCAATATGCAGAAGTTTCTATCTCTGGATTAGAAATTGCACAAGGTGTTAAGGTTGAACAAATCAACATAGATAAAGTTGAATTGTTAGACGTTAAATCAAGTGTTGTAGTTTGGGTTAAACCTACTCGTGCTTCAGCAGGTAGATAATAAATTTCTAAAATTTGATTATAAACAAGGCTGTACTTTTGTACAGCCTTTGATTTTTTTGTTATGAAATATTTGATAATAGGTTTAGGTAATCCAGGTTCAGAATATGAAGATACTCGTCATAATATCGGGTATATGGCTTTGGATAGAATGGTTAAGAATTTGAATATTGATGCTAAATCCAATACTTATAAGTTCTCTATTGAACGTCATGCTTTTGTGGCAGAGGTAAAGGTGAAAGGAAGGATTATTATTTTGGTTAGTAATATTTATAAATATTAACATATTTTTTTTCGTAAGCATTTCTTTATTGTGGAATTTTGTGCAATGATTAATTATCCATTATCGTGGTTATCTGCCAAACGGTTTGGCAATTTAGCTAAATTGTTAGGCTCGTATATGCGTGCAGTCTTATGCGGAAATACCCGCATAGTAGGGTATCCATACGCCGCCTCTATTGAACCTGCTAACTATTGTAACTTGTCTTGTCCGCAGTGCCCTACAGGAAGGCATCAAATCGATAAAAAGGCCCAAAAATTATCGTATCAAGCCTTTTCGTACGCAGTTGATGCTTTGTCACCCTACTTGATGTACCTTAACTTGTATTTTCAAGGGGAGTCTTTTCTGAACAATGATTTGCCCAAAATGATTC
>CALCUN010000140.1 GCA_937906975.1 uncultured Bacteroidales bacterium
GGATTCAACGGAATCTCCTCTTGGGGGTTACGGGAGCCTTCACTTCTTCCTTGACGGGAGCGGGCGCAGGAGCGGGAGCCTCTTCCTTAACAGGAGCAGGCGTTTCTACCACGGGTTCAGCTTCCACTTTTACTTCGGATACTTCCACCACGGGCTCCTTCACTTCTTCTTTCACAGGCTCGGCTTTCTTAGGATGATTGATGGCATCCAAATCGATTTTGCCCAGCGGCTTGAAGTGCGGACGTTCGGGTTCAGGAGCAGGTTCGGGCTTGGCTTCTTCCTTTTTAGGTTCTTCCACAGGCGCTTCCTGCTTAGGCATTTCTTTCTTCTTGGTAGGCATTTCGCCCTTGCCGAATTTCTTCCACAAAAGGGCATAAGCTTCGTCCGAAACCTTTACGTTAGGATCGTTCTCCACTTCGATGCCTTCTTTGCGCAAGTAATCCACCAGCGTAGAAACACCAACATTTACTTCTTTAACTATCTTACTTAATCTAACAGGCATAACATTAATTTTCGGTTTCTTCAAACTCTTCAATCCATTCTTTTAGCTTTTTTTGTAAAAGATTCTTGTCAGGAAGATATAATTGATAAGCAGAAGCGTAAATATTTGCATTACTTGGCAATGTTAATTCTACAAGAGCATCATTTTTCTCTTCACAAAGCAAAATGCCAATTGTAGGATTCTCAAAATCTTGCTTTACATAGCGATCATAATAATTGACATACATTTGCATTTGACCTAAATCTTGATGAGCAAGTTTATCTGTTTTTAAATCAATTAGCACATAACATTGAAGCAATCTATTATAAAAAACTAAATCAACATAGAAATTTTGTTCATCAAACGTAAAACGTTTTTGTCTTGCTTCAAAAAGAAAACCTTTTCCAAGTTCCAATAAGAAATTTTGCAATTTTCCAATAATAGCATTTTCTAATTTTGATTCTGAATAAGTAACATCAGGCTTTAATCCTAAAAATTCTAATGTTAAAGGATTCTTTATAATATCAGCAGGCTTTTCTATCTTTTGTCCTTCGTTTGATAATCGTAAAATTTCTTTCTTGTTTCTACTTAAAGCTAAGCGTTCATAAAGGCTACTTCCTACTTGTCTGCTTAATTGTCTTACGCTCCATTGTTGTTCTCTACATTCAATTTCATAAAAGTTTCGAGCTTCTAAATTTTCTATACGCATCAAAATAAGATAATGAGACCAAGAAAGAGTGAATTGTATATTTCTTATGTTGTTTTCTTCTATTGATTTGTCGTTTTCAATTTGACAGACAGTGTTTGTCAAATTTCTATATGCTAAATAAAATTGTCTTATTTGTCTTAAATTAGAATATGACCACCCTTCACCAAAACGTTCGGTTAATTTTTTTGATAGATTTTGTAAAACCTCTTTTCCGTATTGAGATTTTTTGTCTCCTTTTTGTTCGTTTTCTACAATATATTTCCCAATGCCAAATTTAGTGTACACTTCTGCGGTGTTAATAGTTGTTACTATGTTTTTGCGAGTTTGTTCTATTAAATTGGAAATATGTTCAAAAAGAATATCTTCATGTTTTTGAATATTATTCATTTTCTTCTTTATTATTTAAAAAAATAAAAGGTTTAATTCCAAAGTTCCCATGATAATCCCCAACGGAAGTTAAGTCCTGTGTGAGGATAGTATGGAGAGGAGAAATAATTGTTTGAGAATAATCCTGCGTATGGGTGTTCAAGGCAGATGAATAGGTTGCATTGTGATATTTTTATGTTGGCAAAAATATCTGCATACACGTAATTGCCTATCAATTCTTCGTCTTGACGCACAAAAAAGCCAGTTTTTGCATTGTAAACATCAGCATAATATGCCGAGAAGTAGTTTAAATCTACTCCAAACAAGCTTGTCATTTTTCCTCCAAAGAGATTGACTTTTAGAGCAAGGCTTGCTTTTGCTTGCACTTCGGGAAGGCGTATTGCATCTGTGTTATCGGTTTTTTGATACAATACTTGTCCTTTTGCGTTAAAGATTCCTATGTTATAATTATAGACTGCTTTTGCTTGAAGCAGGTTTGCTTTTTTGGAAACTTGAACTATGTCTAAGTTTTGTGTTAAATAGGTTGCGTTTTCAACTTGGTGGTAAGTTAGGTCTAAGAGTAGATTTTTTGTGTCGTATTTTAGTTTTATGCTATTGGTAAGTGTTGGATTTATTTTGCTGTAATATCTGAAAAAATAGTTGCCGTAGGCTTTGTTTTGTTCGGCTTGCAAAGAGATTTTCTCTTTATAAGAGGCTTTTATTAAGGCTTGGTGTTCGTTTGTAGAGTTTTCCGAAAGTATATAGGTGTATTTTCCTTCTAAATCAAAGTTTTTTACGTTTAATCCTACACTTGCAAATGGCGAAACTTGATTTTTGAAATAAGAATCTGTGTTGCTGTAAGATAAAAGCCTATGTGTGATTCCTATGTTTAGGGGAATGAAAAAGTTTTCTTTATTAGATGTTTTGTTTGTCCACGATAGGGTGTTTTCTATGTTGGTTTGGGAGAGGGAATCTCCTTCTAAGATTTCTAAATCATTGAATACTCTTTTGAGATTGTCGTAAATAATTTGATGACTTATTGCTCCAAGATTTCTTTCTTTGCTTAAAAGGTAGTGTTGTGTAAGGGCGAAGTTGTAATTCTTGTATTGGCTGTAAGCAGATGTGTAATGAGTAGGGTAGGTTTCGGGTTTGGAATAAGATTGGTTTAACCAAAGACTATCATGTAAGATTCCACCGTTTTCATTGACGTAAGCACGGTTTCTAATGAAAGATAATAATGCTCTATATCTTCCATTTTTTGAAATATAGTTTGTAGTTAAATCAAAAAATTGGTTCATTACTTCCGATGTAGCAAAGACTCCGTCTGCGTAATTCACATCATATTTCACCGCTACGTTCAATCCTTTTGCTAAGTTTTGAGCATGGATTATTGTAAAGTATTGCGAAGAATTTATGTCGCTGGAATATTTCAATAAACTATAAGGATTGCTTAGTTGATAAAAGTTTATGTTTTCTAATGTGTGGAAATAAGGTTGAAAAAGATTAGGAAGAAAATCGTAAGTGCTTGTTTGAGACTTGTATTCTAAAGATTGGCTTGCTCCTCCAAGTGTAGAGAGAGTTTGATAGAAAGAGGTGCTGATTTCTTTCGTTGCATCAACTCTGTGAGATGAATATAAATCGTTTTCTATCTTAAATACAGAGTCAATTAAAAAAGACTTGCTATCGGATTTAAAGTAAATATTCGATATATGCAGAGAGTCTTCCTTTTCTTTTTGTGCAAAAATTTGAAAAGGAAGACTAATTGCAAATATTATTAAAGATAAGATAAATCTTTTCTTTGGGTGCATTTATCTATGCTAATGGATTAGCTAATAAGAAACGTTCGCAGTCCATTGCTGCTTTACATCCGCTTCCTGCTGCAACGATTGCTTGACGATAAGTAGGGTCGCAAACATCTCCTGCTGCGAAAACTCCTTCTATGTTAGTCTTTGAGCTCTTGTCTTGTGTGATTATGTATCCTTCTTTGTTCAATTCTATTTGTCCTGCAAGGAAATCTGTGTTTGGTTTATGACCTATTGCAAGGAAAATACCTGTTACAGCGATTTCTTTTAACTCTCCTGTTTGTGAGTGTTCTAAACGGAATCCTGTTACGCCACTATCATCTCCCAAAACTTCGTTTGGTTTGTGGTTCCACACAACTTCAATTTTTGGATTCGATAAAACTCTTTCTTGCATCGCTTTTGAAGCTCTCAATTCGTCTCTTCTAACAATCAAATACACTTTTGTGCAAATGTTTGCAAGGTAAGAAGCTTCTTCACACGCAGTGTCGCCACCGCCAACTACGGCAACTTCTTGATTTCTGTAGAAGAAACCATCGCAAGTTGCACATGCAGAAACTCCCATGCCCATAAATTTTTGTTCGCTTTCAAGTCCTAACCATCTTGCACTTGCTCCTGTTGCTATGATTACAGATTCTGCCTCTATCTTACTGCCATTGTCAGTTTCTACTTTAAAAGGACGTGAAGAGAAGTCAGCTTTTACAACTACTTCTGAGCGAACTTCTGTTCCGAAACGCATAGCTTGTTGTTTTATTTGTTCCATCATTTCGCTTCCTTCAACTCCTTCAGGGTAGCCTGGGAAATTTTCAATTTCTGTTGTGATTGTCAATTGTCCACCTGCTTGCATACCTTCTAAAACAACAGGTTTTAAATCTGCTCTTGCAGCATAAATTGCAGCTGTATAGCCTCCTGGGCCAGAGCCTATGATTAAACATTTGATTCTTTCAAATTCAGACATAATTTCTTTGATTTATTTTATTTTTAAGAGTGCAAAAGTAGTAAAATTTGCGTTAATTCAAAAAAAAATGTTACTTTTGTCTGTCAATTTCTAAGGAAAAATTATGAGAAAGTATATCTTATTCTTAATATTTTTATGCTTTGTTGGACTAAATAGGGGGTTTGCTTTTTCTCTTGAGCAGATTCCAAATCCTAAAACAAGTTGTGCTCAATGTTATGTGGCAAATCAAGATGGAATACTTTCTTCTTCTGCAACCGATAAGATAAATAAAACTTTGCATGCTTTAAATCAAAAAACAGGAATAGAGATTGCTGTTGTTGCACTTGAGGGAGAGGAAACTACTTCTGCAAGAGATTTATCAATGGAGTTGTTTGACAAATGGCAAATCGGGAAAAAAGGAGAGGATAACGGAGTTATAATTATGCTTACAAAGGCCTCAAGAGAGGTTTTTATAAGAACAGGTTATGGTGTTGAGGGAATTTTGACCGATGCTTTGTCTTCAAGAATTGTAAACAGATATATGGCTCCTTATTTCAAGCAAGGACAATGGGACGAGGGCTTTTTGGCGGGTGTTTCTCAGGTTGTGAATTTGCTTGAAAAAGACTATGAAAAAATCTCTAAGGAAAATAAAAATATTCCTAAGAAAAAAAATTTTTTTTCTTTGACTTATTTTATTTTTTCTTTGACTTTTTTTCTCGTTGCTTTTCTTGTGATTTACAAGCAGTATTCTCACATAAATAATAACTATAAATTAGAAAAAATTAAGGCGATAAAACAAAAATCTTTGCCGTGGATAATTATAGGAATTGTGTTTTTGCCAGGCCTATTGCTTTTGCTTGCTTGGATTTATCTTTATGCTATAAAAAGAATCAAAAAAGCGAAAGTAAAATGTAGCTGTGGCAAGGATATGAGACTGCTATCGGAAAAAGAAGAAGACGCATATCTTAGCCGTAAAGCACAGATTGAAGAGGAGATTGGTAGTAAAAATTATGATGTTTGGCTATGTGAGAGCTGTGGTAACACGGTTATTTATCCATACGATAAGATATTGACAAGTTATAGCGATTGTCCTTCTTGCAGGGCAAAGGCTTGTTATAAGCAATCAGAGAAAGTATTGAAATATCCTACCTCTTTTAGAAATGGAATAATGAGAAAGACCTATCGTTGCAAGAATTGCAATCATATTTCTTACATTGATAGCGAAATTCCAAGAAGAGCAGGAGTGATTGTTGGCGGAATGGGACACGGAAGTGGCTTTGGCGGAGGATTTTCTGGCGGAGGCAGTTGGGGAGGTGGCTTCTCTGGTGGTGGAGGCGGTGGCGGACGCTTCTAAAACAATGAATTGGTAATTTTAATAAAAGAAAGAATATGAAGAAAAAGTTTATCCCTATTATTATTGTGGCAGCAGTTGTTGTAATTCTTGTTGCTTGGGGCGTTAGTGTTTACAATGGTTTGGTGGTTAAAGATGAAAATTGTTCAAAACAATGGTCTAAGGTAGAGAGTCAATATCAAAGAAGAATGGATTTAATACCTAATTTAGTAAACACAGTAAAGGGTTATGCTTCTCACGAAGAGGCTACTTTATTAAAGGTAATTGAAGCAAGAAATCAAGCATCGCAAGTAAAGATTGATGCAGAAAATATGACACAAGAGCAGTTGAATAATTTCCAACAAAGCCAAGAAAATCTTTCTTCTGCAATTAGAGGATTGAATATCGTGGTTGAGAAATATCCTGACTTGAAAGCAAATCAAAATTTCTTGGAATTACAATCGCAACTTGAAGGAACAGAAAACAGAATTGCGGTTGAAAGACAACGTTACTCAGATGTGGTAAACGAATACAACACAAGCGTAAGACGTTTCCCTAATAGTTTGTTTGCTTCTATGTTTGGATTTGACAAAAAACCATATTTTGAAGCACAATCAGGAGCAGAAAATGCACCAAAAGTAGAATTTTAACATTACTTCTTAGAGATGGAAGAAAATACTCATAAAATAACTTCTATAAGAGGTATGTTCCAAGATTGGTTCTTGGATTATGCTTCTTATGTCATATTAGAGCGTGCCGTTCCTCATATAAACGACGGCTTAAAGCCTGTTCAACGACGTATTCTCCATTCAATGAAAGAATTAGATGATGGAAGATACAACAAAGTTGCCAACATAGTGGGAAATACCATGAAATACCACCCTCATGGCGACTCTTCAATAGCAGGAGCCTTAGTTACAATGGGACAAAAAGACCTTTTAATTGATTGTCAAGGTAACTGGGGAAATATTCTTACGGGAGATGGAGCAGCCGCACCGCGTTATATTGAAGCAAGACTTTCAAAATTTGCTTTGGAAGTGGTGTTTAATCCAAAAACTACAAGTTGGCACCCATCGTATGACGGAAGAAATAAAGAGCCTGACACATTGCCTGTGAAATTTCCTTTGTTGCTTGCACAAGGAGCGGAAGGTATTGCGGTAGGTCTTGCTTGTAAAATACTACCTCATAACTTTAATGAATTGATTGATGCTTCCATTGCGATATTGAAAGGAGAGGATTTTGTAATCTATCCAGATTTCCCAACAGGTGGGCTAATGGACGTAGAGAAGTATAACGATGGATTACAAGGTGGGCGTTTGAGAGTGAGAGCTCGCATAAAACAAGTGGATAATAAAACACTTGTTATTACGGAAGTGCCTTTTACTGTTACGGCTGACTCACTTATTGATTCCATTGTAAAGGCTTGCGATAAGAATCAATTAAAAATTAAAAAGATTGACAACAATACTGCAAGCGAGGTTGAGATTAGAATTTCTCTTCCAAACGATACTTCTCCTGACCAAACGATTGACGCACTTTATGCTTTCACTGATTGTGAGATTAGCCTATCTCCAAACTCTTGTGTTATTGAAAACGAAAAACCACGCTTTGCTTCTGTTTCAGAAATCTTAAAGGTTTCAACTCAAAACACAGTAAACCTTCTTAAAAGAGAGTTGGAAATAGAATTAGGTGAGCTAAACGAAAAATGGAATTGGATTTCGCTGGAGAAAATCTTTATTAAAGAGGGCGTTTACAAAAGAATGGAAAAATGTAAAAGCGATGCGGAAATAGATTCTGAAATAGACAAGGGATTAGCTCCGTTTGTGAAAAATCTTCTTCGTCCAATCACAACAGATGATATACATAGACTGAGAAAAATTCCAATAGATAGAATTTCAAAGTACAATAGTGATAAGGCAGATGACACACTTCTTGCAATAGAGGACGATATTAAGGCAGTAAAGCACGATTTGGATAATCTTATTGCATACGCTATTGCTTATTTTGAAAGAATTAAAACAAAATTTGGCAAAGAAAGAGAAAGAAAAACCGAGATTCGCTCATTTGATTACATACAAGAGGCAACTGTTGCTGTGGCAAATGAAAAGCTTTATTGCAATTACGCAGAAGGATTCGTAGGTTACAAACTCAAAGGCGATGAATACGTTGAGGATTGTTCTACACTTGATGATGTGATTGCGATAAGAAAAGATGGAACCTTTGTTGTGAAAAAAGTTCAAGAGAAAGAATATCTTGGAAAGAAGCTAATTCATGTTGGCGTGTTTAGGAAAAATGATGATAGAACGACATATAATTTAATATATCAAGACGGGGCTTTTGGTAAGTTTTATGTTAAGAGATTTAATATTTCATCTATTATCCGCGGAAAGGAATATGATTTAACGCAAGGCACAAAGGGTTCAAAGATTGTTTATTTGAGTGTGAATCCTAACGGAGAGGCTGAAAGAGTTAATATAAATCTTAAACCAGCTCTAAGAATGAGAACTCATAAGATGGAATATGATTTTGCAACTCTTGCAATAAAATCAAGAACTTCAAAAGGAAACACCTTGTCTTCAAGAATTATCACTTCCGTTACTAAGAGAACAGAAGGGGTTTCAACACTTAGTGCAAGAAAAATATGGTTTGACTCTGCTATTAAGCGATTAAATGCCGATGGAAACGGAGTATATCTTGGCGAATTTAGCAAAGATGATAAGATTCTTACATTCTACTCTTCGGGTGCTTACAGAATAACAGGCTATGACTTGTCTTTGCATTTTGATGACGATTTAATTCTTATTGAAAAGCTGAAAAAGAATAAGCCTTTATCGGTTTTCTATATCGAAAAGGAGACTGATAGTTTGTATTTAAAGAGATTTGTTCCTGAATTAAGCAATAAGAAAATTGATGTCTTTGAAGAACAAGAGGGAGCAAAGCTTGTAAATATTAGTTACGATTGGTTGCCTGTTGTTAAGGTAGGAGAAAAAGAGTTAGAAGTAGAAAAACTTGACGATATAAAGAAATATAAAGCTAAGGGTAAGAGAATAGAAAAGGATTCTAATGTTAAGGTGGAATTTCTTGAGCCTTTGGAATATATAGAAGAGGAAGAAATTGAGCAAGAACAAGAAGAAATTGAAGAATACAACAGTGAGCTAAACGAAGGCGAAACTATGCAAGGTTCATTGTTTTAAAAAACATAATAAATATGAGAAAAATATTAGCAATATTATTAGTTGTTAGCACATTTCTTACAATAGAGGTGCGAGGTCAAGAGATAGTAAAAAAATTCTTAAACAATCAACAAACAACCTCTAAGAATCAATTGATTTATCTAACATTTGATGACAGAATTTCTTTGGTTAATGACAATATTAACCGAATGTTTGGATTTGAAAGCTTAGAAAAAGATTTGCAAGATGAGTTAAGAAAAAAATATACTCGCATTATAGACAAAGTAAATCAAGAAGAGATTTTGAAAATCTATAACAATAGTTTAATAAAAGAGCTAAGACGTTACGGATTTACTATATATCGTCAAGAATATTTAGTAAGTAAAATTATAGGACGTTTCAATACGGTAAATGTTTCTCAAATAGAATTGGAGGAGTTCACAGTTGTAGATAGCCTAACAGGAAAATACTATACCGATTCAACGACTTATTATAAAACACTTACAGGATTGAGAATGAATGTATGGTTAGAATATAATTGGGCTGATACAACAAGTAGAAAACTATTGTTTATTAGCCACGAAATAACAGATGAATTTTCTGGATACACAGAAGACGTTGAAGGAAAGAAGTATGCCGATTACGAATTGTCGCTTTTAAATCCTAATGATGCCTATATCATAGCAGATAAAACAGCAGCATTAACTGCAAGATATATGTACAATTTCTTAATGAATAAATACGTAAAAGAAAAGACGGGAGGAAATCACGAATACTATTATTCAATAGGAGAAGACAAGAAAATAAAATATTCTTTGTATAAGACAGATTATTTTGAAGAGCTTCCGATAGAAGAATAACTACTTTCGTCCGAAGTCTGCTGGGATTTCTCCCCAGGATTCAGTATCCCATTTTAAGATTTCTGTAGAATAGGAATTGTTTTCTAACCATTGTTCCGCTCGATGAATGTAATCAAACAAATCTTCGTTACTTTCATCGGGCGTAAGTTTTGTTTTACATTTCTTTTGCTTTACCCAAGCAATAGCAGTCTTGCTATCGGTGTAAAGAGGGTGAGGCAAATTATGCTTTTTCAAATAAGAAAGACCATGAACTATGCCAAGAAATTCTCCAATGTTATTAGTTCCTCGTTTATGTTTATAATAAAAAAGCGTATCTCCTGTTTTGGTGTAAACACCTCTATATTCCATCACACCAGGATTGCCACTGCAAGCAGCATCTGTTGAAATGCTTTCATAAATTGGAAGATTTGCAGTTAGAGATGATTGTAAAACAGTTGTCTTCTTTTGCTTTTGTCCGATAAACTTATTAGGCGAATCATTAAATGCTTGCTCTGCTTCTGCTAATGTGTCAAAAGATTTGTATTTTGCACCTTCTACACCTTTGACGCTTTGCTCGCAATCTTTCCAAGAGTCAAAAACTCCAATTTTCTTACCACTCCAAACTACGTAATATTTATTTTTTTTTGCCATTGTTTATCTTATTAAAGTAATGTCGCCACCTTCCACAAATTTCTTACCACCTGCACAATTTACACTCAATCTATAAAAATACACTGCCGCATCACAATCTTTGCCATTAAAGGTTCCGTCCCAGCCCTCGCTTAATTTGTCGGTAAAAAACACAGTTTCTCCCCAGCGGTCAAAGACTTCAAACTCAAAACTCTCAATCCACTCACCCTTTACAAAGACAATATCATTTTTTCCATCATTATTAGGAGTGAAAACATTAGGAACATAAATATTAGGACGTTCACAATTTACAATATCAACTTCTATAAAAACACTATCCTTAACCTCGCAACCGTGATTATCAGTTACAGTAACAAAATAAAAGCCCGACTCATATACAGTAGCGTTTGTGGTGTAGGATAGAGGAGAAGAAAGATTTTCGCTCGGAGTCCAATAATAATACATATTAGGAATGAAATCCACACTAAGAGTTATCTGCTCACCATCAAAGACTCTTGTATGACTTGCATTGATTTGTATATTGCTAAGAGTGTTTGTATAAGAAATTTCAACAGAATCTATTGCGGTGCATTGATTTGAGTCTGTAATTTCAACATAATAAACCCCGCAACACAAGTCCTCTATAGAAGAAGTCGTTTGAGAATTTGACCAAAGATAAGAATAAGGAAGCGTTCCGCCACTTGCCTCAACAACAGCCGTTGCTCCACAACCCTGTTCACAATTATTATCAGTTTTTCTAATAGAAGTAGAAATGTTGTATAAGCTTTCTAAAATTATTGTATCACTTACCGAGCAACCTTGTGCATCTTGCATTTCAAAAACATAGACACCATCACACAAACCAGTCAAATCAAAACCATTAAGAGAAGAATCCGACCATATAATACTATAAGGCTCCACACCATTTTGAGCTAAAATATGTATTTGCCCATTACACGAATTTCCGCAAGCGTTTGAGTCCACCGAAATATTAATATTCAATTCCGAAACACTACTTATAGAAAAGTTTTCTTCAAAACTACACCCAAAAACATCTTCCACCAAAACCGAATAATTACCTACGGACAACCCCCCAATAGAATCCACGCCCATTTGCCCATTACTCCAAGAGTAACTAATAATTAAACTATCAAATTCACTATCAACCAAAGCAAAACCATCACTTTCTTGCGGACAACTAACATTTTGAGTTATCAAATTAAGGTTTTCTATAGGGCTTGTAAAGATTTGTTGCACCAAAGTATCAGAACAATATTGATTTGTAATAACTAAACGATAAGTTCTATTTTCTGAAACAACTGCATACGGATTTGGCAAATTTGCATTAGTCAATCCATCACTTGGAATCCACTGAAAACTTACGCTATCTTGCAAAACAGGTTGTATTCCTATCTGAACCAAATCTCCCTCACAAGCTCTTATTTCGGGAATAGTATCCACAGAGGAGTCAAGCAAGATAATTTGTTTTGTAATCGTATCTGAGGCAATGCAACCATAATTTTTGTAAGCAATAAGCCTAACATCATAAATTCCTGGCTCTTGATAATAATGCGAAGGCGAAGACAGAGAAGAGAAAGTGCCATCACCAAAATCCCAAAGAAAGCTATCTCCACGTCCGATATTGATAAAATCCACACTATCAGGAAAACAAACATAAGCAGGCGAGGTAAAATCTGCCACGGCAAAGTCATCGTGAATTTGGAACTTATATGCCGCCATATTACAGTTGCTTGAAAGATTAGAACTGCTCCATGCGTTTGGCGTAATCGGAAAATTTTGACTTCCCATGCAAGAGGCACAAACCACTTGATAGAGATTAGAATACTTATCATAGCGAGAAGTACCACCATCTACGTGGTCATTTCCATGTGTTGCAGAGGTAGAATACTCACCAAAGAAAGTAGCATAATCAAGCACAGAAGCGTCGTGAGTAATAGACATTATATAAAAATCTTGTCCGTCAGTAGTTGATTGATAAGCATCATTTGTTACCTGCATATTCATAGTTCCAAAAACCTGTGTAGAAGTAGGAACAATATATTTAAACAAACGTCCCCAACCTGCCGCATAAACTCTTCCACACACATCAACGGCAAAACTTGTTGGCGAGATATTAATTTGATTATTACCAGTTCCAAAAACGGTACTCCATACCAAAGAATTTAAACTAGGTTCAAATTTTGCAATAAACTGTCCCGAATTAGGAATATTATAAGCCGCATTAAAAACCAAATCACTTCCCTCAGCCTTTGTTTGACCAAAAATATGAGGATAACCATTTCTATCACACCTTACAAAGAAAGACAAATCAAACATATTGCTTCCAAAAAAAGTTGAGGCCAATAAATCATTACCATCATAGGAAATCAATGCCAAAAAACCATCAGTAGCACCACCATCTAACACCGAATCATAAGCCCCATTAGTAATAGGAAAATTATTAGAGAGCGTGCCACCTGTAACGTAAAGATTATAATTAGTATCCACGTCAATAGAAAAGACAGCATCGTCTTGACTACCTCCGATGAAAGAAGAAAAAATCATATTACGCAACTCATAGTCCAATTTGAAAACAACGCCCTCTTGCATTCCGCCAAACGAGGTTTGAAAAGCGTTTTGAGTTACAGGAAAGTCAGCGCTGAAAGTAGTAGTCCCTACATAAACATTGTTTTGGTCGTCAGTGATTAATTCTCCTCTTGCACCATCGCCATAATTTGCATAAAGAGAATCATTACCAACGTAAGCAATCATCTGACTTGCGTTGTAAATTTCCCTATAATTAAGCCCATCATTTTGATTACCGCCAACGTAGGTAGAGGCTTGCAAAACCGTTCCATCATCTGAAAACCTACTAACATAAATATCAACCCCAAAAGGAAAAACCACAGTCCCATCGTATGTAATAGCACTTCCCGAGGAGAAAGTCTGAGAAAAAGCATAGTCAGTAATAGGAAAATTAGTACTACCTGTTGTTCCCATAAGTACCAATTCGTCATATTGATTGATAATCATTGAGTGAGGCATTTCGCTGTAATTACCTCCATAATATGTTGAAAAGATTAATTGACTACCATCTTGACTAAATTTGCTTATAGCACAGTCCCACGCTGCCGCATAGGTATCTACAAAAGCCCCTAACGTAGTTGGATAACCTATTCCATCAACAATACTTCCCGAATAAAGGTTTCCGTAAGAATCATAAGTAGAGGTAAAACCCCAATTGTCGGCAGTACTTCCCGAATAGGTAGAAAAAATTAAAGTAGGGTCAATAATCAAAGGCAAACTCTTGTCATAACTACCTATTTTGTAAGAAACCCTATTGTCTTTCAAAACAAACTCAACCTTAACCTCTGTTTGCTTTCCATTAATTATTTGAAAAGCGTATGGTTTTGCTTCAATTATTTCTCCCAAACACGTTTCCATTACCAATTCTTCGTTTTTTAGTTTGAGATTATCAAGCCCCTTATAATCCAAGGCAATGATTTCGGCATTTCCACCAGGCTTTACAATAAATTCGTGTTTGAGTTCAAAGTCCTTTGAATAGATTTTCCAATCTATATTATTGTAAATATTTTCATAAACAAGCTCTTGATAAGCCTCCACTTTGCTTACCCATTTGCTTTGGTCGTTTCCTAAAAAATAATTCGAGTAAGCGGGTAGGAGATTATGGGTTTTAATCTCGGCTTGCAAAGAATTTACCAACTCAATCTTGAAGGCGTGAGCAGAATTTGTCTTTTTCTCTTGGTGTTTCTTTACATCGTTTAAATAAAACACCACTCCGTTGTTTTCAACAAACACAGCCCCATTTTGTAAACGTGCTTTAAAGAAAATATTGCTATCCCATTGACCCTTGTTTTGCTCAAAACGCAAAGTTTGACAATGACTTGCAAATGAAAGCACACATAATAAAAAACAAATGCAAACGTTTTTCATAATACAAAGGTATAAAAAAAAACTTAATCTAATATGAAAAAAAATATTTTCTTAGTCTTATTTTTTGCATTTTCATTTTTGTCAAATGCACAATCGGACTCTTTTCGCGCAGGCTTAGTAGCAGGATTTTCTCCACAAGCAAATATTTTGGAAACCTCACCCTTGAATGCAGGACTTATGACAGAATTTACCATTCCCTTTATTGGAGTAGGAGCAGAGGTAGATATGATTTATGAAAACAAAGCATTTCAATATCAAACAGGCAGTTTTTCGGAGCGATTCTCTAATTTTAAATTGCCAATCTATGCAAAATGGAAATTAGGTTTGCCATATTTTAAAGGATTTCTTGGAGCAGGGGCTACTTATTCGCTTTCGTGGAAAGATTTACGAGAGTATGGAATTTCTTCTAAGACTTTTCAAGTTTGGAGCCTTTCTGCAATGGCAGGAATAGAGCTTTTCAATAAATTATACTTTCGCTTAGGTTACGATTATCCCTTTTTTAACAAAAAATTAAAGACTATTTTCACTACGGATAAGGTATTGACAATCAATATTGGCTGTTGGTTTTAAAAAGTCTAAGAAAACGAAAAATATCTCTTAGGAAAAATAAATTTTTTCTTAGGAAAAATATTTTTTTTCTTAGACTTTTTTTTCACTTTTCTAAGTGTCTAAATTCAAACTCATAAACACCTCATTAGGAAGGCTTTGATTTAGACTCTCCAAAGGCTTAATCATTTCAATAGTTGAAGGAGTTATATTTTCTTTTTCTGGAAAATATTTTAAGATAACGTCTTTTTCATATTTTTTTGAAATCTCTTTTGCGAATATTTCCGCAGTTTCATTCTCAAAACAAAAACAATCCAAAACCTCTATCGTTTTTGTGTCGGTAATTGCCACGCATTGAGCCAAGATTTCTTCGCCTTTGTAAAGGTTTATTATATCATAATCTGTAATTGTATAAAGATGAAGAGTTGTTTCAGAGTGAATTATGCAATTATTTCGCTTTTTCTGTACTTGGTTTATAAACTCAAAGTCAAAATTCGTTGTTTTCTCAATTCTATATGCCGATAGGTTGTTGCCTTCCTTAATCTGATTGAAAAAAGTCTTGTTTATGCCCTCTATTCCACATAGTTTATAACCCATTTTCTCATAAAAGGGAACTAAACCCTCGTGTGCTGCAATCAAAATGACAGCCTTTTTACCAAGATTGTTTAGCTTTTTTTCAGCCTTTTGCATAAGGGCGTTTGCTAAGCCTTGATTTCTGTGGCTCTCTACGGTGCATACGCTTCCAATGTAAGCAATAGGCAGTATTTCATCGTTGATTTTTAGTCTATGATGCGTTGCGAAAAGCATAGATAGAAGATTTCCATTTTCACTTATGTGAAAGAAATTACCTTCTTTGAAGTATAGGTTAAAAAACTTGTCAATATATTCTTTGGAATCGCCAAAGGTTTTGTGCCAAAGCTCTTTTGCTTGTTGTTGTATTTGTATCATTTTAGTATTGCAAAATATTTTTCAATTAATTTTATGGGATTGTAACTCAATTTGGCTTTTCTCAATCCCTCAATGCCTAAATCTTCTTCACGATTTATGTAAATATAGTTTTTATCTATGTGAAGAGCCATTTCTCTGTTGATAAGAGCAAAGGCTCCCTCGTAATTTCTATCTGCTTTCTCTATGTGGACATCGAAAGTGTTGTCGTTTATTTTACTGCCTATGCTGAATGCTACAATTTTTTCTTCAACTTTGATTGCTCCTGCAAAGAGATTTAGTTGCTCAAAGTTAGAAAAAAAATAATTAATCACCTTTTTCTCTTTTTCATAGTCGCTTTTTAACTCAGGAGTCTTTTCTATGGCTTGCTCTTGCCATAGATTGAGAAGCTCTAAGCATTGAAAACAATTCTCAGAATTTAGTATCTCAAAACTCCACTTGTATTTATTGGTGAATTTGTTAATATGGTTTCGCTTAGGCTGGAATTTCTTGCCTTTTAACTCTTGTAAATCTTCTCTTAAATAAAGATAATCGTAAAAATTTCTTTCTTCTTTTATTTCAAATTGGTGTGCAAAACAAGATTTTCTTTGCTTTGTTTCGCAAATTATGCTCATTTGTTGATTGTTTTCTTTGGAAAGAAGAATTAGTTTTTCAATAATATGGTCCTTTTCGCCCTCTCCTATGGGGTAATGATAGCAAATGTTTTTGTCTTTCTCAAAGTGTATTCTTGTAACTAAGCAATTGTCAATTATTGCATATTCTCCGTGGTAGAGAAACGAATAGCCGCAAAGGTTAGCAAAGGAAGATTCGGCGTTTTGTATGTTTTTGTAAGGATAAAACTGCTCAAAAATTTCTCTATCCTTAGGATTTATGGGTTTAAATTCAATCATTCTTATAGTTTTTAGGCGTCAAAATTACAAAAATATTTACCTTTGCAAATAAAATTCCCTTTTGAATATGGAGGTTTTAATAGAAAAAGAAGCAGGCTTTTGCTTTGGAGTAGTGTCTGCGATTCAAATGTGTGAGGACTGCTTAAATAAATATGGCGAGCTTTATTGCCTTGGAGAATTGGTGCATAATTCTATGGAAATTAGCAGACTTGAAAAACTTGGTCTTAAAATTATAGATGTAAAAGACTTGGAAAAAATGCACTCTTGTAGGGTTATGATAAGGGCTCACGGCGAACCTCCTTCAACATACGCTCTTGCGAAAGAAAATCAAATAGAAATTTTTGATGCAACTTGTCCTATCGTTCTAAAACTACAAAAAGATGTAAAGAAGGCTTATGATTCTATGGATAAGTCTAATTCTCAAATTGTGATTTTCGGAAAACAAGGACACGCAGAGGTGATAGGGCTTGTTGGACAGACAGAAAACTCAGCAATAGTCATAAGTTCAGAAAAAGATATTGAGGCTTTGGATTTTAGAAAAACGACATATCTTTTTTCTCAAACCACAAAAAATAAGGAAGAGTTTGAAAAACTTATTGTGATTATAAAGGAAAAAATGCTTGAGTTGGGAAATGAAAACTTTTTTGTTACGGATTCTATTTGCAAAAGAATGGCTTCTCGAACAAAAACATTGTTGGAATTTGCCGATAGTGTAGATGCGGTTTTGTTTGTTAGTGGTAAGCATTCTTCTAACGGGACTTATCTTTACGAATTTTGTAAACAACACAAGCAAGACACGTTTTTTATTTCAGGAAAGGAGGATATTGATTTGAATTTGCTGAAAAAATATGGTAAAATAGGAATTAGCGGTGCTACATCTACACCTATGTGGCTTATGGAGGAGATAAAGGATTATGTTCTTGAGAAATCTGAAAATATCTAATTTTAAAAATATAGAAAATAGCGAGTTTGATTTTTTGCAACTTAATTGTTTTGTGGGAAACAACGGAGTTGGAAAAACAAATGTGCTTGATGCTATTTATTATCTAAGTTTTTGCAAGAGTTTTTTTAATCATAACGATTTTCATTCCATAAGATATGGTGCGGATTTCTTTGCCTTGCATGGCGATTATCTTATAAAGGGAGAGCAAGAAAAGATTTCTTGCACTCTAAAAGATAAGGGAAAAAAACAAATTAAACATTCAGGAAAATTATATACGCGTCATTCGGAGCATATTGGTAAGATTCCGGCTGTAATGATAGCTCCAAATGATCATGTCTTAATTACAGGGGGAAGCGATGTGAGAAGAAAGTTTGTAGATCAAATAATCTCTCAACAAGATAGGCTTTACCTTCAAAATCTTATACGTTACAACAAAGCAATTGAACAAAGAAATCGCCTTTTGAAAGCCTTCCAAATTTATCACTGTGTTGATGAGATGAATTTACAAATATGGGAAGAGCAAATTGCGGTTTATGGAAGTTTTATTCAAGAGAAAAGAAAGGCTTTTTTTGAGAGTTTTCTTCAACCTATGAATAGGTTTTATCAATTCATTTCTCAAAATAAGGAAGAAGTTACTTTGGAGTATCAGACCTTTGAGGGAGATTTGCTTTCTTTGCTTAAAGAAAATAGAGAAAAAGACAAAATTGTAGGTTTTACCACAGTTGGGGTGCATAAAGATGATTTGCTTTTCAATCTCAAAGCAATGCCAATCAAAACTCATGCCTCGCAAGGACAACAAAAGACTTTCTTGTTAGCTTTGAAGTTAGCACAGTTTGATTTCTTAGCAAATACAATGCAAGTCAAACCAATATTGCTTTTAGATGACATTTTTGATAAATTTGACTTTGAAAGGGTAAGCAGAATCTTAGCTTTGTTGGAAGAAAGTCGCTTTGGACAAGTTTTTATTACGGATACTCATCTTGAAAGAGTCGAAAAAATAATTGGTGAGGCTTTGAAAGATAAAACAAAAATATTCAAATTATGAATAAATACAGAACCTTCTTTGAAGAAGACTATATAAAACCACGAGGATTATCAGAGGCAAGCGAGCAACCTATTATAAACATAATGGAAAGCTTCTTTGAAAAAATAGGAGTCGCCTCAGATTTTAATGAAAGTAAGATAATAGAGGTGTGGGAAGATATTACAGGAAATTTAATCAAGAAATTGACAAAGAAAATCTATGTTTACGATAAGGTGTTGTTTGTATGCGTTAATGCTCCTGCTTTAAGAATGGAATTAATGATGCAAAGAACTCTCTTGTGTGATAAGATAAATGAGCGATTTGGTAAAAAGGTTTTGAAATCCATTGAAATAGAATTGTAAAATGCAGTTTAGTCAATCTTTTAAACGATTTATTTCACTTTTTTCTACTGATGTATTGGTCAGAGGTGCAAATTTTTTGCTGATTCCTTTGTTTTTACATCTGATGACGCGTGATGAATTTGGCATTTATGGCTATTTGTATAGTTTTGCAATGGCTATGAGTTTGGTTTTCACGCTTGGTTTTCACGCCTCTGTACCTAAATTGTATGCCGACACAAAAAACAATCCTAAACAGCAGGGTAGTATGTTGTTTACTTTGAGTTTGACTCTCATTGTAAGTCTTGTTTTGATTTTTTCTTTGATTTCTCTTACGGGTATTGATGAATATTTTTTTGGACTCATAAATCGCAATCAGGCAGTAAAGGATTTTAATTACGATACTTACAGACCGTATTTGCTTGTTGCGATGTGTTCGATGGTTCTTTCAAATCTTTTGACTTATTACTTTGTTGCTGCTGAGAAGATAAAGAATATTCAAGCCTTTAATTTGATTCGTTTCTTTTTTGCAAACGGATTGGCTTTGTTTTTGCTATATTCTGCTCCTAATGCTGATGCTGCTTTGCTAAGACTAAGCGTTACCTACATTGTAGAGTTGATTTTGTGTTTTATCTTCGCAATAGCCTTGTGCAAAAACTTTACTTTTAAATTTAGTAAGTATTATTTGTATAAGGGATTAAAGATTGGTTTACCTCTTTCTTTTGTTGCATTGCTAAATGCTATAACAAATTTTGGAGATAAACACTTTGTGATGCTTTATTGCGGAGCAACAATTGTTGGTGTTTACAATTTGGCATCTCTTTTAGCAACAATTCCTGTGATTGTTTATCAATCGTTTAATTTTATATGGCTTCCGACTTTTTTACAAGAGAAAAATCTTGTGTTATTAAAGAAAAAAACTAACAAAAACGGACTTAGAATTTTTTTATTACTACTATTGCTTTCTGTTCTAATATATGTGGGAGCGTTTGTTTTGCTTGCTTGGGGTGTTTTCCCAGAAAATTATTCTCTTATTATGGAAATTCTTCCTCCGCTTTTGCTTTCTCAAATTTTTGCTTCTCTTAACTTGTTTTTCTTTAACTATTTCACATATTTTGAAAAGAATTACATAACTATTCTCACTTCTATACTTATTAATGGTTTAGGATATTTATTGTTTACTTTGACTGCATCTTCCTATGGCTACATTGGAGTTGCTTACTCTTTGCTTGCTGCTAATTTTACTTTGTTTTTGATTTATTATTTTTTGAGTTCTTTTTATGTTAAAAAGGCTTTGAAGAAAAATATTCTTATTAAATAAAATTGTTTTTTTATGAATTTGGCATATTCTTGCGACAATGCGTATGTAGAACAAACAGGAGTTTCTTTAATCTCGGTTTTTGAAAACAATAAAGAAGAAAAAGAAATTGTTGTCTATCTTATTTCAAAAGGAATTAGTAAAGAAAATATAGATTTGTTAGAATCTCTTTGTTCTTGCTACAATAGGAGTTTGATTGTTGTGAATTTTGAGGATATTGCCTTTGATTTACCAGCGTGCTCTTGCGGAAGACATTTAGAAACCATTTATGCAAAGGTGTTTTTCTCAAGAATAGAAGGATTAGACAAGGTTTTGTATTTAGATAGCGATGTTGTAGTGGTAGGGGACTTGAAACCGCTTTGGGAAACCGACTTAACAGATTTGTATATGGGCGTTGTAGAAACAACATATACGAAAGGCAAAAAAGCATTAGGCATTCCACGTTCCGCACCCTTTTTTAACGATGGCTTAGCCTTAGTAAACGTAGATTATTGCAGAAAAAACAATTTGATTTCTAAAGTTATCGCAGAAATAAACGCCTTTGGAGGAAATCCACCTGTGCTTAGCGAAGGAGTTTTAAATAAGATTTGCTCTCAAAAAGTAAAGTATGTGAGTTTAAGATACAACCTTATTTCGGGAAATCTTTACTTTGGATTAAACGACCTTGATTATCTTTATCAACAACTACACTATGAAAAAGAGGACTTAAAGCAATCGTGTGAAAATCCTGTGGTTATTCATTACATTGCAGGCTTTTACAATCGTCCTTGGTGTAAAAAATGTACTCATCCTTACAAAGAATTTTATCTTAAATACAAATCTATCTCGCCATGGAAAGACTCTCCATTGCAAGATAAAGATTTGTCTTTAAGAATTAAGATTGCGGGATTTGCCTACAAGGTTTTTGGTTGTCGATTCATTGATAAAATTAGAGATTTCTTAGGTCTATTAGATTAACCCTTTGACTTTTCTCCTAAAACACAATATCTTACTATTGGAATACGGCGTAAGAACTCGTAAATTAATGGAGATAAAACAAAAACTGCAAGAGTCAATATTGCATACATCGCAAAAACAGGAAGCGAAGTATGTATCTTCATCATATAACCAAAAGATGCAATCACTACATAATGAACAATATATAACCCAAAGCTTGATTTTGTCATATAAGTCGCAAAACCATTAGTGTGATTGAAGTATTTGTAGAACGTTCCTAAAAGTCCCAAAATCATAAACCAAGCATAAGCAATATTCATTGGACTTTGCAAATATTGAGGCGAAGTATTGTCTTGACCAAACGTAGTTATAGTGAGCGTAATGCCTAAAATCACAGCAATAGATATTAGATACAAAGAATATTTGCCCAAAATCTCATGCACCTTATCGTGAGAGAAAACAAAATATCCCATTAAGAAAGGAATAAAATAGTTCAAAGGCTTGTATAAATTCAAGAGTCCCTCAAGCGATTCTGCTCTTGGATTTTCTATAAGCGTGAATGAACCTACGTAAAGCAAAAGACCTAAAAGCAAAATAGGGATAAAACCTATCTTTCCGCACACTTGCCATAGTTTATCCTTTTTATCAAACTTGCGAATTAAAACAAGAATCAAAGAAAACAACCATAAATCTTGCACAAACCAAAGAGGACCAATGCCAGATATTGAATAAATAAAATATTTTATGAACACAGGCATTTCTTCTGGAAATATAGAAGCACCTGTTGCGTATTCAGCCCCAAGAGTGTTAAAATATCCTGTAATCCATTGAAGAAAAAGTAAACCAAGTGTTGCAGGCACTAAAAGTTTTCTTGTTCTTGACTTAAAGAAATCTTTAGAAGAAACTTTCTCTAAACTATATCGCGAGCTGATTCCCGCAACAAGAAACATAAGCATCATAAACCAAGGATACAAAACATACATTACGGCATCTTGATATTGCTCTCCGCCAAATCCACCAATGCCTCCGAAAACTCCTTTATTGTTATAGAAATATATAACATGATAAAACAAAACCGAAAGCACGGTTATCCATCTCAAATTGTCTAACCAATGCTTTCTCATTTCGTAAGCCCCTCCATTATATCATCAACCGCACTTTGGAATATTTGAGTTTTCACGAGTGCCATACCATTTTTATCACCTAAAAGCAAGAGTGCATCACCAGGTTTAATGTCATAAATCTTTCTTGCTTCTTTTGGGATTACAATCTGTCCCTTATCTCCGACCTTAACCACGCCAAAGATGTGTTTTTCGTCTTTTTGTTGCATAAATATGAAAAGTTAGAAATTTCCCACAAAGATATAAAAAATTATTTAGCTGACAAAAAAAACGTAAAAAAGGAAAGAAAATAAAAAAAAGCCTTTTCCATAATGAAAAAGGCTTTAAAAGTAATTATTTTGTTTTTTAAATTTTTCTATTTGAATTGAATAATATCAGCACTTACAGTAATAGTTTTCACATACACTATTCCAAAAATATTACGAGAAGATTTTGTAATAGTATAGTTAGTTAAAGCTTGATTTGCTTGTAAATTAGCAGAAGCTTTCAATCTATCAATAGCTTTTTGTTCAGGATTTCCTCCACAACAACCTAAAACATAAGTTGCAGAAGCGTCTTCCTTAATTGTTTTTACGTATTCAAAATTTGCAGAATTAAGGATAACCATATTATTATCCATATTCATAATTTTGCTGTGAGTCGCACAGCTACTCATTCCTAAGGCTACAAGAGCGATAGCTAAGATTGTTAATACACTTTTTTTCATAATAAATAATTTTTTGTTTTAATAACATTGTTTACTTACTGCAAAGGTATGAAGTTTTTCTATCGTAACAAAGCAAAAATAGATAAAAATAAATTTTTCGGGGGGGTAAAATCAAGTGTTTGATTATTAGAAAAATAACTCTAAGAAAAAAATTAAAAAAGCAAAGAAAAAAATAATTTTTTCTTTGCTTTATTTTGCGTTTTCTTAGGAAAAAAAACAGATGAAATTTTGTTAAATATAGCCTTTTTTATGAAAAAATTCAATCATAGAATAAAATTCTCCTAACTCTGTTTTAGAAAAATCTAAATGTTTTTTGACTTCTTCTTTTCGTAAATCATCATCATTATATAATAAGAAAACATCTATCAAAGTTCTTCTTCTTTCTTTTAATGCTGTTGAATTAAGATTACAAATTTCTATCGTTTCTTTTCCACGTTTGTCTATACCCTCTATTTCTCCTGAAGTCTTATAAGAAAAATGAGAAGAACAATCCTCTTCCAAAGGAGAGATTAAATCCTCGTTAAACTCATTATCTTTTTTGTGTCCACAACGTTTTTCCTTACCTTGTTTTGTACAAGATATATGTAAATTATTGTAATCAAATCTTTTATTGTCATCTTTGCCTCTTGGTATGAAATGTTCTATATGGCTGTCTAGTTTATCAACCCTGCATTCACAATAACAACACAAATAACCTTGCTCTTTTAAAAGACTATCTTTAAGCGTATCTTTAACACAAATAGCTTCTTTTCCAAAATCCTCCCAAGATTTGTTAGGATTTTTTTTAGCCCATTTTGTAAAGCTTTCTGGTGCTTGAGTTTTCTTGAAATGTCTCATTATTATTTTCTTGACTTTATTTCAATAAACTTTCTTATTCTGACTAAATCAGGTAGTTTAGGTGCTAAGGATTGTAATTCTTCGAGAATTGATTTTGCTTTATCTAAATCCCCTTCATCTAAACTATCATAAGCAGAATCAAGCCTTTCTTTTATTTCTTTTGGTAATTCGCTAGAAATCCCCATAACATCTTCTAGAATAATAGATACAGGTAATCCATAACTATAATCACCTTCAATAATATTTGCTTTATTATTTTCTATATTAATTATGCGTATGTGTTTTGTATTTATACTATTGATTACCAAAGGAGAATGGGTTGTAATAATAAATTGAATATTTGGGAAAGTTGCACATAATCTTTCTGCAATATTTTTTTGCCATTCCGGATGCAAGTGCAAATCTACTTCATCAATCAATACAATTCCTTCTCCCAATAATGGATTATCAAGAGTCGGATTTGCTAAAACTAATCTTCTACATAAGTCTCCAACTAAAGCAATGTATATTTTTTCTCCATCAGATAGTTGATTAATAGAAAAAGTTTCGCCATTTTTGTCAATAGTCATTCTTAGTAAAGGTTTGCGTCTTATTGTCAAATTTTCAAAATCAGGCATGAATTTACTAATAGAATGTCTTATTGTTTCAAGCTCTCTATCTGGTTCAAAAGGATTCCACAAAGAGTGTCGTCTATATAGTTCATTTTCATATTCTTCTTGATTTCTATACCATTCAAAAAAAGTTCTAAAATTAGAATCACTACGAAGGGAGTTGTCATAAGTGCTAAATAATTCAAAATTATGAGTTTTTTTGATTCTTAAAGGTATATCTACAACAGCACGTCTAACACCATAATTTACAAAAACGGGAATAGAACATTTACTTTCAGATTGTTCAACCTTATCTCTTATTTGCTTACAATATCCGTTTAGATGAGTTACATTAGTTTTTTCTGACGAATTACCAAGACTTGGAATTAAAATAGAAAACTCCTCAATATGTTCTTCTTTAAAAGAAGCACTGATAAAAGCGCCCTTTTTACTTCTATTACGAACATGTTCTTTTGAAATATACTCCCCTCTACTTTTGGAATTTTGTATTCTTGCAATAAACCAACTCAATGTTATTGAAATTGCTTCTAAGACTGATGATTTTCCTGCTCCGTTTTTGCCTACTAAAACAGTTAAATTTTTATCAAAAAATATGGTTTCATCTTCAAAAACTTTGAAGTTTTTAAGCTTTATACTACTAAGTTTCATGTTTTGCTTGTTATTATATCTGCAAATGTAAGAAAAAAAATCTAACTCTAAAAATTTTAAAAAAATCTCTAAGAAAAAAATTAAAAAAGCAAAGAAAAAAATTAAAAAAGCAAAGAAAAAATTTTCTAAAGCTAAGAGATTTTTATCTCTCCTTTAAAGACCATTTTTGCTTCTCCTATAAGGTGGACTTCGCTGAATTGATTGTCGGATTGTTTCTCAAATCTTACTTGTAATTCTCCGCCTTTTGCTGAAAGGTTTATGGTGTGAGTGCCGTAAGGTAGTTGTTTCTTTATACTATATGTTAGGGCAGAGGCGCAAATGCCTGTTCCGCATGCAAGGGTTTCGTCTTCTACTCCTCGTTCATAGGTTTGGATTTTTAAATTGTTTGCTGAGATTTCTTCAACGAAGTTTACGTTGCAACCCTTGTAAGGAGAAAATCTTTCATCGTATCGTAATGCTCTGCCTTTCTTTATTATGTCGATTTTGTTTAGCGAGTTTTCAAAGACAACAAAGTGAGATGTGCCTGTGTTTATGTAATATCCGTCTTGATGTGCTTGAAATAGGGTAGGGTTTACCATTTTTAGACTAACGATGTCTTGTTTTATTGTTGCAAAGTGTAGTCCGTCAGGGGCAATAAAGCAACAACTTTCTTTGATTATGCCTTTGTCTGCTGCAAATTTTACAATGCTTCTTCCGCCGTTGCCACACATCATTCCGCCACTGCCATCGGGATTGAAAAACTGCATAGAGAAATCAGTCTTGTCGTCATTTTCCAATATGATTAACCCATCGCTTCCAATCCCGAAGTGTCTGTGGCAAAGAAATCTAATATTTTCTTCTGTTAAGTTTATATCTTGATTTCTATTGTCAATGATTATGAAATCGTTTCCTGTTGCTTGATATTTGTAAAACTCTATTTTCATTTAGAAGAAAACTTATACAATAAAGAAATGCCTAATCTGTAATTTCCAACTCTGTCTTTGCAAACTGCGTCTTCGTATTTTACGTTTGTGTATTCAAGAGTTAGGGTAAAGAATAGGTCTTTGTTTAAGAAGAAATCTACTCTTGGTGCTATACGGTAAAGGTTTTCTATGCTCATTGCTGAACCGTAAACAGCAGTGTTTTCTCTGTCAAATTCGTGTGTTGCTCCTGCTATGAATAATGCAGGGGTTATTTTTCCAAGATTGTAAGATAAATCGCACCAAAGGGAATTGACTGTTGTAGGTGTGTATGCGTAGTCAAGAAGTTCTTCGTTGTATTTTTCGTAAAAGCCTCCCACCATACAATAATCATTAAGGTTTCCTCCGCTTATTGCTTGCATTTTTAGGTTTAGGTTGTTTGTTTTGTAATTTAAAAATGCTGTGTAAGCAAGGCTTGTAAGTGTTGATTCATAGTCTTTTCTTGGTTTTAGTTCTTTGTATTCTGCTCCAACTCCTGCAAATAAATTGTTTGTTTTTACTTGAAGTTGAAGGTTTAATTCTGGTAAGGACGCAAAGGATTGTTGTTTGTAATCTCTTCCTCCATTAACTCCTATTGAGGCGTAGTCTCTTTGCCAACCTGCTGTGGCAACTATGTTTAAGATTTTAATAGGAGAGTAGTCTAATCTTATGTGATTAAGACGTGAAAATGGGTGGAAAGGTGCTCCGTTGTTTAAATCTTGCATTGCAGGCATCATTTCAGGAACGCAAAACGCACTCCAACCATGTCCCATCGTTAGACTTGTGTTATCCCAACTCATCTTTACGTTTGCTTGTCTTAATCTTAATAGGTGCATATTTGCATCGC
Organism: uncultured Bacteroidales bacterium; assembly: GCA_937906975.1. Taxonomy (GTDB): domain Bacteria; phylum Bacteroidota; class Bacteroidia; order Bacteroidales; family P3; genus Onthomorpha. The sequence goes on from CALCUN010000140.1 coordinate 26,867, forward strand.
TTTGTCCTGTGAAGTCGGTTTCTAAATTACCAACGACTTTTGCTCCAAGAATATCTGTAAGGAAAATTCTTGCTCCAAAACGTGATGCGGCAGCTGAAAAGTTTTGATTTGTGTTTTGGTTTCTGTCTTTGCCGTTTTCGTCATAGTTTGCAGGTTTTGGGTAAAGCGATAGTTGTCCATCGCGTGCTTCTACTATTTCGTGTGAGTTTATAAAATATTGTGGGCTTATCCAACCGTAAAATTCAAAATCGAATTTCTTTTCTTGTGAAAAAAGGTTTGAGAATAGGCAAACTAAACTCAAACCTAAAAAGATTTTTTTATTCATTAACTAAAATTTTATTTCTTTTTCATATTTGCTATTGACAAAATCACTCCTAAGGCAACTCCTAACAAGGCTGCAAACAATACTCTGTACTCTGATGGTAGTAAGAATGTGATTGTGTGTGCAGGATACCAGAATAATGGAATTGTTTTTTTGAATACGAATCCCCATTGTACTTTCCAGTTAAGGTTTGCTATGATGTTTCCAAATGGGATAGGAGAGAAGAATCCTTTTAATGTACCTCCTGTTTGTAGAATGTGGGTGTCTGTAACTTTATGCACAGTCATAAACATTGGTGCAAAGAAAGTATTCATTAAAACTGAAACTGTAACAGCGTAAATTAATTGAACTCCAAAAGATTCGTGAGAGATTGTTAAAGGATTGATGTTTAATCCAAAATATCCTAAAACTTTGAAACTACCTGCTGCGAAAACTGTCATCGCAATTGTAATTCCAACTCCAAGTATTCCCCAAACAAATGCTCTTGGTAAGATTCCAAATCCTTTTTCAGAGTAAACTCCTTTGCTAATTCTTAGTCCTATACATTCTCCTGCGGTTGCAAGTATCGCAAATTTAAAGAATGCTAATACCATGTAACGCCAATCTTTTGCAGATGACCAAGACATAAACCAATCGTTAATAGGCTCTACAAAGATAAAGGCTCCTACTACGATAAGTGTGCTTAAAATAAATATTAAATCGTTCTTTTTCATTTTGTCTTTATGTTTTATTTTTTATTGTTGTGATGCCATTAAAGTGTTTAACACTTCTTGAATTTTTGGATTAGAGTCTAATGCTTGTTGAACTTTTGTTAAAGAATTGCGATAAGCAAGATTAAATATAAATCCAAAGTATTGAGAGGTTTGTTCTATTAAAGTGTTGTTGTTAGAAGAAAGAATATTTGTGTTTAATTCGTCTATGATTTGCAATAACTCAGCTTCGGCTTTGTTTTTGTCTGATGCTATAATGGAATTTATTTGATTTAAACGCATAGCATAGCTTTGTAATAAATCTCTTGCTGAATAACTTTCCATTATTTCATTAACCATAGGAATTGATTTAGCTAATTCTACTTCGTTTGTTAAGTTATGAGTTGATGCTAACGAGCCTAATTCTGCTAAAACATAGATAGAAAGAAGTCTTTCTCCTTCAACAGATTTTGCTTTCTTGCCTTTGAATTGTTCAAGATACTTAACGTAAGACACATAGTAAGAAATAATTTCCTTTAACACTGCTTGACCTTTTTGTCTCTCGCCCGCATTGAGATATGCCTCAGCAAGAGCGATGTCATAACGGTCAAATTGTAGTTTTGTATTAGGAAACTCTACTAATGCTTTGTCAAGAACTTTAACTGCTTTTGCTTTTTCTCCTTTTTGTATAAGTTTGTTAGCAAATAAAGTGAAGTTGTTACGCATATTCTTAGAGTTGTTTACAGAAACAGCCTCTTCCAAATAAACATCTTCTTGATTTACGCCACCCCATTGGAATTGTTCGGTGAAAAGTTTTGAAGTCTTATCGAAATCAAATGTTCCGTTTGCAGGATATGGCACAATTCTATAAACAATTCCTTCTTGTCTTATGTAGTTTTGTATGCTTGGGAATACTTTTGTTAGATAACGTGGATTCATTACATAGATTGGACGTTCAAAACAGTTTGTTCCCAATATATCAAGAAGCATTAATTCGTTTCTAATTAATTGTTCGTAGCGATATTCTTCAGGAATATTGATAGAAAACTCAACTCTACCTTCATTTTCATCAACAAGCTCTTTTGGATATATGCCATTTGCTGCTGCTTTTGCTTTGTTGAAAGAAATATAGAAGTTATTTGTTGGAATAACTTTCACAGAATCTCCCTTGTTGTCGAAGGTTGTTGTGTTAGGATTTGTATCAAATTCTTTCAATACGCTTCTTATATCTCTAAAAGGCTCATTGCTTGGAGTAACCAAAGAAACATCTAATCCTAAACTATAATATCTCTTATCTAATGTGAAAGGTAGTTTTTCAGATTCGTACACCTTGTTGTAAAGTTGTTCAACATACCAATGCATTCCCGATAAGGTGTAATTTAATACCCTAACGTCTGTACGTATTCCTTCAACTTCTTGTGCATACCAAAGAGGGAAGGTGTCGTTGTCGCCAAAGGTGATAAGGATTGCGTCTTTTTCGCAACTTTCAAGGTAGTTTCTTGCAAATTCTCTTGCCATATATCTACCACTTCTATCATGGTCGTCCCATTCTTCTGATGCCATAAGTACAGGAACGGCAAATAAACAAATAACTCCAATGATTGTTGCACGCAATTCTGGTTTTATTTTCTTAACTCTTTGAGTCCATTCATAAAGTGCGTAAACTCCCAATCCTATCCAAATAGCAAAAGCATAGAATGAGCCTGCGTATGCGTAATCTCTTTCTCTTGGTTGTGCAGGAGGTTGGTTAAGATAAAGCACTATCGCTAAACCTGTCATAAAGAATAGTAAAAATACTACGAATGAGTCTTTTGGTGCTTTCTTTATGTGGAAAATCAAACCTGCTAAGCCTAATAATAAAGGCAGACAGAAGAGTTTGTTTTTTCCTGCATTGTTTGCTAAATCAGAAGGTAAGTTATCTTGTGGTCCTAAACGCATTTGGTCAATGAAATCAATACCTGTAATCCAGTTTCCATGAAGAAGGTCTTTTTCTCCATTGCTTACAGAGGTAGGTTCGTTGCCAGAGAGCAATAATCCATGAGATTGAATATCGTTTTGTCTTCCTGCGAAGTTCCACATAAAGTAACGCCAATACATGTGATTGACTTGATAGCGGAAGAAGTATTTTAAATTTTCTCCAAACGAAGGTGTTCTGTCGCTTCCTTCGCTTATTCCAGCCCACATCTTATAATATGTAGGGTGATTACGGCTTGCGTCATTTGACCACATACGAGGGAAAATAGTTGTTTTGCTAGATTCATATACTATCTTACCTCCTTGTTTTACTTCAATATATTTTCCGTTTTCTTCATCTTTAATATATTTAGAAGTTCCATCTTCTTGATCCACAGCCATAGCATTGTAATACTGTCCGTGTAAAAGAGGAGTGTCGCCGTATTGTTCACGGTTCAAATATGTTAATAACGCAGTTGCATCTTTTGGAGCATTTTCATTAATAGGTGTATTTGCATTAGAACGTATTACTAAAACAAAGAAAGTAGTGTAACCTATCAAAATAAATAACACAGAAAGGACAACTGTATTTAGAATAACCTTACCCTTTTTCAAAGAATAAAGAATACCAGCTACAAGAAGTCCAATCAAAAGCACGAAATAGATTATAGTACCTGTGTTAAATGGAAGTCCTATTGAGTTAGTAAAAAAGATTTCAAACTTACCTGCAAATATTACTATGTAAGGAACTATAAAGAAAAGAATTATAGCCACAAGTAACATAGAAATCAAACCTACTAAAATGAAATTACGTTTTTTGTTTTTCTCTACGTTTGGATATTTTTTGAAATAGAAAACGTATGTAATAGCAGGGATTGCCAAAAGGTTAAGAAGGTGAACTCCAATAGAGATTCCAATCAAGAAAGCAATAAGAATCAACCATCTTAAATTATGTTTACAATCTGCCTCTGCTTCCCATTTCAATATTGCCCAGAAAGAAATTGCAGTAAAACAAGAACTCATCGCATAAACCTCACCCTCAACTGCCGAATACCAGAAAGTATCAGAAAAAGTATAAGCCAAACTACCAACAACAGCACTTGCAAAAATTGCAATCATTTGTCCTATTGTCATTTCTTCTTGATTTTTCACAAATTTCTTTGCAAGCATTGTGATTGACCAGAAAAGGAACAAGATAGTAAAGCCACTACAAATTGCACTCATAGCATTAATTGTGTAAGCTACTAAACTTGTATCAGAGCCTGCTAAATTAGAAAATAAAGAACCCAATAATTGGAAAGTAGGCGCTCCAGGAGGGTGTCCTACTTGAAGTTTATCTGCTGTTGCAATGTATTCTCCACAGTCCCACCAAGGTGCAGTTGGCTCTGCTGTGATAAGATAAACGGTTGAAGCAATTAAAAAAACTGCCCAACCTAAAATGTTATTTATTAGATTGTACTTTTTCATTTTAGTATTATAATAAAATTACCAGTTTACTTTTTTACGTTTTATAGGCATAGTCATACATCTTGCTCCGCCACCTCCACGAG
>CALCUN010000141.1 GCA_937906975.1 uncultured Bacteroidales bacterium
CAAAATCATTGGATTGGATTTTAACCTTTGAAACGGGGTATTCTCTTTGATTGTAAAGCAGAAGGCCTTCTCTTGAAAGGATTTTTAGGGTGTTGAATACGGAAATGAAATCGAAGTGATATTTATAGCAAAATTCTGTTAGGGAGAAGTCTTTTTCGTAATTCTTGCCATCATAGTAGGCTATGCTGTATTGAGAGTAAAGAGAGGAGTAGATTTCTTTTATTTTTTCCATTTCGGGATATGACATCAGTACTCTTTTTCTTAGGTTGCTGATGTCTTTTTCATGCCAATAGAGTATTGCGTATGCTTCTTGTCCGTCTCTTCCTGCTCTTCCTAATTCTTGATAGTATTCTTCTATGCTGGAAGGCAAGTCAAGGTGTATCACAAAGCGTACATCTTGTTTGTCTATGCCCATTCCAAAGGCTTTTGTTGCTACCATTACTTTTAATTCTCCTTTTTGCCAAGAGTCTTGTCGTTGTTTTCTTTCATAGTTGCTTAGTCCTGCGTGATATTCTGCAACGGAAAGGTTGTGTTTTTTTAATTCTTCGGCATAGAGCACGGCATTTTTTCGAGTAGAGACGTAAATCAATCCTGAGCCTTCGTATTTTTTTATTATTTCTACGCTTTTTCCTATTTTGTCGTTGTCTTCAAAAACTAAATAGTTAAGGTTTTTTCTTTCAAAACTCCCTCTTATGCAGTTTAGTCTTTTAAATTCAAGATTTGTTTGTATGTCTTCTATTGTGCGTGGTGTGGCTGTGGCGGTTAGGGCAAGGATTGGCACTTTGGGGTGAATGTCTCTAAGTAGTGAAATCTCTCTATATTCTGGGCGAAATTCGTGTCCCCATTCCGATATGCAGTGTGCTTCATCTACTACAAATAAGCAAGGATTCATTTGATAGAGGTAGTATTGAAAGACTTGGTTTTTAACTCTTTCGGGTGTAATAAACAAGAATTTATACTTCATTGTCATTACTTTATTCAACACCTCGTCAATGTTTTTGTGTGAGGCCTCCTCGCTAAGACAACATGCCTTTATTCCTTTGTTTGTTAGGGAATCGGCTTGGTCTTTCATTAGGGAAATAAGTGGGGAGATTATTATGCAAATGCCCGATTGCATAAGTGCGGGAACTTGATAACAAAGGCTTTTTCCTCCACCCGTAGGCATTAGGGCTAAGGTATCATTTCCTAAAAGAACTGAGCTTATGACTTGTTCTTGAATTGAACGAAAGGAGTCATAAGCCCAATATTTTTTTAATATACTTCGTGCTTTTTCAAGCATTGATTACTTTTCAAAGATAAAAGGTGAATCAAAATCTTTAAAGCTTGGCAAAATTTTGTCTTTGTCGGAAAGGATTGGATTTTCTATTTGCCAATCTATTGCTAAGTCCTCGTCTGACCAAAGTATGCCCGATTCTGATTCTTTGTTGTAAAAGTTAGAGCATTTGTATGAGAAAACGGTGTTGTCTTCCAAGGATAGAAATCCATGTCCAAAGCCTTCTGGAAGATATAGCATATTCTTTTTTTCTGCATCTAACTTTACTGATTTGTATTTGCCGTATGTTGGCGAGCCTTTACGCAAATCTACTGCAAAGTCAATAACACTACCTTTTATTACTCTAACTAATTTTGCTTGTGCAAAGGGTGGTTTTTGAAAGTGTATGCCTCGCAACACTCCTTTTGAAGACATTGATTCGTTGTCTTGCACAAAGTTTTGGTTAAAGCCGAGTTGTGATAGTTTTTCTTGATTGTAGGTTTCGCAAAAGTAACCTCTTTCGTCTCGAAAAACATCTGGCTCTATTATTAACAAGCCTGGTAGTTCGGTTTGAATGATTTTCATCTTCTTATCCGTGTATTGCTTTGTTGTATGCTGCTTCTATTGCTTCCATTACCGCTTCACTCATTGTAGGGTGTGGGTGAATTGTTGAGGCTACTTGATGTGCTGTTAGGCCTTTTTGACGTGCAACTACGATTTCGGCAATCATTTCTGTTACGTTGTCGCCTATCATACTGCAACCAAGGATTTCATCTGTTTTTGCATCGATTACAACCTTCACAAAGCCATCTCTGTTTCCGCTTGCTGCTGCTTTTCCTGATGCCATGTACATAAATTTTCCTACTCTTACTTCTCTGCCTTCGGCTTCTGCTTTTGCTTTTGTTAATCCTACTGATGCTACCTCTGGTGTGGTGTATGTACAGCCTGGTATGTTAGAATAGTTTACTATTTCTGGGTTTTCTCCTGCTATTTTTTCAACACATACTATCGCCTCACGGCTTGCAACGTGTGCTAAGGCTGGTCCGTGTACTATGTCGCCTATTGCATATACGCCTTCTACATTTGTGCGGTAGTATTCATCTACTTCTATTTTTCCTCTTTCAAATTTTACTCCTGCTTCTTCTAATCCTAAGTTTTCTATGTTGGTAGAAACTCCTACTGCTGAAAGTACTACATCGCATTCTATTACTTGTTGTCCTTTCTTTCCGCTTATGTTTACTAAACATTTGTCTCCGCTTGTATCTACGCTATCAACTGAGGTTGAAGTAAGGACTTTCATTCCGTTTTTCTTAAAGCAACGTTGAAGTGTTGAGCTTACTTCTTCGTCTTCATTAGGAACAATGTTTGGCATATACTCTACAAGTGTTACTTGTGTGCCTAATGATTGGTAGAAGTGTGCAAATTCACTGCCTATCGCTCCTGAGCCTACTACTACCATTGATTCTGGTTGTTTTTTCAAGGTCATGGCTTGGCGATAACCAATAATTTTTTCTCCATCTTGTGGCATATTTGGTAAGTTGCGTGAACGTGCTCCTGTTGCAAGGATTATGTGTGTTGCTTCGTAGGTTTCTTCTTGTCCTTCTGCGTTTTTAACAACTACTTGTTTGTTTGCGTTTAATCTTCCTTCTCCCTCTATTACTGTGATGTTGTTTTTTTGCATTAGGTGTTCAACTCCCTTACGCATATTGGTAGCAACTGTGCGTGAGCGTTCAACAATAGCTTCCATATTTGGTTTTGCAGCTGAGGCATCTAAGTCTATGCCATAGTTTGCAGCGTGTTTCATATATGTGTAGGCTTGTGCTGATTTTAAAAGGGCTTTTGTTGGAATGCAACCCCAATTTAAACATATTCCGCCTAAGTTTTCTTTTTCTACAACTGCTGTATTGAATCCTAATTGTGAGGCTCTAACTGCTGCAACGTATCCTCCTGGACCGCTACCTATTACTATTACGTCAAATTTCATTGTTATTATTTTTTAATTTTATCTATTGCTTCTGTTACGTTTATAGCAAAATCCGCTAACTTTTCACATTGTGCGTACATTGTGCTATATGAAATTCCTGTTTGATAAGAATATTCGTTTTGTTTTACTGCTTCTGTATGCTCTGCTCTTAATTGATCTCTGTATTCATTGATTTGATGTTCCAATTCTTTGGCTCTATCTATTGTTACATTGTGATAATTGTCAGAAAGATTGTTATTCATTTCTGTTATCGCATCTTTAACCATAGAGAACATACGTTGCAAATTATTTTTCATTTCTTGGCTATAAGAAATGTTTTGTTTGTTTCTTCCCTCTATTGTAAGCGATAGTTGATAACAGCTATCTCCTATACTTTCTAAGTTATCCACTATTCTAAGCATCGCACTTACCTCTTGTGAAGCGCCTAAACTCATTCCGCTTTCTGAGACTTTTGTTAGGTAATTGGCAATTTCTACCTCCATTCTATCGGTAATTTCTTCGTATTTCTTTGTTCTGCTCATTAATTGCTCAAATTTCTTGTCGTCATCTAAGTCAAATAATTCTGGAATAAAGTCATACATTCTTAGAACTCTTTTAGAAAAGGCTTCTATTTCTTTCTTTGCAGGTTCAATGCTTAATTCTCCTGCCGACATAAAGCCTGATGGTATGAATTTCAAACGGAATTCTTCATCTTCATTCGATGGAATTAGTTTGTTTACTATTTTTTCTATTGCTGGAATAAACCAAACTAAAATTAAAGTATTGGTTACGTTAAAGAAACTATGGAAACAAGATAGTGCAACAGGCACTGCAGCTGCATCTAACATAGGATCTATTCCCTCTATTGAAATAACTAATTGGCTTATTAAATATAGGAATGGTTTAAACAAGATTAAAACCCAAATTACACCAATTACGTTAAAGACTAAGTGTGCTAAGGCGGCACGTTTTGCAGTTGCATTTGCCATAAAGGCTGATATGTTTGCTGTGATTGATGTTCCGATGTTTTCTCCTAATACTAAGGCT
>CALCUN010000142.1 GCA_937906975.1 uncultured Bacteroidales bacterium
CCGCATACTGCTCTTACTTCTACTGTGTATGTTGTATTTGGTGTTAGGTCTGTTAGTGATTTTGTTGTAGTTGTAAGTGTTTCTGCTGCGCCAGAGTTTAGTTTAAATTCGTATGCTTCTGCTGTGCCTGTCCATGTGATTTCAGCTGTTGTTTCTGTGATGTTGCTTACTGAAAGTGCGGTTGGTGCATCGCATGGCTGAGGTTCTGGATCAGGGTCTGTGCCTCCTTCTCCTGCATTTGGATCATAAACTGTGATAGCATCTACTACTACTCCCCATGCTCCTACTCCCATTGATTCAAAACCAACTTGGTATGTTGCTGTTGGGTTTGGTAATGCTATTGAGTCTAATACCCATTGTGAAACTGGTGTTGTGTATGTTGCAAGTGTAGTCCATTCTTCTGTTTGGCTTGTTCTGTATTTAACAACTAAGTTATCTTGAGAGATTCCAAACATATCTGTTAATCCAAAGTTGAATTTAACGTATGGAGTTTCTAATGAAGTTAAGTCTAACACAGGTGATTCTAATCTTGCTGAAAATCCTGATACTGCAGAGTGTTTCATCATTTTTGCTCCATCAACTGCTGGAAGCATAACTGGATCTGTACCGCTGTAAGATATAAGCCAATCTTCTTGTAACCAATTTCCTGAACCTGCTAATGTTGTTATTGTCCAACAGTCATAGGTTGTTTCAAAACTTTCAAAGAATGGATATTCTGTTATTGGTGAACATGGCTCTGGTTCTGGATCTGGGTCTGTTACTGCAAGGGTTGTGAATGTTGTTGATACCCATTCTGAAATTTGTTCGCCACATATTGCTCTTACTTCTACTGTGATTGTAAAGTTATCTGGCAATCCTATTAATTGTTGGCTTGTTGTAGTAACTGTTTCTATTGCTCCTCCGTTAAGTCTTATTTCATACGCATCTGCTGTTGCGTTCCATGAAACATCTGCTGAGTTTTCTGTAATGTTACTTACTGTTAAATCAGTTGGAGCTGCGCATGGATTTTCTGGATCTGTTTCTCCTGGTTCAGCATCTAAATCATAAATTTGAATTGCATCAACAGATGCTCCCCAAGCTTCCGCTCCTATTACTCTAAATGATATTTGATATGTTTCTGATGCTAAAGGTAATGCTACTGAATCTAATAACCAAGTTTCATTTGCAGTTGTATAAGATCTCAATGTTACCCAATCAGATTCAGGAGTTGCTTTATATTCTACTATTACTTGTTCTGCAGCTCCGTTATAATCAGGATTTGCTACTGCATACTTCAAGTAAGGATTTGTCATTTCAGATAAATTAAATATTGGAGAAGTTAATCTTGCTTGTCCTGTGAAATAAGTAATTCTTGCACAGTATTGACCTTCGTAAACACCGATACTATTAGCTCCAGATACATTAACTCCCCAGTTATACGAACCTGAAATTTGTTGTGCTGACCAACAAACATCTTGGAAGTTATTTGCAGTATTGAATCCTTCAAAATAAGGGAATGTTTCTATTGTTGAACAAGCTGTTCTGAATGAAATCGTAGTTGATGCTGCTGATAATTCTCCATCACAATTAGTAACAACATACGCAGAGTATTGTGTCATTGGAGTAAGTTCTGTTAATGTGAAAGGAACTTCTGTTACTTCTACTTCTGTGTATTCTGTTTCTGAAGCAGATTTATAGTATAATAACCATGAAGATGCGTTTCCTGCATCCCAGTTAAATACTGCTTCTTCTGCTAAGGCTCCTGAGCAAGTAACGTTTGTAGGAGAAGGACAAGTATTTTCAACTATTGAAATATTATCTATAGCTCCCGGTACTCCTGTTCCTGATGTTCCGTCATTATACCAATAGAATACTAATTGTTTTGTTGTATTTGCTAATTCTGCTGAAGCATAGTTTGCTGTTTCCCATTCTGTAACATTAACAGCTCTGTCTAAAATCACAGTACCTGAAGGTACACCATTTAAATTTGTTAAATCTGCTGAAGCATCACATAATACTACTGATAAAAAGTCGTATATAGAACTCCAACTTTGTTCTCCGCCTGATTTGTATTGGAATGAAATTGAATATTCTGGTGCATCACCAAATACTATAGGCATAACAATCCAGCTTCTTGATAGATTTTGTTCTGTTGTATAAGCATAAGTTGAGTTGTTGTTTGAAATGTATAAAGAAGTTTGTTCTTCGTCTTCGTTTTCTGAATTTACAACTCCTGTACCAGAACCTACCATCCATTGATTTGTTCCTGAACCATAAAATTCTGCAGCAAATGGATTGCTTTCTAAATCTTGGAAATCTTGGTAGTAAGGAAATTCTGCAACAGGAACAGCTGTTGTTCTGAATGTAATTATTGATGTTTGTGAATAGTTTTCTGATATTCCACAGTCTGTTTGTATATAAAAGCTATATGATGTTGCTTGGTTTAAATCTGTAAGTGTTATGCTTTGTTCTGTTGTTGAGATTTCATTGTATTCTTCTTCTGTTTCTGATTTGTAGTAGAACAACCATGCGCTATGTGATTCGTCTTCATCAACCCAAGTAATAGTTGCTTCTGAGTCTGTTATTCCTGTTACTGTTATGCTTGATGATTGTGGTGCTGGACATAGAGGGATTGGCTCTACAGTAAAGTCGTCTAAGTTCCAAGATTCGCCTGCATTTGCTGCAACATATTTCAAAGCCATTCTTGCTGATTCTGCATCTACATCTGCGTATGAGTATGGTCCTACCATAACAGATGATGCTCTACTTAAACCTGCTTGTGGTAATACAACTGTTTCTAATGGAACAAAAGAAGCTGTATCTGTTGGGTCTGTTACGTATCCTACTTGGAATGTTCCTGCTCCTTCTACTGTTGCTGAAGTTGTGTTAGCATAGAATGATAATTGTTGTGTAGTAATATCTTGTGCAAATTCAGGTAATACTAAGAATCCATTACCTTTAAATTCTAATGTTACTTGTCCTGAATGTGCTGAACCTGCATATCCTTCATGATAAATACGAGGGAATGTTCCGTTGTAAGCGCCACCTGTTGATTGAAGTACAGACCAACAACTAAACATTAAGTTTGCTGCTTCTTGATTTCCAAGTACACTTTCAAAATCTTCAAACCAAATTATATCTTCTATCGGAGCACATCCTGTTGTAAATGTAACAATATCTGAATATTGACTAAGCTCATCGTCCTCACATACTGATTGGAGTCTTGCTTTATACATTGTGGCAGGCATTAAATCTGTTAAAGTAAATATTGTATCATCAACTTGTGCAACTTCTGCATTTGCCCAATCTTGATTTGTTGGTACAACTTCAATATTGTATGCAAGTGAAGTTTCATCTTGTGCCCAAGTAAAATCTACTGTTGTAGATGATGTAACTGCAGCAAGACCTGTTGGTTTAGGGCAAGTTACTTCTTCTAAAGTTACTGCATCTATGAATGTTCCTGAACCAGAATTTGGAGTTAAGTTAAATGATACATAAATTTCTTGGCCTGCAAATGAGCCTAAATTAACTTCTTTCAAAAAGAAACCTGAACTGCTACCTGGGTAAGCAACAGAATAGACTTCTTGCCAAACTGGTTCTTCTAATGAAGTTGCAACTTCAATAGTAAAAACATTCAAATGAGCGTAAGTTGGGTAATCTGCGCCCATGTAAAATGTAAGGGTAGTTGTTGCTTCAGCAGTATATGCTGGCATAATCATTCTACCATTAGATCCTCCCCAAGACAGAAAAGCGCATTTATCACCATCGTATGCTCTTGATGTAGACTGCGTCCATGAACCTGTTATAGTCCAATCCTCTGGTGGGAAAGTACCCTCAAAACTCTCATAAATTGATTGAGAGTTTCCTTGGAACATAGCAAAAAATGCTAAGACCAATGTCAATAATAATTGTTTTTTCATGATACTTTTTGTTTTTGTTATTATTTTTTTATTAATAATTCACTGAGACTGACAAAATTACTTCATTTTATCTATCCTACAAAATTTTTTCTAAGAAAAAATAAAATAAAGCTAAGAAAAAAATAATTTTTTCTTAGGAATATTTTGATAAAGCAAAGAAAAAAAGGGGCGACTCTTTTGAAAAAGTCGCCCCTTTTTAAATGTCTTTATTTTTTATGCTTTTTGAGCAGAACCTAACACGTTAATGATTTTGTGTTCGTATAATGCTTTCAAATTATCTCTTGCTGGTCCTAAATATTTTCTTGGGTCAAATTCAGCAGGCTTTTCTGCTAAAACTTGTCTTACGGCTGCAGTCATCACAATACGTCCATCAGAGTCAATATTCACTTTACAAACTGCTGATTTTGCTGCTTGGCGTAATTGTTCTTCTGGAATACCGATTGCATCTTTCATTGCACCACCATATTTGTTTACTATTGCAACTTGATCTTGTGGAACAGATGAAGAACCGTGAAGAACGATAGGGAATCCTGGTATTCTCTTTTCTATTTCTGCCAATATGTCGAAACGCAATGGCGGTGGGATAAGAACACCGTCTTCATTTCTTGTACATTGTTCAGGACGGAATTTATTTGCTCCGTGAGATGTTCCAATAGATATTGCTAATGAATCAACGCCTGTTTTCTTTACAAAATCCTCTACGTCTTCTGCCTTTGTATATGTGCTATGTTCTGCAGAAACTTCGTCTTCTACTCCTGCCAATACTCCTAATTCTCCCTCTACTGTTACATCAAATTGATGTGCGTAATCAACAACTTTTTTTGTTAGCGCAACATTTTCTTCGTATGGCAAGTGTGAGCCATCTATCATTACAGAAGAAAATCCGTATTCTATACAAGACTTACAGATTTCAAAGCTATCACCGTGGTCTAAGTGCAATACGATTGGAATATTACAGCCTAATTCTTTTGCATACTCAACTGCTCCTTGCGCCATGTAGCGTAGAAGAGTTTGGTTAGCATATTTTCTTGCTCCTGCTGAGACTTGTAATATTACTGGGCTCTTTTGTGCAACGCAAGCTTGGATAATGGCTTGTAATTGTTCCATATTATTGAAATTGAACGCAGGAATTGCATATCCTCCTTGCATTGCTTTGGCAAATATCTCTCTTGAGTTTACCAAACCTAAGTCTTTATAATTTACCATGATTATTTATTTTTGAAGATTACTTGATTGAATGTTATTTACTATCATTTGAATTTTTGAATACAAGGATTTTGAAGCCTTAACTAAAGGAAGTCTTAGGTTGTTTTGACAAATACCAAGTATTTCTAAGGCTGCTTTTACTCCAACAGGGTTACCCTCCTCAAAAATCGCTTTTGAGAATGGTAAAAGCTCTTCGTGAATAACTTTTGCTTTCTTATAATTGGATTTTAAGCAGAAATTAACCATTTCGCTCATTTGTTGAGGTAGTGCATTCGCAGTTACAGAAATCACACCTTGCATTCCTAATGACATTAACGGCATTACCAAAGCGTCTTCACCAGAAACAACTGTGAAACCTTGTGGTTTGTTTGCCAAAATATCCATACACTGCATCATATTACCAGAGGCTTCTTTTATTCCTATAATATTAGGAAAGTCATTTGCTAATTGCAAACAAGTTTCTGCTGTAATATTTACTCCTGTTCGTCCTGGAACGTTGTAAAGTATTACAGGCACTGGAGAAGCCTCAGCTACTGCTTTATAATGTGCGTAAATACCTTTTTGACTTGGCTTATTATAATAAGGAGTAACAGAAAGGATTGCTGAAATATTAGTAAAATCAGTTTTCTTTATGTGATCTACCAAAGTTCTTGTGTCATTTCCTCCCATTCCCAAAACAATCGGCACTCTATTTGCCGTAGTTTCTATTGCAAACTCTAAACATGCCATAATTTCTTGATGATTTAGCGTAGGATATTCCGAAGTTGTACCCATACAAACCAAATAATCTACTCCTCCGTTTATAACATGTTCAATTAATTTCGCATAAGAAGTAAAATCAACGTTACCTTGCTTGTGAAAAGGCGTTACAAGAGCTACTCCTGTTCCTTGTATATCAAATTTTTTCATTGTAACCATTTATTTAATAACCGACAAAATTACAGAAAAAAAACAATCTGCCAAAAGAATTACGTTCTTTTTGAAAAAACATAGGTATCTTTGCATAAAATTTGAAAAACAAAATATGAAATACAGAAACTACAATTACAAAATCACGTGGATATTACTTTTTTTAGGTATTATTTTAATGATAGCCTTTCTTTTCTTTATTCACAACACCGTTACACAACTTAGAAACGAAGAAATAAAAAAAATAAAGATATGGGCAAATGCTGTAAGCCGTAAGATAGAGGTGTTAGATAATGTAAAGAATTTTTTTGACAACTTAGCTATTGACGAACATGCCAAGGTGCAACAATTTATCTCTGCTCATAAATACATTCTCTCACAACCCTTAGACAGCGAACTTAATTTCTATTACGAATTTATTTCAAACAACCGCACAATCCCTGTAATAATAACCGATGAGTTTGACAACATTTTACTATCTCAAAACATAGAAATAACAGAAGACCAAAAAAAATTATCGGGTAAGTTGTTAGACAAATTTTCCATTAACCCACCAATAGAATACACAGCAAGCGATATAAAATTCAAGCTCTACTATACTGAAAGTTTAATTTACTCAAATTTAAAAAACACCTTATATTATTTAACTTACGACTTCCTTACCGAAATTGTAAATAATACGGTTTCAATTCCTGTGATAATTACCGACAGCACGCAAAGTAAAATCATAGCTCATGGAAACATTGACGAAAAACTTTTTAAAAAACCTTTTTTCAACAAACTCCTTTCAGAAATGGAAACACAAAACAACTCCATTTCTATCAATCTACCAAATTATCCTAATGCTAAGATTTTTTATGAAAGTCCTACTTTTCTTACCCTTTTGAAATACTACCCTCCTATCTTCTCTTTGTTGATTATTTTATTTGCGTTCTTAATTATTCAACTGCTTAAAATCACTAAAAAATCAGAAGAAAATTCGATTTGGATAGGAATGAACAAAGAAACCGCACATCAACTCGGCACACCTATATCTTCTTTAATGGCTTGGGTAGAATATTTGAAATTAAATCCAGAAAACGAAATGGTTTGCAGAGAAATATCAAAAGATATTGACAAATTAAACGTCATAACTCAACGCTTCTCGCAAGTAGGTAAGACTCCGAAGAAAGTAGAGCTTAATATAATTGAGATAATTCAAAACTCGGTGGATTATATCAAAAGCAGAACTTCTAAAAAGGTTAATTACGACATTATTTTACCTCAAGAAAATTGCATAAACATAGATTTAAACCAACATTTATTTGAATGGGCATTGGAAAATTTAATAAAAAATGCAATAGATGCGATGAATGGAGTTGGAAACCTAACAATAGAGGTAAAAAATGAAAGCAAAAAAATAATTATTGACGTAAGCGACACAGGAAAAGGCGTACATAAAAGAGATTTTAAAAAGATATTCTATCCAGGATTCACAACAAAAGAAAGAGGTTGGGGCATGGGACTTTCTCTTGTCAAAAGAATAATTGAAGAATACCATAAAGGAAAAGTTTTTCTCAAACATTCCTCTATTGGAAAAGGCTCAACATTTAGAATAATTCTTAAAAAAGAAAAATAATGTCAGGCATTTACATTCATATTCCTTACTGCGCCCAAAAGTGTATCTATTGTAATTTTTACTCAATTGCTACAAAAAAAAGCAAAGACAATTACATAAAAGCACTAATCAAAGAAATTGAAAAACGCAATACCTATCTTTCCTCGCCAATCAAGACAATATATTTTGGAGGTGGCACACCGACTTGCTTAGACAAAGAGCAAATCAAAGAAATCTTTACTTGCATAAAATCAAACTACAATCTCGCTCAATTAGAAGAGGTAACAATAGAGGCAAATCCCGAAGATGCAAACGCTGAGTTATTGGAATTTCTTTTAAAACTTGGATTTAATAGAATATCTTACGGAATACAAAGTTTTAATGACCAAGATTTACGAATTTTAAACCGAAGACACTCTTCTCAAACCGCTATTTCTGCCATTGAGCTATCAAGAAAAATAGGTTTTTCTAATATTTCGTTTGACCTTATGTTTAATCTTCCAAATATGACTTGTAAAACATGGGAGAAAAACTTAGAAACAGCCATTAAACTTTCGCCTGAGCATATTTCTTGTTACTCTCTGACTTGCGAAGAGGGTACAATGCTTGACAAATTAATAAAAAAACAAAGCCTTTCCATGCCTTGTGAAAGCGAAGTTGTAGAACAATTCAACCTTACCGACAAATATCTTAGTGAAGCCGGATTTGAACATTACGAAATTTCAAATTACTGTAAGCAAGGTTTTAAAAGCAAACACAACTCTGCATATTGGCAAGCAGAAGAATACATTGGACTTGGTGCAGCGGCACATTCTTTCAATATTTCTTCACGCTCGTGGAATCCAGAAAACATTGAGCAATATATCTCAAATATAGAAAACGACATAGAGCCTTTTACAGAAATTCTTTCAGCAAAAGACAAATACAATGAATACATTATGCTTTCGCTTCGCACAAAAGAAGGCATAGATTCAAAGTATATTGAAAATAATTTTCCTCAATATTTCTCTTACTTTGAGAAACAAAATGAAAAAGCCAAAGAATTTTTAAAAACTCCTTGGCTTCTCAACGATAGAATCGCTCTTGAACTTATGATTTAATTCTATTTCTTTTCCCAAACTTCAAATCGAAAATTCACTTCTTCTTTTTCATCATAAAGCATTGGAGAAAGACGTTTTATTTCCCAAATTTGCTCATCGATTTCAGGGAAAAACACATCTGCTTCAAAGTCTTTATACACTCTTGTAATGTAAAGTTTATCTGCCTTAGGCAATAAAGCTTTGTAAAGACTTGCTCCACCAATGCAAAACACCTCATCTTTTTCTTCTTTCAAAGCCTCCAATGCCTTATCTGTATCAGAAAATAATTCAGCACCAGAAATTTGATAATCCTTTTGCGAAGACACTACAATATTTCTACGATTCTTCAGAGGTTTAAACGGCAAACTTTCCCAAGTCTTACGACCCATTAAAACCGTTCTTGCATTTGTTGTTTTTTTAAAATACTTTAAATCCTCGCTTATATGCCATAGCAAATCATTATCCTTACCTATTGCATTGTTTTGCGCAATCGCTACAATCAAACTAATCATACCGCAACCTCCGCTTTAATATGTGGGTGTGAAACGTAGTTTTCTATTTTTATATCCT
>CALCUN010000143.1 GCA_937906975.1 uncultured Bacteroidales bacterium
CACAAGATTTTTACTATAATTTATCAGAAATCACCTTAAAACAAGGAGATAAATTGGAATATTATTTTGAAGTAAAAGACAACGATGCGATAAGCGGCGGAAAGACAACAAGAAGTAAGGTGTTTTTATTTGATATTCCAACAGAAAAAGAATTAGAATTGAAAAAAGAATCAAATTCCGATAACATAAAAAACACAACACAAGAAACACTATCTTCTATTAAAGAATTGAAAGAGAGAATCAACGAACTAAGCAAAAAACTTATAAGCAAACAAGAATTATCTTGGCAAGACAAAGAAGAATTAAAAGAGTTGATTAAAAAACAAGAAGAGATAAAACAATCCATAGAAGAGATAAAACAATCCATAGAAGAAAATAACGCCTTAGACGAAAAACTAACTCAACAAGAAGAAGAAATCTTAAAAAAACAAAGAGAGTTAGAAGAATTATTTGAAAGAGTATTAGACGAGCAAATGAAAGAAATTCTTGAAGAAATAAAGAAACTTTCAGAAGAAAACATAGATAAAAACAAACTTAACGAGAGTTTGAATAACATAAAGATGAATAATGAAAACCTCTCAAAAGAATTAGATAAAAATCTTGAGATTTATAAGAGATTAGAATTAGAAAAATTAACAAATGAATTGACAGATAAATTAGATGAATTGTCAAAAAAACAAAAGGAATTATCTGAGAAAATAAACTCTAAGGAAAAGAAAAATATTCCTAAGGAAAAAGAAAATATTTCAAAGAAACAAAAAAATATTTCAAAGGAATTTGAAGAGCAATCAAAGAGATTAGATAAGATAGAAAAGCTATCGCAAGAAATAGATGATTATCAGCCGATAAAACGAAATAAACAATTAGAAGAAGAAATAAAACAAAATCAAAAAGAGGCAGAGGAAAGATTAAATCAAAACAAAACCAACAAAGCAAAGCAAAATATGAACTCTGCTGCCGAACAAATGCAGCAGATGTCTAACGATATAAAAGCGCAAGCTTCGGAAAATCAATCCAATCAGTTGGGAGAAGATATTGAACAAGTAAGACAAATCTTAAAAAGCTTGGTTCAAATCTCCAAACAACAAGAAGAATTGATGAATAAGATAAAAATCACAAAAGTATCAGACCCTACATATCAAGAAATCATTAAGAGTCAATATCATTTAAGAGAGAAAATAAAGCCAATATCGGACACCTTATTTAATATGAGTAAACGACAACCACAAATAGGCTCAATGATAAATCAAGAACTAACGAAGATAGATGATAATGTAGAAAAGTCAATCAAAACGCTTTTGCAATATAATCAAGTTCACTATTCTAATTACAGAAACAACTCCGTGTTGTCTTGGCAACAATATGCAATGTCGTCAATGAATAACTTGGCATTGATGCTTAGAGAAAGCCTTGAAAACATGAAGAATCAACAACAAAGTAGCAATAGCAAAAGTAAATCTTCTCAACAATGCAACAATCCTTCTCAGTCTTCGCAACAAAATAAACCCTCACAACAAAGCTTAAAAGACTTGCAAGAAAGTTTAAACAAAGAGTTAGAAAGATTGAAAAAAGAATTAGAGCAAGGACAAGAACAAGGCAAGAAAAAAATAGGAGAAAATGCTAAACTAAATGAGTCTTTAGCAAAAGCCGCTGCACAACAAGAAATGATAAGAAAGCTTTTGCAAAAAGAAGCTGAGAAACTAAAAGCCGAGCAAGGTAAACCTTCAAAATTACTCAATGAAATTTCTAAACAAATGGAACAAACCGAAAAAGAAATCGTAAACAAAAAGATAAATCGTGCTACAATAAATCGTCAAGCAAAGATATTGACTCGACTACTTGAGCATGAAAAAGCAGAAAAGAAACAAGGCAAAGACGATAAACGAGAATCTAAGGTAGGGAAAGATAAAAAGAATGCAGAGATAAAAGACTTTTTAGAATTTAAAGAGTTAAACGAAAAAGAAATAGAGATTTTTAAACAAATACAACCAATGTTTACTCCTTTTTATAAGGGAAAGGTAAATGAGTATTTTTACAATTTGGAAAATAAAACACAAAATAAATAATGGATACACGAAGTTTTACAAGTAAAGTTCTATTAACTCAAACTTATAAAATAAATAATTTTGTAGAAAACATCTGTCAAGAACATAATATAAACTATCACTATGGAACAATTTCGGTAGCGATAGAGCAAGTTGTGAGATTGATAACTTCTTTCTATGAAAATGAACTTGAAAGTAAGGATATTGTGTTTTGTTTTGAACAATGTGTAGGCGGAGTTAGTTTTTCTATTGAATGTAAAGATGAAATTTTTTCGGGAATCGTTTTTGATAAAGAAAAAGAATTAGAGACTGAAAAGGATGTTGATGTGTTCTTGATTTCAAAGTTGAGCGACCAAATAATAATAACAGAAGAGGGAAGAAAAATAGAGCTTTTGTTTTTTGTAAATGGTATAGAACCTGAACTACTTTTGCATAGACAAGAAAAAATTAAAGAATTTAATTCAAATAGAATGCCTCAAAATATAAAATAAGTGCCTTATGGGAATTAGTTTTGCGTTTCAAACAAATTGTACCTTAAAAAATAGAACTATTTTAAAACAATGGATAAAATCAACCATTGAAAACGATAATAAACAGTTAGGAGAAATATCCTATATCTTTTGTTCTGACGAACAGTTGTTAGAAATCAATAAAGAGTTTTTAAATCACGATTACTATACTGATATAATAACTTTTGATTATTCAGAGGCAGATGTTGTTTCTGGAGATTTGTTTATTTCTATTGATAGAATAAAGGATAATGCAAAGACATTGAAAACTCCTTATCAAGAGGAATTGCATAGAGTTATTATTCATGGAATTTTACATCTTTTAGGAAATAAAGATAAAACAGAGTCGGAAAGTGAGAATATGAGACGATTAGAAAATGACTGTTTATCTGTACTTTCAACTTTTATAAATAAGAAATAATGTTTCAAAAATTTGATATAATTGTAGTAGGTGCTGGTCATGCAGGCTGTGAGGCTGCAAGGGCTTCGGCATTGATGGGAGCGGAAACTTTACTTATAACTCAAAATCTTAATGCTATAGCACAACTCTCATGTAATCCTGCAATGGGAGGTGTTGCCAAAGGACAAATTGTTAGAGAAATTGATGCTTTGGGTGGAATGTCGGGAATAATAACCGACCAAAACACAATGCAATTTAGAATGCTCAATAGGAGTAAAGGTCCTGCAATGTGGAGTCCAAGAGCACAGGTAGATAATATTACATTTGGAATATCGTGGAGAAGACAACTTGAATTAACTCCTAATTTACAACTTTGGCAAGATGAGGTTGTTGATTTGATTATTAACAATGGATTGATAGAAGGAGTTGTTACAAAAATAGGATTAAGAATAGAGTCAAAAGTTGTTATATTAACAAATGGAACATTCTTAAATGGTAAAATACATATAGGGGAAACTAATTTTGAGGGCGGAAGAATAGGAGAAGAACCTTCAAAAGGCTTGTCTGAAAAGATGAAAGAAATAGGATTTGAAGTAGAAAAACTTAAAACAGGTACGCCAATGAGAGTTGTGGGCGATACAATAGATTTTTCTATTCTTCAAGAACAAAAAGGAGATGACAATCCTGAACAATTTTCTTTCATAGATTCTAAAACAGAATTAATAGAACAAAAAAGTTGTTACCTTGCTTACACTAACGATGAGGTACATGATATCTTGAGAGAAGGTTTTGAAAAATCCCCTATGTTTCAGGGAAGAATACAAGGAAGAGGTCCAAGGTATTGTCCATCAATAGAGGATAAGATTGAAAGATTTTCTGATAAAAACAAACATCAGCTATTTGTAGAACCTGAATCAAGATATAGCAATCTATATTATATTAATGGTTTTTCTTCGTCATTGCCACTGGAGGTGCAGTATAGGGCTTTGAGAACAATACCTGGTTTTGAAAAAGCAATAATACAAAAACCTGGTTACGCAATAGAATATGACTATTTCCCTCCAACGCAATTGAAAGCCAATTTGGAGACAAAATTAATTAAAGGATTGTTCTTTGCAGGGCAAATAAATGGAACAACAGGTTACGAAGAAGCAGGAGCGCAAGGCTTAATAGCAGGTATAAATGCTTGTATGCTAATAAGAGAAAGTGAGCCAATAATATTGAAACGTTCAGAAAGTTATATAGGAGTGTTGATTGATGACTTGATAACAAAAGGTGTTGATGAACCTTATAGAATGTTTACTTCAAGAGCAGAATATAGAATATTATTACGCCAAGATAATGCAGACCAAAGGCTTACTCCAATAGGTCATTCAATAGGACTTGCTAGTGAATACAGACTTCAAAAAATGGAGTCTAAGAAAGAAAACATAGAAAGAGTAGTTAATTTTATTAAATCAAACAATGCTTTGCCTGAAGAAGTGAATGAAAGTTTTCAAGAATTGAATACTCCTTCTATTACTCAAAAAACTAAAATTTCTCAACTATTATTAAGACCGCAAATCGATTTAAAATTATTAAAAAACAAGATTCCATATCTTAATAGCGAAATTAATAAAACTCCTGAAAAGATAAGAGCAGAGGTTGAGGAGTGTGCGGAAATTCTTGTTAAGTATGAGAGTTATATAAAGAAAGAAGAAGAAATTGTAGGCAAGCTTTCTCATTTTGAAAACTTAATAATAAAAGACGATTTTGATTATCATTCTTTGAAATCTTTATCATTTGAAGCAAGAGAAAAACTATCAAAGATTAGACCAAAGACAATAGGACAGGCAGGACGAATAAGCGGAGTTTCTCCAGCAGATATATCTGTGTTGTTAATTTACTTAACTCAAAGTGGTAAGAAAGAGGTGTGATTTCACGTGAAATTAACTAAAGAACAATTCATAGAAAATACAGACGATGTATGGACAGATGATAATACAAAACCAGGTGTAGCTACTGAAGAAGAAGCTAAGGAGATAGCGATGGGTGAGTATGGATATACATTTAAATAAATAAGAAAAAACGCGCTCGTCGTCCATGCATGATGATAATCCCATGTATGTATCCTACCAAGGAAGCAGCCATTGCTAAGATTAAGCCCAGTCCTGATTATCATCCCGAATACGGTTGGAGATATCCGTTTGTGGATCAAGTTCGGTAGATAATAAACATACGGACAAGAATTAGTCAACTATGTTCTTTGTCCTATAAATTGAATATCAAAATGAAAAACATCCATTATGCACTAGATGGTGACCAATTCGTTCTATATCAGGACGGTGCACCATTAACCACCCCACATGGCGTGGTTATAACCACTACGAACGAGGCGTTAGCCCAAAAGTTAGTAGAAGAACTTCAAGCGGGTAAAAGTTATACTTCGGCAGCAGCGCTGTTGGCTTATCACTACACCTATTGCAATTTGGAGCACGACGACAGCTCTGACCTCGTCAACCACTTCACACAGATGGCTGATAGCGAGCGTTTGATGACAGATGAATACTTGATGTTTCATCAGTCAAGTCCCCTCCCTCAGGTTATTGCTAATGCATTGAGTGAGGATCTTGAGGCATATTTCCCTACTTTGAATCTGTATCAGCTGAGTGCTATCTTGGTTGTCGCACAAACTTATCAGAGCGTGATGCTGCCTTACTATATCATCGGCGATATTTGTGAGCTATTGGAAGAAGGAGAAGACTATGAATCGATCAAGTCCCAATTCATGGAAGACATGGAGGCATTTGAACGCGAGCAGGGCTACTCCGAGGAGTATGAAGACTACGCACAACACCTCACCAATATGAGTGGCATGATCGATGCGTTTGTCTATTACTACAATCTCTTTGCCTATGCTTTGAAGTCTTCGATTTTTGGAGAATTTTCCTACTGGCAAGGGGAAGGCTTTGCAGTGGCAGCACTCTTGTTTGCGTAC
>CALCUN010000144.1 GCA_937906975.1 uncultured Bacteroidales bacterium
CGGACTCCCGGCTGATACCAAAGCCCATCAAAGCACCTAGAAAATCCCGGTGACTCAGGGCTTCTTTCTCATAAAATTCTGCCCGTAAGCAGATCAGAGGAGCGTCCTGTGAAAAATCGGGCTCCAGATAATCTGGAAAATAGCAAAGCATTTTCCGCTGGGCATTTTCATAGCCCCCAAAGGCCACCAGCCCCTCCGGCTCACCGAAGAGAAGCCTCGTCATCTCCAGCTCCCGGGGCGAGAGGAAGCAGGAGTTGGACGGAATGCCCTTGCGCAGTCCTGCGTTGATTTTATCCCAGACCTTGGCCAGCAAAAGCCGGTCTTCGGGGGTTTTTGCGATTTTATCGATGTTGCTTCGATCCATTGTTATCACCTTGGGGCATTATAGCACACCTTTCTGCGAAAGAAAGGTAGGCTTTTTGAAAAAAGGTACTCTCCCCCCGCGCTCCCCCTCACCCAAAAACTTTTGGCAATATATCCGCAGTACAAGGATACCTATAAGGAAGAGGTTGCCAAGTACGGCAAATTCTTATATATTGATTTCTACACACGCTATTTTATACCTGAAATGAAGGCTTTAATTGCCGGCGGTGAGGCTAATCGCAAACAACTTAAAAAGGTGTTTGATATGCTAGATGAAATCTACGTTCAGGGCGATTCGGCGGCTACCGATGCAGTTGTTATGGTAATTGCTACAGCAATTTATGGGGATGAAAAGGCTATTGAAACCGCCAACAATCAAATGGGTGAAAATACTCATATGAAGATTTCGGTTAAAGAGATGTTAGCACAAATTAAATCCAACAAGAAGTTAGCAGCCGCACTTATAAAATAAAAAAAGAAAGATTTAACATTTTTTTGTATCTTTGTAACCTAATGTAATTTTAAAAAAACAAAATGAAAAAAATCGTAATTTTAGCCTGCGCGCTTTTTTTTGCGAATACACTTTTTGCACAATATTTCCAACAAAATGGAATGAGTTACAGAGTTATTTCAGGTAGCAGTAACGTAGAAACAACAGGTGTCTCTGACAAGAGCATTTCTCACTTTGAAATACCAGAGACTGTTTCTTACAATGGAAACACCTACACCGTTACCACTATTGGTGCAGGCTCATTCCAAAATTGCGCTAATTTAACTTCTGTTACTCTTCCAAATAACATTACAACTATTGAAGACGCTGCTTTCTTAAGTTGTAGCAGTTTACAAAACATTACCCTTCCTAGCAACATTACTTCTATCGGAAACGTTGCTTTCTATGGTTGCAGTAGTTTAACTTCTATCACACTTCCAAGTAGCATTACTTCTATAGGGAACAATGCTTTTCAAAATTGCACTAGTTTAACTTCTATTACTCTTCCAAATAACATTACTTCTATCGGAGACAACACTTTCTATGGTTGTACTGCTTTAACTTCAATCACACTTCCAAATAGCATTACTTCTATCGGAAACTATACTTTCTATGGTTGTACTGCTTTAACTTCTGTTACTTGTCTTGGAGAAACTGCTCCTACACTTGGAGGCTCTGTTTTCTTAAATATTAATCCAAATCACACTCTTTCAATTCCCGAAGGCTCAGAGTTTAGCTACATAGAGAATGGGTGGGATAATTATTTCACTATCACAATTACTTCTGCTACATATAATGGTTTAAACTACAAATTAAACAACCAAGATAATACTGCCATAGTTACAGGTTTTGCACAAGGACACCAAGAGGATACAACTATCACTATCCCAGCAACTATCACTATCAACGAAAACACCTACACCGTTACTGCTATTAAAGATAATGCTTTTTTCAAGAGCTTACCACCTAATAACAATCAAACTTTAACCTCTGTTATTTTTGAAGAAAATAGCAACGTTACCTCTATCGGAGAGAATGCTTTTTCTTTTTGCACAAATTTATCTTCAATTAATATTCCAAATAGTGTTACCTCTATCGGAGAGGCTACTTTTTATTTTTGTAGCAATTTATCTTCTGTTACTTGTCTTGGAGAAACTGCCCCTGTTTTGGGAGGAAGCTATGTGTTTTCATCAACTCCTGATTCAAAAACTCTAACCATTCCTTTCGGTAGCGAATACGACTACTTTATATCATCTTATACTTGGGAAGTAGTTAATCACAAGATAAGTCAAGGAGAAACTAAATTTTTAAACAATCCTTTTGAAGTAACAGCATCAAATAAAATAATAAACCAAGGTATTTTGGTCATAAAGCAAGGTGGAGAGTTGATAAATTATAGTGATGAAAATGTTGAAGGTATCATTGAGGTAGAGACTCCTGTTTTGCCTAATAATTCTTGGTCGTTTATTGGTGCTCCTTTTAGCGGATATAAGTTAGAAGCAATCATTCCTGGCGAAAGAGATATTGCTATTTCTATGTTTAATTACGACTCTGCAAGATGGTCAAACCAATTTGATGCAGAAAACCAATGGGGTTCAATGGAAACAGAAGTTGGAATAGGAGAAGGTTTCTTTGCGTGGTCGTTTGCAAATGAAGCTTCACCAACTGCTTTCACCACTTACGGAAATGGTGCTTATTCTCCTAATGCTCATTCTGATTTTGACACTTGTCTATACGACTTTTCTACCACTGTTGCTTACATGATAAATAAAGATACATTAAATGTTACAAAAGATTTGATTTACAACTCTGGTTATTGGTTGCCTCTTGCAAATCCTTATACGTTTAAACTTGATATAGAAAAGTTCTTACAACACAATCTCACTATTCAAGGAGAAGTGATTTATAAACTAACTCAAAACACAAACAATGAACCTGTTTGGCAAACACTTTCCTCTGGAGAAATCTTGCTTACAGAAGGATTCTTTGTAAATCTTAAAGATGATGACGATGACACTCTAACAAATTTACAAGATGGTTATGTAAGATTTAATTTAGATCAAAGATTTATAAACTCTTATAAATCCTCTCCAAGAAGTTTTATAAAGCTTGTAATGAAAGAGGGTGATAATGAATCGAAACTTTTGTTTGCTCATAACGAAAAGGCTCAACAAGATTATGATATATTTGATGCAAACAAGTTATTCTCTCCTTCTAATGTAACAGAGCATTATTTTGTAAACAATGATAAGGCCTTAGTAAAAGAAGAAGTAAATTCATTGCCTTACAGCGCAAAGTTGAATGTTCGTAGTTATGATAAGAAAGAGGTATGTTTCACAGTAGAGGATATACCTGAGGATGTGGCTGTGTACTTGATTGACAACGGATATGAAACAAAGATGAATAACAATCAAGAGTATAGAACTTATGTCTTAGAAGGCGAAAACGAAAATAGATTTCAATTATTGGTGAAAAAACAACATAGATTAGAAACTATAAAATCAGAACAAATATCTATCACAAACAACAATAGAGAAGTAAAGGTTGCAAGCCAAGTTGAAAATCTAACAATTGAGATTTATAACTCTCTTGGTCAAAAGGTGTTTACTACAAAGGATTATAACTTTATTTTAAACGCTATTCCAGCAGGTACTTACACTGTAAAGGCTTTCTATAACAGAATTTCTCAAACTCAAAAAATTGTAATAGAATAAACAATGAAAAAGCCTAAACTACTTTACTGCTTACTTGCAGATGCAGTTGGTATGTTGAGTTATTTTATACCCGCTTTCGGAGGAGCCATAGACTTCCTATGGGCTCCGATTTCGGGAATTTTATTCTTCTATTGGTTTCGTATGCGATTGGGAGCTTTCTTCGCAATAGCAGAAGAATTAGCACCTTTCACAGACTTCATTCCAACCTTCACAATAGCTTATTTCTTTCTCAAAAGAAAAGAAAAAAACATAGAATAAAAAAAGGCGATTGTTTCAACCGCCTTTTTTGTTTGTTATCCTCTGTATAAGTCGTCTTTTCCTATTGTTCCAACTAATTTGTCGTAGTAGTCTTGCGACTTGATGTGTTTTAATGTTTCTTTTGTCTTTACAAGGATTTGTTTTATTTCGTTCTTCTTGTCTTCTGGTAGATTGACTGCTTCGTTCAACAAATCACTTATGTATTTTTGGTGTGATTGCCATAGTGCTATATCGCTCACGTGTTTGTTTCTTAGGCGTTCTGCATACCAATTACTCTTCAATAGGTATTCTTGTGTGAACATTTCTCTAATTTCTGGTGAGGATAGTGTTTTGCCTTCGTATTCTCCGTATGCCATTATGTGCAATATTGCTTTTAATGGTGGTATTGCTCCTTCTACGCTGCCGTCTTCAAAGTACATCTTAGCTACTCTTGCTTGGTTGTCTGTGATGTTTCTTATTCCATCAACAAATTCTTGCATGCTTTGTAGTTCTGGCTTTAACATTTCGTCTGTGAAGACAACATTTGGATTTTCAAACACTCTTCCAAAGTAGTTGTGCATGAATTTCGCTGTTACTCTGTATCCTAATACTGAGGCTTTCACTTCTTTGCCTTCGTATGTAAAGTCATTTATTTTTTCAAAGTAGTTGTTTTCTATCAAGAACTTTGGTGCTCTTTCTTCTGGTGATAGTCTTGACCATATTTCTGGTATTAATAGGCTTATATCGTGATCTACTCTGTATTTGCTGCCTATGTATCCTGCTGGGGTTGTAAAGCCGTCATAGCCTGTTAGAATAAAGGAGATTAAGGCATTGTTTAGGTCTGTTACTGCACATAGTGCGTTGAAAGGTCCTTTGGTTAGTGCTCCTTCTGAGCCTGCTCCTGTGGTTGATGGACTCTTTCCTGTTAATGAGCATACGAAATCCATAAACAATTCTGGTAGTTCTTGGTAGTGTATTGGGTTATATACTGCTAATGGTGGTATTCCTTCTTCTGCTCTGTTGTTTCTTCTTCCTGGTAATACCGCATTTACTGGTACATATAATGGTTGGTCTTCTGGTATTCTTCTTGCTAAACGCATTCCCATTTCTGCTATGTATTTTTCTTGTGGATAGATTAGGTCGTTGCGTGTTTGCAAGTAGCGTACGTTCTTTGATGGTTTGCCGTTTACTAATCTTGGATTTGCAGATGATACGAAGTATTTTGAGTCTTTGTCTTCAACCATTGATGTGATTAAGTCTTTCATCGGTTGAGTGAATTTGTCTAAGTTGATTACGTCTTCTGTCATTTCTACTGCGTCTTCTTTTGTTAAAGGTTCGTAGTTTGAAATGAAGGTGTTTGGTGTTGATAGGTCTAATTCTGCTTTTTTATCGTAACCTCTTATCACTGCATCGTCTGGTCTTTGGAAGAATCTGTATTCACAGTTTTCTACTATTTTTACACTTAGGTTTTTTGAGGCTTTTCCTAAGTTGGATAATAGTTTTGTTGGTACTACTGTTGATGCACTTATGTCGTCTTCCATTTGTATTTTATCGGAGTGAACGAAGTCTTGTCTTAATTTGAAGGTTCTCCATGTTCCGTTTTCTTCAAAGCCAACTCTTAAATAGCGTGCATAGATTTTTTTGTCTTCAAACTTCAATTCGTTTGCAGGTGTACCGTTTAGAATATCTACGTTAAAATGACGTTTCCAATCTTCGCCCCATTCTTCTTTGTAGAAACGTTTTATGATAAGTGCTATTCCTTTTATGTGTTGTGGTAGGCTTCTTAACCATTCGTTATAGCTTTCTGTGTATTCTGAACTTGGAGTTAGAAGTTTGATTACTGAACCCATTGAACGTAGGCTACATAAGAAGCTACGGCTATATGGTATTGCATCGTGGTTTTCATAGCGTTTTGAGTAGTCAAAGTTGATTATTTCTTCTACTTTGGCAAAATCGCTTTCAAAATCACTTACAAAGAATGGTCCTCCAAGGATTGCATCTGAGATTGATTTTGATATTTCTGATTTTCCTCCTCCCGAAACAGTGCATGGTTTATGACAGAATAATCCGTCTCCAAGTGTTTCTATTAAACGATAGTTCAATGCTCCTGAATAGCTCTCCATACGGAATTTACTTCCGTTTGGTAGTATGTAGATACGATTTGGAAGTAGTTTTAATTTATGTTCTCCTTTGTCGTTCTTCCATTTGATTTCTTGTGTTGGAACATAGAAGTTTGCGTTTTCAGGTAGGTAGTATATGTTTGAGAAATTCTTATCTATTCCATATCCTTCTTCTTTGAAGTCTATGAATGATTTGCAGTTTTTCTTTACGTCTTCAAATGTGTTGCGAACCTTCATTGGATTTGCAAAGTATGTGTCGCCTTGGTTATAGCCTGGGAATACTAATGCTCCTCCTGCGTGTTCTTCTTCTGCATTTCCGTATATGTTTGCCGAGTAACTCATCATTGTCTTTACTTCTTTCTTTGAATATCCAAAGTAGTTGTCGGCAATTACTGTTGCTATTACTCCTTCATCTGTTCTTACACATAGTTTGAAGGATTGTCCATCGTTGTATAGTTCGTTTTCGTTTTCCCAACACATGCCATCTTTCTTTTGGCGTTCTGTTGCTTTTAAGATGTGTGGCAATCCACATTCTTTTTTAGTTAGTTGGGTTAGTTGTGGTGCTAATATGATACAGCCTGTATGACCTGTCCAATGTTCTACATCTAATGCTGAATCGTTTTTAATGTGATATGGGCTTCCTCCATTACCAAATATACTTTCTACAAAGTCTAAATTACTTACAAGTGAACCTGGTGCAAAGAATCTTATTTCCATGCTCTTTCTTTCACTCACATTATCTACCTCTGGTGTGATTGTTGGTCTTAGGAGCAAAGAAACCATTAGTCTTATTGGAGTTGGAGTTTGTGAGGTGTATGGTAATTCCATCACTTCGCCTGTTTCTGCAAAGGCTCTATGGAATATATATTTTGCTGTTTCGATTGGAACGGCTTTTTTATCGTTTGGTATTGGCAAGCCTCCTTCTGCTATGTGGAATACTCCTTTTGTAGTTCTTCTATCGTTTTTTGGATTGTGCAATACTCCTTGTTTTACTCTGTAAGAGGTAACGTATGTTGATTTATACTCATCTGCTCCGTTTGGAAGTGATAATTCTCTTGCTATTCCGTAAGTATCTAATGTGAAGGTTCTCAATGGTATTTTAATATCTGGAACGCTTTTTACGGAAGCAAAGTATCTGTCAAAAAAGTTTTGTATTCTTGCATCGGCAGGACAGTGATAGTTGTCATAAAGAGCTTCTCTTTCTTTGTAATTAGATAATAAACCCTTTAATATTCTCAAAAAATTTTGCTCATTTTCGCCTATATTATCAGTTTGCATTTCAACTCCCATTGTTGCTAAACGTAAACTGATGTATTGTTGTACATATTCCCTTGTTGATTTAAGTTTATCCTCAGGAATAACACCCAAAGTATCTTTTAAGTCCATCATCTTATTAAAAAATTTTGTTTTAAGTTGCAAAATAACGAAAAAATACTGAAACTATCAACTCTAAGAGATAAAAAAGGATAATTCTAAAAAAATATTCCTAAGGAATAATTTCTTAAACCTTAGGAATATTTTTTTAATTCAAAGAAATAATTTCTTAATTCACGTTATTTTTTGTCTTTGTATTTGCTGAGTTGTGTTTTTAATGCGTCTATCGCCTGCATTATCGCTTCTTCAAATGTGTCTGCTTGCTTTGAAGCAAATAAGTCCTTTCCGGCTATTTCTATTCTAATGTCAGCTATTTTGTTGTTGTCTGACTCTGGTTTATCGACATTTAGTGTTACTTCCGCACCTAAGATGCCTGACGCATGTTTTTCAAGTTTAGAAACTTTGTCATTGATAAAGTCTTCTAATTTTTGATCAGCTTTAAACTTAATCGATTTAACCGTAATTTTCATAATAACCTCCTTTGTTTAATTGTTTATATTATTAGTCTATTTCAGCACTTGGATGTGCTAATTTATAGGCTTTTTTCAATTCTTCAATAGTTGTGTGAGTGTAAACTTGTGTTGATGCTATGGTTGAGTGTCCCATTAGTTCTTTTATCGCCATTAAATCTGCTCCTTCTGCAAGTGTGTTGGTTGCAAAGCTATGACGAAGTGTGTGTGGAGAGGATTTATTTACAGATTGAAGGCTTTCTACTTCTTTGCACACAAATGAGTATAATTGTTTTTTGGACATTGGTAAGAATTTGTTATTGATAAGAAAACAATTTAAGGTAATTCCATTTGCTTTCTTTAAATCAATGTATGCTTTTATTCTTCCCATTATCTCTGAATGAATAGGAATAAGTCTTTCCTTTCTTCCTTTTCCAAGAACTTTGATTTGCATTTGTACAAAGTCTATGTCCTCATCTGATAAATCAAGTAATTCTGATTGACGTATGCCGGTAGAATATAATAGTTCTAAAATTAACGAATCTCTTACGCCAGAGAAAGACGTATCCATACTTTTAACTTTTAGGAGTCTTTCCATTTCGTTTGCAAAAACATAGTCTCTACGATTTTTAGTTACCTTTGGTGCAGTTATTTTTAGCATTGGGTTTTCTTCAATTACTTTTTCTCTACAAAGGTAATTGAAGTATAATCGTATGCAGGCTACTTTTCTTCCTATACTGCGATTTGAAACTTCTTTATCTTTCAAAGATAACATCCATATTCTAATCATTGCAGATGTTACTTGCTTTTCATCAGTAATTCCACAAGATGATTCTATGATTTTTTCAAATTGATTCAAATCATTAAGGTAGGCTATAACTGTATTTTCAGAATAACCTTTTTCTTTCTTTAAATACCCTACAAAATTTTCAAAATTCATACTTAACAATTTTAAAAAAAAGCTTACACACGAGTTGCAAGCTTTTTTTATTTGTTTTGAAGAACTATTTATCCATCGCTTCTCTTTGCAACTTTTGGATATAGATAGCTTTCAATTTACGATCTCTTGCTACTACTGAAGGTTTGGTGAATTTTTGTCTGTTTCTCAATTCTTTCACAACACCTGTTTTTTCAAATTTTCTTTTTAATTTTTTTAAAGCTCTTTCGATGTTCTCACCTTCTTTAATAGGAACAATAATCATAATTAATACCTCTTTCTTTTTTAATTGTTAATAAATAATTTGATAATTTACTCTGCAAAAGTAGTAATTTATTAGAAACCTACAAAATTTCTTTTAATTTTTCTTTTATCTTCTCTGGGCATTGAAATGGTCGTCTTGTCTTTTCGCTTATAAAGGCTAATAGATTATAGCCCTCACAAATTATTTCTTCTTTGCCTTCTGAAATTCTTAACACCTTGTAATCAAATCTTATTTTTACCTTTGGCATTTGCTGCAATGTTGTTCTTATGATTAGTTCTTCATCAAAATATGCAGGTTTTAGATATTTTGCATATTGTTCTATTAGGGGCATCATTATTCCTTCGTCTTCCATTGTTTTGTAACTAACACCTATGTATCGCATTAGTTCAACTCGCCCCATTTCAAAGTATCGAAAATAATTACTATTGTGAACTATTCCCATTTTGTCGGTGTCCACATAATTTACTCGGAATTTATAGTCAAAAGATACTGCCATAATGTTTTTATTAACAAAAAAGAGAGTTTTGCTTTCGCAAGACTCTCTTTTTGTAGTTATATTTTGTTTAATTATAACTTAATGATACCTTTTTCGATTGAGTTATTTAAACACGCCAATACACCTTTTTTGTTTATTGTACGCATTCCAGCAGGTGTTACCTTTAATGTAACCCATACATCTTCTTCTGGAATATAGAATTTCTTCATTTGAAGATTTGGATAGAATCTTCTTTTAGTTTTAACGTTAGAGTGAGAAACTCTATTTCCTGTCATAACTCTCTTTCCTGTTATTTCACAAATCTTTGCCATCTCTATATGAATTTATTTTTTTATTCTTCTTTTTGAAAATTGAGTTGCAAATTTCGGAATTTTTATTGAATTGACAAAACTTTTTTGACTTTTATTTATTTTTTGTTGTTTTAAAAAATAAAAAAGCGAGGTGTTCGCTTTATTTTACACCTCGCTTAAAGTCTTTATTTATCTTGCAAATTTAAAGTTTTTACCTAAGTAAATTGCTTGGTCTCCCAATCCTTCTTCTATTCTTAATAATTGATTGTATTTGCAAATTCTGTCAGTTCTTGAAGCAGATCCTGTTTTGATTTGACCTGTATTCAATGCTACTGCTAAGTCTGCTATTGTTGTATCTTCAGTTTCTCCTGAACGGTGGCTCATAACTGCAGTGTATTTGTTTCTGTATGCTAAATTAACAGCATTTATAGTTTCAGTTAATGAACCTATTTGATTTACTTTTACTAATATTGAGTTAGCAACGTTTCTTTCAATACCCATAGCTAAACGAGCAGGGTTTGTAACAAATAAGTCATCTCCTACTAATTGGATTTTTCCACCTAATTCGTCAGTAAGAGTTTTCCAACCTGCCCAATCGTCTTCTGCCATAGCATCTTCAATAGAAACAATTGGATATTTATTTACCCATTCTTTCCAATAAGCTACCATTTGGTCAGGAGTTAATTTATCACCTGTTGATTTGTGTAAGTGATATACGTTTTCTTCTGGTAAATAGTATTCAGAAGAAGCTGGGTCTAATGCAATGTAAATATCTTCACCTGGTTTGTAACCTGCTTTTTCGATTGCAGTAAGGATAACTTCGATTGCTTCTTCGTTAGATCCTAAGTTTGGTGCAAATCCTCCTTCATCTCCAACGTTAGTTGAATATCCTTTTGCTTTTAATACCGCTTTTAAGTTGTGGAATGTTTCAGCTCCCATTTGTAAAGCGTGAGAGAATGAAGTAGCTCCAACAGGCATTACCATAAATTCTTGAAAATCTATACTATTGTCTGCGTGAG
>CALCUN010000145.1 GCA_937906975.1 uncultured Bacteroidales bacterium
TAAACAACGTTTCGGCAGGTGCTTATATGATAAAAGCATTCAACAACAAAGCAAGTAAAACACAAAAGATAGTAGTAAAATAACAACACAAAAACAATAACACAAAAAAGGCTGAATCCAAATCCGATTCAGCCTTTTTTATATTTGATAACTAAAAAAATAAAACTCGATTCTTGAAATTCAAAAATCGAGTCTTGCTTTTTTGTAATAACTAACTTTTATTTTTTTCTTGTGTTTTTCAAAACAGTTGTTCCAACCGCAGCTCCACCTAAGCCTAAAAGTAAAAGTGTCGCAGGAGCAAGAGGAGGAGTAGCTCTTTGTTGTTGTTCTTGAGTAGGTGTACTTCTTGTTGTGATTCCTAATCCGTAAGCTTTGCTTCCATTTAATTCACCAGTATTTACATCACCGATCCACCATTTTCCACTTGTGATTGTAGGAGGTGTTTGTGCAGATAGAACACTAACAAAACAAATGCTTAAAACAAATAATGTTATCTTTTTCATATACTATGTTTTTTTTCGGTTTGCAAAGGTACACTTTTTTTTCTATTTAACGCATTTTTTTATTAAAAAAAACGTACAAAAATTACAAAAAAAGCGATTTTGAAATCTCAAAATCGCACCTCTTATTTTTTCCAAAGAAATAAAAAAATATCTCTAAGAAAAAAAATATTTTCTCTTTACTTTAATAAATTTTTGTAAAGAGAAATTAAAGCCTTTTCTTGTGAAGTCCAATTGTATTTTTCTTTTGCTGCTTGGAAAGCGTTGCTTGACATTTTCTTTGCTAAAGATGAGTCGTTTATAATCGTTTTTATTGCCTCTGCTACTTGGTCTGTGTTTAGGGGATCAACAACAATTCCGCACGAGTCTTGCTCTATGACTTCTTTGCAAAAGAAAACCTCTTTTGAAGATACGCTTGGTAAACCCGATGCCATATATTCCAATTGTTTTATAGGGATTGAAAGTGTGTGGTTAGGGGCTTTGTGAAGTAAAACCAAGCCTAAGCAAGCCTTGTCATAGACTCTTTCTTTTACTTCTTTGCTTGGGACATATCCCAAATACTCTACGTTTTCCCAACCCGAAAGCTCTTGCATTTGTTTGAAGTATTCTTCTGAGTCAAACGGACCTGCAAGCAACAATCCTACGCCTGCTTTTTGGCAAGCAATAATCATTTCTTTTACTCCTCTGATTGGGGTTAGCCCTCCTACATAACAAGCCTTTGCAGGCTTTATTTGACTGTGGTCAATTGGCTCTTGGTTTATGTTTGATATAGGGTAATTCTTAATTGTGATAGCATTTACTCTTCCGTAGGCTAAGAATTTATCTCGAATGTTGTCTGTTGCACACACAACGGCGCTTATTTGTTTTGCACTCTTTGTTTCGATGTTTTTTGCTAACTTAAACAAAATTTTTCTTAGTATATTGGGAATGTAATCTCTTTGAAGCATAAGCGCAGGAAAGTCTTCGTGAGAGTCAAATACAAGATGTGCATTTATTGTTAAGCTCCTACTTGCTATAAGTAAGTCGGGGTCGTGATAGTGATAAAGGTCGGCGTTTAATTCTTTTGCTTTTTTTATCACTTTCTTTGAACTGAAAAGCAAACGCTTTATTCTGTTTGATTCTTTGCCTACATCGTAAATCTTTATCCCTTCAAAGATCTCATCGCCCTTGCCATCTGCTACCACAAGGCTTACATCGTAGCCTGCATTTTTTAGACTGATGCACTCTTTTTGAAAAATTCTTGTGTCGAAACGTTGATGTACCGAAGTGATGTGAACAATTTTTTTCATAATTCAATGCTTTCTTAATCCTCTATTATCACTCCGCTACCCAAACAAAGCTTTGCATCAGGCGAGTAAATGACTCCGAATTGTCCTGCTGCTATGCCTTGTATTTTTTCTTCCGATTCTATTCTGTAAATGTCGTTTATCTTTTTTAGTTTCGCTTTTGTGAAATCGGGTGTATGACGAATTTTAAATAATATGTCTTTTTCGTCTGTGAAATCTCCAAACACATCTTCTGTTATGTATTGAAAGGCTGAAAGATTTATTGTTTTTCCGTATTGAGTTTCGGGATCGTAACCCTGAGATACGTATAGAATGTTTTCATTTATGTCTTTTTTTACCACAAACCAAGGTCCTCCGCCAAGACCTAAGCCTTTTCTTTGTCCAATTGTGTGAAACCAAAATCCCTTGTGCGTTCCGAGTATTTTGCCTGTTTCTAATTCTATGATTTTTCCTTCTTTTTCTCCAAGATAGCGGCGAATGAAATCGTTATAGTTTATCTTTCCAAGAAAGCAAATGCCTTGTGAATCTTTTCTTTCTGCGGAAGGTAGGCGTGTTTCGCGGGCTTTGTCTCTTACCTCGCTTTTTAGCATATCGCCAATGGGAAACATTAGTTTGCTTACTTGTAAATAGTTTATCTGTCCTAAGAAATAGGTTTGGTCTTTTACCTTGTCTTTTGCTGTTGAAAGGAAAACTTTATCGTTTATTTCGGTTGTGGTGCAGTAATGCCCTGTTGCGATTTTGTCAAAGCAGTGTCCCCATTTTCTTTCAAAGGCTCCAAACTTTATTAG
Organism: uncultured Bacteroidales bacterium; assembly: GCA_937906975.1. Taxonomy (GTDB): domain Bacteria; phylum Bacteroidota; class Bacteroidia; order Bacteroidales; family P3; genus Onthomorpha. The sequence continues at coordinate 2,575 of CALCUN010000145.1, forward strand.
CTTGTTACACATCATGTCGGGATTAGGAGTAAGCCCTCTTCTTACAGCCTCTATTGTGTAGCTTACAACACTCTCCCAGTATTCTTCTTGTAGAGAAACGATTTCAAACTTACAACCATATTTTTTTGCAATATAGGAAGTGATTTCTATATCTTCTTCTGAAGGACAATCGATGTAGCCATCTTTGTCTTCCATTCCAATTTTTATATAAAATATTGTAGGGTCGTAACCCATTTCTTTTAGGCGTACAACACTGACACTGCTGTCCACGCCTCCTGATACTAATGCTGCTATTTCCATATTTGGCAAAATTACTAATATTTTTATTATTTTTGCAAGAGTTTATTTTATAAAGCTAAGGAATATGGATTATTTTGTACACGAAACAGCCGTTATTGACCAAAATTGCGAAATTGGAAGCGGTACAAAAATTTGGCATTTCTCTCATATAATGTCGGATTGTAAGATTGGAAAAAACTGTAATATAGGACAAAATGTTGTTATCTCGCCAAATGTGGAGTTAGGACAGAATTGTAAAATTCAAAATAATGTTTCGCTTTACACAGGTGTGATTTGTGAAGATGATGTCTTTTTAGGACCTTCGTGTGTGTTTACAAATGTGATAAATCCTCGTTCGGCAGTAAATAGAAAGAGTGAATACAAGCAAACAATCATTAAAAAAGGGGCATCGATTGGCGCAAATGCTACAATTGTTTGCGGACATGATATAGGAGAATATGCTTTCATTGGAGCAGGTGCGGTAGTTACAAAAACTATTCCCGCTTACGCTTTGGTGGTTGGCAATCCTGCAAAGCAAATTGGCTGGGTGAGTGAATATGGTCATAGACTTAATTTTGATAAAGACGCAGTTGCGATTTGTCCTGAAACAAAACAAGAATATAAACTCGAAAACAATAGAGTTAAAAGAATAAAGTAAAGGATTTTTTTAATACCTTTGCAAGAAGTATCTAAGAAATAGATTGAAATATGAAAAATTTTGGAATCATAGGCGTAGGAGGATACATCGCTCCTCGACATTTAAAAGCAATAAAAGAAACAGGAAATAATTTAGTTGTAGCCTTAGACAAGAGCGACTCGGTAGGAATAATGGATAGCTACTTCCCTCAATGCTCTTTCTATACAGAATATGAAAGATTTGATAGATTTGTAGAAAAAATCAAACATACAAAAGATAAATTAGACTTTGTTTCAGTTTGTACTCCGAACTATCTTCACGATTCTCATATAAGATTTGGTTTAAGAGCGGGAGCTGATGTGATATGTGAAAAACCTCTTGTTTTGAATCCTTGGAATATTGACGCACTTTCTAAGATGGAAGAGCAAACAGGCAAGAAAGTTTATAATATTCTTCAACTTCGTCTTCACCCTGCTATCATTGAATGGAAAAACATGATAGATAATGGTCCGAAAGACAAGGTTTACGATGTGGATTTAACATATATCACTTCTCGAGGCTTGTGGTATTATACTTCTTGGAAAGGAGATTCAAGCAAATCTGGTGGAGTAGCAACAAATATAGGCGTTCACTTCTATGATATGTTGTCTTGGATTTTTGGAAGCATACAAGAAAATATTGTTCACATATATGAACACGACAGAGCAGCAGGATTGTTGAGATTTGAAAAAGCAAGAGTAAGATATTTTATGTCTATAAATTCCGATACCTTACCAAAACAAGCCTTAGAACAAGGAAAGAGAACTTATCGTAAGATGGAAATGGACGGAAAAGAAATAGAATTTTCAGAAGGCTTTACAGAGCTGCACACAGAAAGCTATAAAAAAATCTTAGCAGGTGAAGGATTTGGATTAGACCAAGCTTACCAAAGCATAAAGATAGTACACGATATTAGAAATACGCGTCCAATCGGATTAAAAGGTGATTACCACCCATTAGCTGCACTTCCGCTTAGTGTTCACCCCTTTTATAGATAAGAAAGATGATAGAACTTGTTTGCACAGATAGGTTTGTAAAACAATTTGAAAAACTTCATGACTTAAAAGTACACAAAATACCATTGGAGTATGCAAATGGTAGGCGTGTACTTGTTTTGATGTGTAAATGTCGTGGAGTTTGGATAGCCTTGCCGCATTGTAGTGAGGCGTATGTGCAAACAGATTTAACAAACTATAAAGAAACTCCACTATTCTCTTTTGTTCAAACACAAGATGGCAATCTTCTTTGCACCAAAAACATAAATTGGGAAATAAGAGATAGAATGGCTTTTTCCTCTAACGTTTACGCCGATAAATTGAACTTTCTCATAAAATTGGAAAGCGATTTGATGAGTGTGTATTCTTCAAATGTGAGAAGAAAGATAAGAAAGGCTCAATCCTTAGGCGTAGAAATAAGAACGAAAGGTAAACATCTGATAAGGGACTTTTATAAAGTTTACTCAAAGCGAATGTTTGAGTTGGGAAGTCCTTTTTGTAGCAAAGAATATATAAAGAAAGGCGTGAAATTACAAACACATAAAATTTTCGTTGCCTATTTTGAAAATAAACCCATTGGAGCTGCAACACTAATCAAAAGAGATGAAGAGAGTTTTGAAAACGCTCTTTTTGCAACACAAAGAGAAAGCAATCATTTATACACATCTTATCTTTTGCATTATGAGATGATGAGGTTTTCTCTTCAAGAAAATGCAAAAGATTACTACCTTGGAAGAAGCACTCGCATGACAAGTGTACATCAATACAAGAAACATTTCAAGCCAGAGGAAATTCCGCTTTATTGGAGCACGTCTCGTAAAACAAAAAACATAAGAGACAATAAAATGTTAAAGAAACTTTGGCGTCTTTTGCCTTTCGCTCTATCGAAAGCCATAGGAAGTTTTTTCTATAAACGAATATACTAATGAGAGAAGCCCTAAAAAAATTAAGCACTCAATTAAAAGGAGAATTAAGATTAGATGAAACAACCCTAATTCTTTACTCCACTGATGCCTCTGCTTATAGGGAAAGACCAATAGCGGTTTTTATTCCAGAAAATGACTGTTATAATGATATAAAACTCTTGCTTGATTTTTGTAAAGCTCACAAAACATTTCTAATTCCACGCTCAGCAGGTACTTCTCTTGCAGGACAGGTTGTTGGAAACGGCATTGTGGTAGATGTAAGCAAGAATTTAAACAAAATATTAGAAGTAAACCAAGAGGAAAAGTGGGTAAGAGTGCAAGCAGGCGTAGTCTTGCAACAATTAAACAACTATTTAAAACCCTATAATCTTTTCTTTGGCCCTGAAACCTCTACTGCAAATCGTTGTTGCATTGCAGGAATGGTAGGAAACAACTCTTGCGGATTACATTCCTTGGTTTATGGCTCTACAAGAGAGCATTTGTTGGAAGCAAACGTTATTCTCTCCGATGGAAAACAAGTAGAATTAAAACAATATAGCCAAGAAGAATTTCAAACCAAAGCAAAACAAGAGGATTTAGAGGGAAAAATATATCAATACATACAAAACACATACTCAAATCCAGAGATAAAAAAAGAAATAGAAGAAAACTTTCCCGAAAAGCAAGTAAGTAGAAGAAATAATGGCTATGCCTTAGATTTTCTTACGCACTCGCCAAATCCAAATCTTGCAAAACTTTTTGCAGGCAGTGAAGGAACGCTTGCTTTCGCCACAGAATTTAAACTAAACTTAGTTCCGCTTCCGCCAAAGCATAAAGCAGTGCTTTGTGTTCACTTTTCAGAACTCTATGACAGCTTTACAGGAAATTTAATTGCCTTAAAGCACTCTCCAATGGCGGTGGAGTTAATGGATAACAATATAATTGAAGCTGCATATCGCAATCCTACTCAAAAACAAAACACTTTCTTTATAGAAGGCGAGCCAAAAGCAATTCTGATAATAGAATTTGCAGAAGAAACTAAGCAGGAATTAGAAGCTAAATTGCAAGAGACTATTGAGCATTTCAAGAAATCTTCTTCTGCATACGCCTATCCAATTATTTATGGAACAGATATAAGTAAGGTTTGGGAATTAAGAAAAGCAGGACTTGGACTTTTAACTAATGTAGCAGGGGATTATAAACCTGTATCTGTGATAGAAGATACAGCAGTAGCTCCTCAAAGACTTCCTGAATATTTAAGAGAATTTGCAGAAATTCTTTCAAAGCATAATCTTAAATGTGTATATCATGCACATATAGCAACAGGAGAATTACATCTTAGACCTATTCTTAATCTTAAAGACAAAAAAGATGTAGAACTATTCCATACTATAAGTAAAGAAGTAGCCCTTTTAGTGAAAAAACACAGAGGCTCTTTAAGTGGAGAACATGGAGATGGAAGATTAAGAGGAGAATGGATACCTTTAATGTATGGAGAGAGGATTTATTCATTGATGAAAGAGATGAAATATCTTTGGGATAAGGATTCTATCTTTAACAAAGGTAAAATCATTGATACTCCACCGATGAATACTTCTTTGAGATATGAAAATATAAATCCACCTCAAATAAATACTTATTATTCTTTTGAAAAGCAGAAAGGCTTTCTTTGTGCTATAGAACAATGTAATGGTTCTGCAGATTGCAGAAAGTCATTAGAATCTGGTGGAAAGATGTGTCCTACATTTCAAGTCACACATAATGAATGGGAAACTCCAAGAGCAAGAGCTAATATATTAAGAGAAAAACTCTCTTTCCCAATGGGAGAAAATCCTTTTGCATCAGAGGAGATAAAAAGCATATTAGATAATTGTCTAATGTGTAAAGCTTGTAAGAGTGAATGTCCTTCAAATGTAGATATAGCAAAGCTTAAAAGTGAATTTTTGCAACATTATTATGATGCAAAGCATACTCCATTTAATATCTTAATGATAAATTCACTTCCTAAGATTCAAAAATGTTTTTCTTCTATTCCATTTGTATATAATTGGACAGTAAGAAATCATTTCACTTCTTCAATTATCAAAAGCTTAATGGGTTTTGCACAAGAAAGAACTTTGCCTACTATAAAGCCTATAAATTTTGAAAAACAACTAAAAAAATCTAATCCAAATAAGGAGATAAAGAAAGTATATCTTTTTATAGATGAGTTTTCTGCTCTTCAAGATAGTCACATTACAGAGACAGCAATTAAACTCTTTACTCAATTAGGCTATAAGATAGAAATAGCTCCTATAAAAGAGAGTGGAAGAATAGCTATCAGCAAAGGATTGGTGAGGAATGCTAAAAAGATTGCTCAAAACAATGTAAATAAATTAAGAGATTTGATAAGTGAAAACTCTCCTATGATAGGAATTGAACCTTCAAGTCTTTTGAGCTTTAGAGATGAATATCCATCATTGGTAAGTGAAGATATATCAGAATTAAATAAGCATATCTATCTTTTTGATGAATTTATTGCAAAGCAAATAGATAATAATAACATAAGACAAGAGCAATTTACTGAGAGAGAA
>CALCUN010000146.1 GCA_937906975.1 uncultured Bacteroidales bacterium
AATTCTCTAAATCAAAGAAAGAAATCATCAAAACGCTGTATGGTTTATAATTTTTTGAGGATTTTTGCGTTAGTTGTTTAGTTGAGAGTGATTTTATAAATAAAAGAAAGAGTTTTAATGCGATATAGAAATTTAAGTAGCCTTATGCGTAAGTTGTTTTTTGCTTTGGCTCTTGTGCCGTTTTTGTTTGCCTTTAGCGAAGGGGAGTTAGATAAGCCAAAGGCTATGTGTAAGGAGTGTGAACAAAAGATAAAGGCTGCAAAAACTAAGGCTGAACTTAAAAAGGCGGAAGATGAATGCTCTAAGCCTTTGATTGAATGGGCTAAAAAGAACCCCGATGTTGTTAAGGCTAAAAAAGAGGAATTGAAAACTATGGTTAAAAAGGTTGTAGAGGTGTATAAAGCCAAGAAAAAGCAACTAAAAAAGTAGTAAGTTTTTATTGATTTCATATTTTTAGAGCTTGCATTTTTTTTAATGTGAGCTTTTTTTTATTCTTTTATTCATTCGTTATCAATTTATTTAGTATCTTTGCACACTTTTTAAAAGAAAAACTATTATGAACATATTTGAAGAACAAAAGAGAAAGCAAGAGGCTATCAATGCTGCGATGAAGCCTATTAAACACATTATTGCTGTTGCGAGTGGTAAGGGTGGCGTTGGTAAATCAACAGTTGCAACTAATCTTGCAATATCTTTGGCTAAGAAAGGTTACAGAGTAGGTTTGGCAGATGCGGATATTTATGGTCCTTCTATACCTACGCTTTTTAATATAGAAAACGAACAAATCATGGCTACTGAAATAGATGGTAAAAATCTTATGTTGCCATTTGATAAGTTTGGAATAAAGATGATGAGTGTTGGTTTCTTTGTGGAAAAAGACCAACCTATGTTGTGGAGAGGGCCAATGGCTGCAAATACTCTTACACAAATGCTAACAGAAACCCATTGGGGAGAGTTAGACTTTATGCTTTTGGATATGCCTCCGGGAACTGGTGATATTCAACTTAGCCTTGTACAACAATTCTCTGTAAGTGGCTCGGTGTTTGTTTGCACTCCTCAACAGTTAGCAGTGGCTGATGTTCGTAGAGCAGTGAATATGTTTACTAACGACCAAGTTTCTATTCCTGTTTATGGACTTGTGGAAAATATGGCTTACTTTACTCCAAAGGAATTACCTGATAACAAATACTATATCTTTGGAAAAGGTGGTGCAGAGCAGTTAGCAAAAGAATTAAATATGCCGTTGTTGGCTAGTATTCCTATTTCGTTGGATATTTCTGAAACAAACGACACAGGAAATCCTATTTCATTGGAATTTGACTCGCCAGAAGCAAAAGCATTCATGGAATTAGCAGAAAAAGTTATAGCAGAAACAATTAAAAAATAAGAGATATGACAGCAGAAGAAAGAATGGATTTAGAAAAAAGAGTAAAAGAAGTTATTGAAAGCATACGTCATTATTTGCAAGAAGACGGTGGAGATGTTGCTTTCGTAGAAATGACTGACGAAAAGGTTGTTTACGTTGAATTACAAGGACACTGCGGTTCTTGTCCTCACGCTATGATGACTTTAAAAAACGGTGTAGAAGCTGCGGTTAAGGAAGTAGTTCCTGAAATCGTTTCAGTAGAAAGAGTAATGAGATAAAAAATCCTATTTATGATATATACAAAGACAGGTGATAGAGGTACAACAAGTTTAGTGGGAGGTAGCCGCGTATTGAAATGCTCCGACAGAGTAGAGGCGTATGGCGATTTAGACGAACTTGTATCTTATTTAGGATTATGTAGAGAGTATTTATCACAAGCCGAATCATCTGATTTGTTACAAATACAAAATGTATTATTCAACATCGAGAGTATAATAGCCTGCGAAAAAGAGGAATTTTTATCTAAATTGCCTGAGGTAAAACAAGACGATGTGAAATTCTTGGAAAGCAGAATAGATGCAATGAACGAAGTTGTTCCACCTTTAAGGCAGTTTATTATACCGGGTGGTGATTTAACATCTTCTCATCTTAATGTTGCGAGAACAATATGTAGAAGGTGTGAAAGAAAAGTTGTGAAACTTTCGCAAGACTCCCAAGTGCAAGAAATAGTGTTGCAATATATAAATAGATTATCGGATTATTTATTTATGTTGAGCAGATATGTTATCTTAAAACAAGGGAAGGAAGAAACATTTTGGCAACCTTGATGTTTAAAAGAAAAGACAAAATAATTAAAATTGTAAAAAGATGTATTGGACATTAGAATTAGCCTCAAAATTGGAAGACGCTCCATGGCCAGCAAC
>CALCUN010000147.1 GCA_937906975.1 uncultured Bacteroidales bacterium
TTTCTTCAAGAAGAAATACAAGGAATAAAAGACGCTGGTCTTTACAAAAATGAAAGAGTGATTGTTACTCCTCAATCTGCTGCTATCAAAACAGCAGAGGCTGGTGATGTATTAAATTTCTGTGCTAACAACTATTTAGGTTTAGCAGATAGCCCTGTTCTTATCAATGCTGCTAAAAAAGCATTAGATGAAAGAGGATACGGAATGAGTTCTGTACGTTTCATTTGTGGAACAGGTGATTTACACAAAGAATTGGAAAGAAAAATTTCTGAATTCTTCGGAACAGAAGACACTATTCTTTACGCTGCTTGCTTTGATGCAAATGGTGGTGTGTTTGAACCATTGTTAGGACCAGAAGATGCAATTATTTCTGATGCTTTAAACCACGCATCTATCATTGATGGTGTTAGACTTTGTAAAGCACAACGTTTCCGTTATGCAAACGCTGATATGGCAGACTTAGAAAAACAACTTCAAGACGCTAAGGATTGCCGTTTCCGTTTAATCGTAACTGACGGAGTCTTCTCTATGGACGGTAATGTTGCTCCACTAGATAAGATTTACGAACTTGCACAAAAATATGATGCAATGGTAATGGTTGATGAAAGCCACTCTGCTGGTGTTGTTGGAAAGACAGGTCGTGGAACTACTGAACAATATAATTTAAGAGGACAAATAGAAATTCTTACAGGTACATTAGGAAAAGCATTCGGTGGTGCTGTTGGTGGATTTACAACAGGTAAGAAAGAAATCATTGAAATGCTTCGTCAACGTTCAAGACCATATTTATTCTCTAACTCAATTCCTCCAATGGTTGCTGCTGCTGGAGTTGCAATGTTTAACTTAATTGACGAAACTAACGAACTTCAAGATAAACTTCACAACAATACAGATTATTTTGTTGCAGAAATGAAGAAAGCTGGCTTTGACATCAAACCAACTCAATCTGCAATCTGTGCTGTAATGCTTTACGATGCAAAACTTTCACAAGACTTTGCAGCTGAATTACAAAAAGAAGGTATTTACGTAACAGGATTCTATTATCCAGTTGTACCAAAAGGACAAGCAAGAATACGTGTACAAGTTTCTGCTGCTCACGAAAAAGAACACTTAGATCGTTGTATAGCAGCGTTTACAAAAATTGGAAAACAATTAGGTGTAATTAAATAATAAAAAAGCCGCTCAATTTTGAGCGGCTTTTCTTTTAGTAAACCAATATAACTCTATATCTTCCCTCAGAGGCTTCTTCCTTTTTCAGAGTAAACTTATCGTTAGAATCAAGCATTACAGCCTTTAATTCCATAACACGTTGATTCAATTCCTCTCTTGTGAGTTCAGCCTGCTCTGTTACCATCATTTTTTCTATCATTCCATTTTCTAGAGTTCTAAAAGTAACTGCAACTGCTTTGTTGTCTATTACTCCTTTTAATACTCCGTTTGAATCGTATGCAAATCCATAAGAAGAAAGCGTAGCTTCCATTGATTGTTTAGATACACTTACATTTAATTGATTAAACTTCTCCATTGAGATTTGAGCAGAAGCAACACTTGTTATGAAAGCCATTGCTACCAATAAGAATAATTTTTTCATAAACTTAATTTTTTGTTTTATTTTTAATAATTAATTTTCCTTTTTACATATATAACAAGAAAAAAGTCCATTTTGTTACACTTGGCAAAAATAATATTATTTCTTAAACAAACAAAATTTGTTTTTATTAAAGTTTATTTTGTAACTTTGCACGAGAAAAAGAAATTCTATTAAAAAATAATAAACATCAAAACAAGATGAAAAGAATATTAGTTTTAGGCTCTGGCGGTCAAATAGGCAGCGAGCTTACTATGAGATTAAGAGAAATCTACGGAGGAAGCAACGTTGTTGCAACAGACATTAACCCTGCTCGTTTGACAGAGGCTATTCAACAAAGCGGTCCTGTTGCTGCTTGCGATGCTACAAAGGCTGAAGAAATTGCAGCAATAGTTGATAAATATCAAATAGACACTATCTACAACCTTGTGGCTATTCTTTCAGCTACTGCTGAACAAAACCCAATGCTTGGTTGGAATATAGGAATTGGAGCTTTGATTAACTGCTTAGAAATAGCAAGAGAAAAGAAATGTGCTTTATTCACACCATCTTCAATCGGAGCTTTCGGAGACACAACTCCACTTAACGGTACTCCACAAGACACAATCCAACGTCCAAAGACTATTTATGGAGTTACAAAAGTAACAGGAGAATTATTAGGAGACTATTATTTTGAACGTTTTGGCGTAGATGCACGTTCAGTTCGTTATCCTGGATTGATTTCTAACGTATGTCCTCCAGGTGGTGGTACAACTGACTACGCAGTTGATATATATTATGCAGCGGTTAAAGGAGAAGATTTCGTATGTCCTTTGAAACCTGGCACAATGCTTGATATGATGTATATGCCTGACGCATTAGATGCAGCAATCAACATAATGGAAGCAGACCCTACGAAGTTAATCCACAGAAACTCTTTCAACGTAACAGCAATGCACTTTGATCCAGAAGAAATATATGCAGAAGTTAGAAAACACCTTCCTAATTTCAAAATGACTTATGAATTTGACGCAGTAAGACAAAAGATTGCTGATTCATGGCCAAACTGGATGGACGACAGTTGCGCAAGAGCAGAATGGGGATTCAAACCTAAATATGATTTACAATCAATGACAGTTGATATGCTTGACAAATTGTCTAAAAAATTCGGAAAATAATTTTTCGCATAAACATATAAAGCCCAAATCAAAAGCTTGGTTTGGGCTTTTCTTTTAAATAAGCACTTTATTATGAAGAAAATCTATTGTTTTATTATCTTATCAATAATTTTTTCTTGTTTTGCATTTTCACAAGAGAAGAATGATTGGGAAAATCAAGAAGTTTTTCAAATCAATCGTTGCACTCCTCGTGCTACATTCTTTCCTTATAGTAATACATCTAAAATGTTGCAAGACGAAACCTTTAATTATCCATGGGTTATGCCAAAATATGCAAACCTTATGAGCCTTAATGGAAAATGGGACTTTCACTTCTCTCCTTCGGCTAATGAAAGACCAAGTGAAAACGATATGTTCACAAAAGGAAAGCTTAAATGGGAAAGCATAAACGTACCTTCTTGTTGGGAAATGCTTGGTTATGATTCGCCTTTGTATGTAAACGTGGATTATCCTTTTGAAAACAATCCTCCTTTTATTGATGT
>CALCUN010000148.1 GCA_937906975.1 uncultured Bacteroidales bacterium
GACACATTTCGGGAGCATTGGTTGGATTGTTTGGTGCTTTTGTTGGAAGTATAATTTCTACAAGATTGATGCAAAAATTCACACTTAAAGCCTATCCAGAAATGGATTCGCCAGTAGAAGTTGAAGAAAACGCGACAGCAGAAAACACAGAAGTAGAAGAAAAGAAAGAAAGCCTTTTCATAAGAATAATGAACGCAATCTTAGACGGGGGTAAAAACGGGGTAGATTTAGGACTACAAATCATACCTGGCGTATTGATTATCTCAACCCTTGTGATGATGATTACCTTTGGGCCAAAAGATGCAGCAGTTGGTTACGCTGGTGTAGCATACGAAGGAGTTCCTATTTTGCCTTGGCTTGCTGAAAAAATAGACTTCGTATTCAAATGGTTATTTGGCTTTGAAAGCATGGAGTTAATCGCATTCCCAATGACAGCCCTTGGAGCAGTTGGAGCAGCTCTTGGACTTCTTCCAACCTTTGCCGCAAACGGAATATTAGATGCAAACGCTATTGCAGTCTTTACCGCAATGGGAATGTGTTGGAGCGGATATTTATCAACTCACACCGCAATGATGGATTCTTTAGGTTACAGAAAACTTATTTCAAAGGCACTTCTTGCACACACAATCGCAGGTTTATGTGCTGGAATTGTAGCTCACTGGACATTTGTTTTAGTAAGCTTAATAATGTAAAAGAAAGATAATTATATCTCTTAGCTTTAGAAAAATATCTCTTAGGATTATAAAATTTTTCCTAAGAGATATTTTTTTAATCCTAAGAAAAATAAAAATATTCCTTTGATTTAGAAAAATAAATTAAAGGAATATTTTTGTGAATAGTTTTGTCGTTAAAATATCATGCAAAAATGATTATTTTTCTGCTTAATAAGACTAAATTAAATGGTTGAACCTAACATATTTCAAAAGAAATTTTAGGAAATTTTGTGGATATAAAAATTTTATGTATTTTTGCTGATTGAAACACTACTAAGCAATAAAAAATTTATAAATAAAAATGAAAAAAATATTAGTACTTATTCTAATGTCTATGCTTTCAGCAGGAGTGTATGCACAAAAGGAAGTAACAAAGTTTTTAGGAATACCAGTAGATGGCACAAGAACTTCTATGATTCAAAAACTGAGAGCAAAGGGATTTACTGTTAATAGAGAAAAAGACGATATGCTTGATGGTAAATTCAATGGTGAAGATGTTAATATCGCAATTCTTACTCAACACGACAAGGTGTGGCGTATTTTAGTGGCAGACGTTGCGGTTAGAAACGAAGTTCAAGTTAAGATGAGATTTAATGAACTTGTGCGTCAGTTTGAAAATAATGGTAATTACTATGAACCTTCAAACGATCAGTCTATTCCAGATGACGAAAACATAAAACAAGGTATGAACTCTTTGAATAAGAGTTATCAAGCTTATTTTATTCAAAAGGGTGCTACGGCTGACGATAAAAGATTGGTTTGGATAGAAATTATGGCTAATGGTAATGGATACAATATCGTAACATTCTACGAAAACGGATACAATAGAGCAGACGGAAGTGAATTATAGGAAATAATAAAAAACAAATACTAAAAAAATAGGACTTATTGAAAAATAAGTCCTATTTTTTTAGAAAACAAAATGGAAGCATCAAATATGCTAAAAACAATAAAGAAACCTCTTTTCAGACTTCCAGGTGTTGGAGTGGTTATTTATCAACTCACACCGCAATGTTAGATTCATTAGGTTATAGAAAACTTATCTCAAAAGCACTTTTAGCACACACAATCGCAGGTCTTTGTGTAGGAATCATAGCACACTGGACCTTTGTTTTAGTTGGACTAATCTTATAGAAAAAAGAAAAATTACACAAAGTGTAACAATTTGCACAAAAATATTGTCTTATATATAAGAAACTTAAAAAATAGGAGGACAAAATTATGAAAAAGACATTTGCTTTCTTGTGTTCGGTTTTATGTATGAACATTTTATTTTCTCAATCAGAAATTACTATTGGAGATTTAACCTATTATATAGCTGACAAAGGCGATGCAATAGTCCAATCTTGTAGTTATTCTGCAACAAATGTTGTTATTCCTGCAACGATTACTGATAGTATAGGACTAACTCACCAAGTAGTTGCAATAGGAAACGGAGCATTTAGCGGTTGTGATAATTTAACCTCAGTAATTATTCCAAATACTATTATAACTATTGGAAGTAGTGCTTTTTGGGAATGTGTTAATTTATCAAATGTTATTATACCAAATAGCGTTACTCACATTGGTGAAAAGGCTTTCTTTCATTGTCATTCTTTTACAATGATTAGCATTCCAAGTAGCGTAATTCAAATTGGAGATGAAGCGTTTTATCGTTGTCATGGTGCAACAACTTTGAATTATAACGTAGAACAACATAGCGATTTCAACAAACAATTTGAATATTGTTACTTTAAAACAATAAATATAGGCGATAGCGTTAAGAGATTACCTACTAAATTTGCTTTTAATCAAGATTCTTTAACCACAGTAAACTTTTCTAACAATCTTAAATATATTTCTAATTCTGCATTTATGTCTTGTGATGCTCTAACTTCAATAACTATTCCTAATTCAGTGGATTCAATAGGAGGCACCTCGTATGTTGCAGTCAATGGAGCATTTGAAAAATGTAGTGCTTTGACTTCTCTAACTATTGGAGAAAATGTGAAATATATAGGCGACAATACTTTTTGTGATTGTATGAATTTAGAGACTATTACTTGCTTAGCAACAACGCCTCCTGATATTGAATACTCTGTTCAAGTATTTAAACAATGCGAAGGTGCAACTTTATACGTTCCTTGTCAAAGTATAGATATTTATGCAACCACTCCTGGTTGGGATTTTTTCGGTTATTCAAATATTGCAACGATTAACTTTGAAGTTTCTGTCAATCCAAACAATATGGATTGGGGTTGGGTTGATATTCAAGAAGATTGTGGTTACGTAATCTTAACTGCAAATACAAATCTATGTACTCGCTTTATTGGTTGGAGTGATGGTAACACCGAAAACCCAAGAACAATTGAAATTACAAAAGACACAAATCTTACAGCAATATTTAGCCAAATTATAACAGCGATTGATGCCTCTATTATTGAAGGAGAACTTTATGAAGAATACGGATTCTGCGAATCAGAGCCAGGAACATATACACAAATCTTGACAGATGAAAATGGTTGCGATAGTTTACTTATCTTAAACCTTACTTACCAAGTTTCTTTGAATGATGTAGAAGAAGAAAACATTAATTTCTATCCAAACCCAACTCAAAACATTATCAATTTCAGCACAACAATAGAACAAATTGAAGTAATGGACTTGACAGGTAAAAGACTAATGATATTTAACTACGAAAAACAAATAAATATTGAAGCCTTACCTTCGGGAATTTACTACCTAAGATTGATAAACGATAAAAAGGTTACAACAAAGAAAGTAATCAAACAATAAAATATAGAAAATTGAAATATTAACTGAAAATAAAACAAAGAAATAATTTTCTAAAAAAAATAACTCTTTGAAATATTTTAATAAATCAAAGAGTTATTTTTTTTGTTTTAAAGACTTATTATTTCTTAATCTTTGATTCTATGAAAGTTTTCTCTGCCATGTAAGAAGAACGTACCAATGGACCACTTTCAACGTTGTCAAATCCTAACGACATTCCGATTTCTTTGTATTTTGCGAATTGTTCTGGAGTTACATACTCGATTACAGGAATGTGTTTGTGTGTTGGTTGAAGATATTGTCCGATTGTGAAAAGTCTAACGCCTACTTTTCTTACGTCTTTCATTAGTTCTACTACTTCTTCTTCGCTTTCGCCTAAGCCAACCATGATTCCTGTTTTTGCAATCAAGCCTGCTTTTGAGGCAAGTTCAAGAACTTTTAAGCTTACATCGTATTTTGCACGGCTACGTGTTTGGTTTGAAAGGCGTTTTACGGTTTCCATATTGTGTCCAAACACATCTGGTTTTGAATCGAAAACGATTTGTAATAGTTTTTCATCTCCATCAAAGTCTGGTGTAAGGACTTCTATTGTGGTGTTTGGATTTTGCTCTCTTATTGCTTCTATTGTCTTTGCCCAATGTGTAGCACTCTTGTCTTCTAAGTCGTCTCTATCAACTGAGGTTATGACACAGTGTTTCAACTTCATTAAATTAACAGAGTTTGCTATTTTTTGTGGTTCGTTTTCATCTAATGGCATTGGAACACCTGTCTTTGTTGCACAGAATTTGCAGGAACGTGTACATATATCTCCTGAAATCATAAAGGTTGCTGTGCCTATGCTCCAACATTGACCGATATTTGGACATTTTCCACTAGAACAGATTGTGTGGAGTTTATTTAATTCTACTATTTTTTTTACCTTTGGATAGTTTTCGCCTGTTTCAAGTTTAATTTTCAACCATTCTGGTTTGCGTTGTGGCTTGTTGTTCATTTTCTTCAATCTTTTTTAAGGTTTTTTCTGCGGCAAGTTGTTCCGCTGCTTTGATTGAGTAGTCTTCTGCTTTTTCTTGTGGCTCTTCGTCTATGAGTACTTGTACAATGTAGTGCATTCTATGATTTACTACGTTGGATTCGACTACTTCAAAGGATATTTTTTTCTTGTTCTTTTGACACCAATCTATTATTTTGCTCTTATAATTCCACGTTGTATTCTCTAATTCGTCTATGTCAAGATGTACATTAAATATTTTCTTGGTTAGAATTTTGTATGTGAAGTTATAACCTCTGTCTAAATAGATTGCTCCTACTAATGCTTCAAATGCGTCTCCGTTTACTGAGCCAAATTTTGAGCTGTGTGCTATTCGATTATATTCTATAAGTTCGCTTAATCCTATTTTTACGGATAGTTTGTTTAAAGAAGCTCTACTTACAATTTTTGAACGCATTTCGGTAAGGAATCCTTCACCTTTAAGAGGATATTTTTTGAATAGAAATTCTCCAACAATGGTGCTGAGAACGGTGTCTCCAAGATATTCTAAGCGTTCGTTGTTAATCTTATTGCCTTTGCTGTCTTTTAAGGAACAAGACTTGTGAATAAGGCTAAGTTTATAAATAGAAATATTCTTAGGCTTGCACCCAAGAATATTTCTCAAAAATTTTAGAAGTTCTATATCTTCTTTTTTTTTGCCTCTCTTTATAAGAAACATTTGTTATTCGTATTTCTTAAATGCAAGACATGCGTTGTGTCCGCCGAATCCGAATGTGTTACTCAATGCTCCCTTTATTTCTCTTGCTTGTGCTTTATTGAATGTGAAATTCAATTGAGGAATTTCAGGATCATCAGTAAAGTGATTTATTGTTGGAGGTACAATACCATTATGTATTGCAAGCACAGTTGCAATTGCTTCTATCGCTCCTGCAGCTCCTAATAAGTGTCCTGTCATACTCTTTGTAGAGTTGATATTTATGTTCTTAGCATGCTCTCCAAATAGTTTTTCTATCGCACTTACCTCTGCTATATCTCCAAGTGGCGTTGATGTTCCGTGAGTGTTAATGTGGTGAATGTCTTCCAAAGCAAGACCAGCTTCTCTCATTGCTTCCTTCATCGCATTCAAAGCTCCTCTTCCTTCTGGGTGAGGTGCTGTCATGTGATGTGCGTCAGCAGTAAGCCCTGCTCCACATATTTCAGCATATATCTTTGCTCCACGTGCTATAGCGTGTTCGTAGCTTTCCAAAATCAAAGCTCCTGCTCCTTCTCCTAAGACAAAACCATCTCTGTCTTTGTCAAATGGTCTTGAAGCTGTTGCTGGGTCATCATTTCTTTGAGAAATAGCGTGCATTGAACTAAATCCGCCTAATCCTGCGTGAGAAACTGCTGCTTCACTACCACCACAAACAATTACATCTGCTTTTCCTGTTTTTATATACATGAAAGCATCTGCTATTGCGTTAGCTGAAGAAGCACAAGCCGAAACAGTACAGAAGTTTGGCCCTCTTAAATCATATTTTATTGAGATATGACCAGCACAAATGTCTGCAATCATTTTAGGAATGAAGAATGGGCTAAATCTTAATGCGCCATCTCCTTTTGCGAAAGATGTTATTTCTTCTTGAAATGTGATTATACCACCAATTCCTGAAGCCCAAATAACGCCAGCTCTGTCTTTGTTGAGTTTTTCCAAGTCAATTCCAGAGTCAGCCATTGCTTGATCAGCGGCAACTATGCCGTATTGAGCAAATTTATCGTATTTTCTTATTTCTTTTCTATCAAAAAACTGATTTCCATCGAAGTTTTTCAATTCACAAGCGAACTGAGTTTTAGCTTGTGAAGCGTCAAAATTTGTTATAGGGGCAGCTCCACTTACTCCATTAATAAGTCCGTTCCAATATTCTTCAATATTGTTACCTATTGGAGTAAGTGCACCTAACCCTGTAACGACAACACGTCTCATTTCCATAATGAAATGAAATTATTGAGCGTTTTCGATGTATGTGATAGCATCACCTACTGTTGCTATCTTTTCAGCTTGATCATCTGGTATAGAAATGTTAAATTCTTTTTCTAATTCCATGATCAATTCCACAGTGTCTAATGAATCAGCTCCTAAATCACTTGTGAAGTTTGCTTCAGGAGTAACTTGACTTTCTTCTACACCTAGCTTATCAACTACGATAGCTATTACTTTTGTTGCTATTTCAGACATAATTTATAAAGTTTTTATAATTAAACCGATTTGCAAAATAACAAAAAAAACTGCAAATGGGCAAACAAACAAAGAGAAATGATAGGCTTTGTTTTGTTAATCTATTGAATTGTAATATTTTAATAAAACACGCATTTTGAATATAAAATAATAAAAAATGGCATTTTAATCTAAAATATTATTTTTGCAAACTAAAAATTTAAATAAATTTTCCAAAGAAATGAAAAAAGTAGCTGTGTTCGCCTCAGGAAGCGGAACGAATTTCCAACAAATTTGTGAGTACTTTAATCAAAAAAATGGCGAGGTCAAAATAGAATTGCTCATAGTTAATAAACCAAATGCCTATGTTCTTGAAAGAGCAAAGCAATTAAATGTAAAGAGTTTTTACTTCAATAGAGAAGACTTTTATTCTAGCGATAGAGTAGTGGAATGTCTTTTAGAAAATCAAATAGATTTCATTGTGCTTGCAGGATTCCTTTGGCTTGTACCTAATAATATATTAAAGGAGTATGAAAATAAAATAATAAACATACACCCTGCACTTTTGCCTCGTTACGGAGGAAAAGGAATGCACGGACATCACGTTCACGAAGCGGTAATTGCTGCAAGGGAGCAAGAATCTGGAATAACAATCCATTATGTTAATGAAAGATATGATGAAGGAAATATAATCTTTCAAGCAAAATGCACAATAACTCCCGAAGATACCGCAGACACTTTGGCAGAAAAAATACATTTATTAGAGAAAGAACATTTCCCTAAGGTGATTGACAACTTGCTTTCTTAAAACAAAAAATTAGAAGCTATAATTCGCACCAAATTTCACAAATATTCCCTTATACTCTGTTAGATTATAAGAATTAAAGAAAGGATTTGTGATTTCATATCCTTGTTTGCTAAGATTAAACACATCATCTACCTGAGCAAACAAGGATAATTTTTTATTAAAAAGTTCAGTTCTCACACCTAAATCTATGCTATAATTCTCTCTTTGTTCATAAAACAATCTTGCAACAGGAGAAGAATACTGTGCAATAGCGTAAAGATTTAGCGTTTCAAAGAAATCTCTGCTTATTTTTAAGTTGAAAGAATAGGAAGTGCTATAATTAGAATACAATCCTAAATTTGGATAATCAATTTCGTAGTAATACCTATATATATTAGCAAAAAGATTTGCCTTAAATAAGTTTCCGATTTCAAAATTTGCGTTTGCATCTAATCCATACCTAAAAGAAGTTTTCATATTGTAAGGCATAGTATAAGAAATCACATATCCATAATAATCATCAAGTAGAAAATCTGTCGCATAGTCTATTTCGTTAGAAGAATATTTATAATAAGCACTCAAAGACACAGACTCACTTCCAGAAAAAGCCTTTTGCCAACTTGCAATCAAAGAATGAGTTTGCGAAGATTTAATATTGCGATTACCAATAGTGAAAAAATCTCCACCATACAGCTTATGAGTAGTCAAATCACTTGCGGAAGGTGTTGTGGTTTTAAGATTATAAGAAAGATTAAACACATTGTCAGCATTAGCCCTATAAGTTAAATAAACCAAAGGCTCAATAGTGAATTTAAAATAAGAAGTATCATCAGGCGAATAAAGAGATTGATAACTAAACTCTTCATTTGCTAAATTACAATCCAATCTTACATTCATCATTAAGCGATTAAAAATAAGTTTCCAATCAAAAAAGCAATTCAAACCGCTATTCCTATACCTATATATATAAGAGAAAGCAATATCCTTAACATTATATATATGGTTTAGCGAGTCATAATAATTGTAATCGGCATCTTTGTCGCTCCAAGCGTGATTTAATCTTAATCCAAGCATAATTTTAGAAGACTCATCGTAAGAATAATTATAAAAAACGTTTAAAGCAATATCATTATCCTTGGATTTAGCAACATCAAGTCCGTTAAAATTCCAATAAATCGCCGTTGGATTATCATAAATCCTAAGATTATTTCCTTTGCTCTCTGTATTAGAAAAACTTCCGTCAAGTCCAATGGATAAAATCTTCCCTTTATTATTAAAATTATGAGAATAACCAGTAGAAAATCTCGTAACACTGTTTTCAACCTTGTAAAAATCCTCCGCCTTATAAGAAGTTGTCAATCTATTTGCAAAAGAAGAATCAATCCTTGTTTGACTTGTAAAAAGATTGTTTTGATTGCTTAATTGCAAATGAGAAAAAGAAAACGAAAAAGCGTTCCTTTCATTAAACTTATAAAGCAAATCAATATTCATTGCTCCACTATACTCCTTCGTGTCGCCGTTTGCGTTAATACTTTCAAAGAAAATAGTATC
Source organism: uncultured Bacteroidales bacterium (assembly GCA_937906975.1). Taxonomy (GTDB): domain Bacteria; phylum Bacteroidota; class Bacteroidia; order Bacteroidales; family P3; genus Onthomorpha. The sequence goes on from CALCUN010000148.1 coordinate 9,006, forward strand.
TTTTGCTTGATTTAAAGCCGATGAAAAAGTGCTTGAATTATTGTTTTTATTCATATAACTTGCTTCAAATCCCAATTTCAAAGACAATTTTTCACTTTGCTGAGCAAAAGACAAGGATTGAACAAATAAAATCAAAGATACAAGAATTGGAAAATGTATATTTTTAAGCATAAATTAAAGTGTTAAAAATGAATATTTTGCAAAGGTAAAATTTTTTCTTAGCTTTAGAAAATTTTTTCTTAGCTTTAGAAAATTTTTTCTTAGGAATTTTAAAATATTTCTTAGGATTATTTTTGCGAATGAAACTTTCTTTTTATATTTGCACGAAAGAAGAAAATTTTTAACAAAAATAATAGGAAAATATGAGCAACAAACAATTGATTTTAGCAATAAATCCGGGTTCTACTTCTACAAAAGTAGCAGTTTATGACGGAGAAACACAACTATTTGTAAAAAATATTAAGCACTCTGCTGAAGAGATAGCAAAATATGCACGAATAGCAGACCAATATGAATTTAGAAAATCACTTATTCTTGAAGAAATAGCAATAGCAGGCTATGACTTAAACGAATTTAAAGTGATAGTAGGACGTGGAGGTTTAGTAAAACCAATTTCTTCTGGCGTTTGGGGAGTAAATGCTGCAATGATAGAAGACTTAAAAAAAGGAGTATCAGGAGAACACGCTTGTAACTTAGGAGGATTGATAGCAAACGACATAGCAAGTGGCTTAAACAATGTACCAGCTATTATAGCAGACCCTGTTGTTGTAGATGAAATGGAGCCATTGGCAAGAATAAGTGGACACCCTAAGTTCCCACGCCGTTCAATCTTCCACGCATTGAACCAAAAAGCAATCGCAAGAAAATATGCTAAAGACCACAACCAAAAATACGAAGACTTAAATCTTATTATCGTACACTTAGGAGGTGGAGTTTCAGTAGGAGTTCACAAAAAAGGTTTAGTAATAGATGTAAACCAAGCCTTAGACGGAGAAGGTCCATTCTCACCAGAAAGAACAGGTTCTTTACCAGTAAATGAAGTAGTAAACGCATGTTTCAGCGGTGAATACACAAAAGATCAAATAAAGAAAATGATAGTAGGTAACGGAGGATACGTTGCATACTTAGGAACAAATGACGCTTACACAGTAGAGGTAAAAGCAAAAGAAGGAAGCGAAGAACATGCCTTCATTCAATCAGCTATGGCTTATCAAGTAGCAAAAGAAATTGGAGCAGCAGCAACTGTTTTGAATGGACAAGTAGATGCAATCGTGCTTACAGGAGGAATTGCTTACGGAAAACCATTTGATGAAGAAGTAATAGAAAGAGTTAAGTTTATTGCACCTGTTGAAGTCTATGCAGGAGAAGACGAAATGGGAGCATTAGCAATGAATGCAACTATGTTCTTGAACAATGAAATAGAATGTAAAGAATATAAATAAGAAATATTCTTATAAAATAAGGAGAGGGAAAATTCTTTTTGAGTTTTCCCTCTTTTTTTGAACCATTGTGAAAAATTGGTGTTTGAAAAGAAATCAATTAACACAATGGTATTATGAAAAAATCTGCTTTTATTTTAATCGTTTCTTTATTTGTAGCAAATATTTCTTTATTTGCACAAAGCAATGTAAAAACCTCAGGATTTATTTCCACAGCAGGATTTACGATGGGCTTTTTTAGTAAGTTTGATGATTTGAATCGCACAATCAATTCATACTATCCCGAATACAAATACTTTAATCCGATTATGCAAACAGGCTTTACGCTTGGTTTTGGCTATTATTTTAAAGATAGATATACTATTTTGACAGAGAGTTTCGCTTCTTCTGCTCCTTCGGTAAGCATTCATGAAAATCAATATTCAGAATTGAGAAGCTATGGCAGTAAATTGGAAATTTCTTATGTGTTTTACCGATACAAAAAGTTTGATTTTGAATTTTCAATAGGCATCGGAGGACAATATAATAGCTTTTTGAATACCGTAAAAGATGAAAAAGAAGGCTATAAACCGAATTTGGCACTTAGTTCTATGAATACAATTGTTCCAATAGGGCTAACATGGTGGATTTACAAAGAAAAAGAAATCTATGTTGGAGGAAGGGCAGTTGGAATAAGTTTAGATTATAATTTTATTGCACATAAAGGAATTACAACTGTAACAGGTTTTAGTTCAAAAGCACACTTTCCTAACATATCTAGCAATGAGCTTTGGCTAAGTATTGTACTTAAAATGTAAATTATTCATATATTTGCAAGCGAAAAGCAATATAGAGAGTTAAATGAGCGAAAGAACAGAACTAGAAAGCTTGGGAGAGTTTGGATTGATAGAAAGACTAACCCCAATAGAAAGAAGACAAATCAAAAACAATAGTACAATTTTATCAATAGGAGATGACGCTGCTTGTTTAGAGTATAAGGATAAAGTAGTCTTAGTTTCCACAGATATAATGACAGAAGGAGTGCACTTTGATATGGTTTACACTCCTTTAAAGCATTTAGGGTATAAGGCTTGCGTTGTGAATTTTTCTGATATTTACGCAATGAATGGCCGTCCTAAGCAAATCACAATTTCATTAGCCGTTAGCAATAGATATTCTGTTGAAGCCTTAGAGGAATTGTATGCGGGAATTTATCTTGCTTGTGAAAAATATGGCGTAGATGTGGTTGGAGGCGACACAACAAGCTCTTCGGCTGGAATGTTTCTTTCAATTACTGTGATAGGTGAGGTAGAAAAAGAAAAAATCGTTAAAAGAAATGGTGCAAAACCATACGATTTGCTTTGCGTAACAGGAGATTTAGGTGCGGCATACGCAGGTCTTCTTGTTTTGCAAAGAGAAAAGGCTGCTTTTATGGTGAATCCAAATTCTCAACCTCAGTTAAAAGATTACGAATACGAGGTTGGACGTCAATTAAAGCCTGAGGCAAAGAAAAAAATCATAGACTTTTTTGAGCAAGAAGGCATTTTGCCAACTTCAATGATAGATATTTCTGATGGATTGGCCTCAGAAACTTTGCATATCTGTAAACAATCAAATGTGGGCTGTGAAATATATTTGGAAAAACTGCCAATAGATTATAGAGCATCGAGAACATTTGAAGAATTTAAGATTTTGGCTGACACAGGAGCCTTAAATGGGGGAGAGGATTATGAGTTGTTGTTTACAATCAACCAAAAGGATTACGAAAAGATTCAAAAAAATGAAGATATTCATGTTATAGGTCATATAACTGATAAGTCTTTGGGTTGTCAGTTGGTAACACCACAAAATACTACAATAGAATTAAAGGCACAAGGCTGGAATCATTACCAAAATCAAGAGGAAAAATAAGATGATAAAGAATTTATTATTAGATATGGGAGGTGTGATACTTAATGTAAGTTATCACAAAGTTGTAGAAACGTTTAAAAGTTACGGAATAGAGAATTTTGATAAGATTTATACGCAAGCAAATCAAGTTGCTATAATTGATAAGTTTGAAGAGGGAAATTGTAGCATTGAAGAGTTTAGAAATGGAATTAGAGATTTGGTTCAATTTCCTTTGACTGATGAGCAAATTGATAAGGCTTGGTTTGCTATGATTTTAGATTTACCAAAAGAGATTATTCAATTGCTTGGTATTTTAAAATTGAAGTATAAGCTTTATCTTTTTTCAAATACGAATGAATTACACATAGAATTTTTGAAAAAAGACTTTGAACGTCAGTTGGGATTCGATTTATTTTCTTGTGTGTTTAACAAAGCGTATTTTTCTAACGAGATTCACAGAAGAAAACCACACCCTGAATCTTTCCAATATGTAATTGATGATGCGGGAATAAAGGCAGAAGAAACTTTATTCATAGATGATTCTCCTCAACACCTTGAAGGTGCAAAGCAAATCGGATTGAATACTTATTGGCTTACAAATGGTGAAACGCTTATTGATTTATACGATAAAAAAATCATATAATGAATACGTCTTTTAAAGATAATAGGTTTTTTAAAATACTTTTAAATAAGTATGTTATAACAATTTTGTTTTTTGCTCTTTTGTTGTTGTTTTCTCCTGATAACAATATTATATATTATAATAAGGTGAAAAAACAATATCAAGAAATTGAACAAAAAAAGGATTTTATTTTAGATGAAATCAAACAAGATAGCATAAGAAGTGCTGATTTGGAAAAGAATATTAAGGCAAAAGAAAAGTATGGTAGAGAGAAATATTTAATGAAGGCTGAAAACGAAGATATTTACATAATAAAGCAACAAGGAAACGAAATATCTCATTAAGTTTTTGCTTTAATAATTAAAAAAACTCGCTTTTTTTTAGTGTTTAATAGAAAATTTGTAATTTTGTAGTCAGTAAAATAAGTATTTTTTTACAGATTTTTTTCTAAAAATTTATTAAGTATATGAAGTTAAAACAAGTAATTTTTTTCTTTCTGATAGTTGCAAGTGTAAATGTGTTTGCACAAAAGAGAAGTCTGACAGAGTTGGCCGATGAAGCTTTTGAAAACAAACAATATATTACTGCCGTAGATTTATATAAGGAAGCTTACACAAAAATAAAAGGTAACAGAGAAGAGAAAAACAGGATAATGTTCCAACAAGCAGAGTGTTATCGTTATATGGATGACCAAAAAATGGCGGTCAAAACATATCAAAGATTGGTAAAAGCAAAGTATTATGATGTTCAGCCAAAGATATTTCTTTACATGGCCGATATTCAAAAATTTAATAGCGAATGGGACGCTGCGGAATACAATTATAAGGAATATTTAAAGCTTGTTCCAAATGATGAATTAGCAAAAAGTAGATTGCAATCCATAGAATTGGCAAAAAAATGGATGAATAACCCTACTCGACATCAAGTAGTAGAGGTTAAAAATGTTAATACAGAATGGAATGATTGGGGTCCACGTTTCTCTGCCTCAGAGGACGAAAATGAAATCATATTTACATCATCTCGACCAAAAGAGGACAGCGAAGAAATGGACGTTTGGACAGGGGAATATTTCTCAAATATTTATACAAGTGCGAAACAAAAAAATACAGAATTAAGCGAGCCAAATTTAATCTCAATAGAACAAATCAACACTGAGGCAAACGAAGGGGAACTTGTTTTTGCGAAAGGCTCAACTACGCAAAATGTTTATTTTTCACGTTGTCTTATTCAAGTAAGAGAGCAATTAAATTGTGCTATCTACATGACTAAGCCTGTGGAAAAAGAAAAAAAAGGTAAAAAACGTAATCAACAAGAAGCAAGTGAAGAAGAACAATCTCCATTTGTAATGATTGATTTGGGTGATACAGCATTTAACTATTTCCACCCTGCAATATCTTCTGATGAATTAACACTTTATTTCTCTTCTAACCGTCCTGGCGGAGAAGGAGGCTATGACTTATGGAAAGCAACAAGAAGTAGCATGGAAGAATCTTTTGGAAATGTAGTTAATTTAGGAAAATTAATAAACACAGCAGGTAATGAAGAATTCCCAACCTTACGTTCAGATACACGTTTGTATTATTCTTCTGACGGATTGCCAGGTTTAGGAGGTATGGACTTGTTCTACACAGAATTTGTTGAAGGAGAATGGAGCGAACCTCAAAACTTGATGTATCCTATCAATAGCCCATCAGATGAAATCGGTATTATCTACAACAAAGTTCCAGAAGAAAATATTGCAGCTGAAGAATCAGGATTTTTCTCTTCAAACAGAGAAGGCGGAACAGGTGGAGACGATATTTATTCTTTTTATAGAGCACCATTATTGTTTTCGTTAAAAGGAAAAATTCGTGATGATAAATCAATGCAAGCAATAGAAGGCGCAAGAGTAAGATTGATTGGAGATGACAATTCAAGCATTGAAACAAGAACTGATAGAAAAGGAGATTATAATTTCACAACCGAACAATTAAGATACAACGTTAATTACAAAATACAAGTATCTCAAATAGGATACTTTAACAATGAAGGAAAAGAATCAACAGTAGGATTAACAACAACTACTGAATTGGTTCACGATTTCAAATTAAAACCAATACCAAAAGAGCCAATCGTATTACCAGAAATACGTTACGATTTAGCAAAGTGGGAATTAAAAGACCAATACCAAGACTCTCTATCAGATTTATTAGTAATCTTGGTTAATAATCCGCAATACGTAATAGAACTTGCATCACATACAGATTCAAGACCTTTCCTTCGTGTTACAAATGACACATTAAGCCAACGTAGAGCTGAATCAGTAGTAGATTTTCTTGTAGCAAGAGGAATAGATAGAGACAGATTAGTTCCAAAAGGCTATGGGGACAGAGTGCCACGTACACTAAAAACAGACTGCGTTTCAGAATTTGGAGGAAAAGAATATGCTTTTGCAAAAGGCATTACGCTTACAGATGATTATATCAATAAATTAAGAAGCAAAGGCGAAAAAGAAGCAGCACACCAACTAAACAGAAGAACAGAATTTCGTATTTTGAGAACCGATTTCGTTCCAAAAGCAGTTTTAGACAGCTTAAAAGACGCATCACTCAATGCACCAATAGTTGATATGGTGTCAGGAACAGTGCCACCACCAGACACAGAAATTCCAATCGTTTACACAGACAATCACATTAAAGTTTCAATGATAAATGGTAGCAAAGCACAAATCTTTATCATATTAAACGGAAAAGCAGTACCATGTATCTATGATGAAAAATATAGAGATGCAGCAGTATTGGATTGGGATTTAGCAATGAAGTTCCTATTAGAAGGCAGAATTACAAAAGATGACTTCAAAGATAGAGACAAAGCATTTGACGAAGAAGGAAATATTTTAGACAACTCAGTACTTACATTCAAATCAGCATACATTGGAAAGTATTTTGCCGATAAATACGAAGTAATCGTAAGAAAAGGAATGAAATACGACATGATTGTAAACAAAAATGGGTTAGTTGATTTTGGAACATTTACCTTCTCAAGAGCGAGAGGCGAAATAATATTTGAAGAATAAACAGAAAAAATTTGGTGGATTGCAAAAATAGTATTATTTTTGCAATCCAAAACAACAAGATGCGGGGTGGAGCAGAGGTAGCTCGTCGGGCTCATAACCCGAAGGTCGTAGGTTCGAGTCCTGCCCCCGCTACACAAAAAAAGCGGAAGATTTTTCTTCCGCTTTTTTAATTTCCAATTTCCAAGTCTTTATTTTTCTTTTTTGTATTCTTCGTATTCTTTATTTAATCCCTCAATAATTTCATTAGTTATATCCATTCCTTCATCAATGTAAAGAACAGGTGAACCAATGTAAGACTTAGAAAGAATAACATCGAAGTTTTGATGCTTTTTGTTATAGTCTTTTATGAAAGCATAAACAGCATCTAACATTTTCTTATTATCAGAGGCTTGTCTTTCTTGCAAATCCAACATCATTTTTTGTTCAAGTTGAGGCAATTCTTGTTGTCTTTTTGTTAAATCTTGTTCAGTTTGTTTTTGTTGAGTTAAAGTTAAATTTGCACCATTTTTCAAATAATTTTCATAATCGCTTTGGAATTTTGAAACCTTAGCCTCCAATTCCTTTTGCAAGTTTTTTTGATACGTTTGCAAAGCGGCCTCCATATCAATAGCCATTTGATACTTAGCCATAATAGTATCAGTATTGATATATGCCACTTTTAAACCACCCGAAGAAAGAGTTTTGTTTGTTTTTTCAGTTTTTGCAACTGCTTCCTTCTCATTCTTTTCAGTTTTTCCATCAGATAACACCATAACAAATAGTATTATCGAACACACGATAGACAATCCGCAGCCTATCCATAAAGCAATGTTTGAATTTCTTTTTTCCATAAATTTAAATTTTAACAAAAGGCAAAGATACAAAAAAACTAAGTTTTATTTTACAGATAAAGCAAATAGTTATATCTTTGCCGAATGAAAATAGACGTTTTAACAAAGAAAATATTAGTATTTGCCTTACTGATAGGCGCATTTTCCCCACTTTTTGCACAAAGACAAATTTTTAGAACAGTGGATCCGTTTGAGAACAAAGTAGAAATATCGCTTTCGGGCGGAGTTCACGCCTTACATCTTGTGCAATCAAAACCATTAAAAGGTCTTTGGGACGAATTAAAGCCCTCTTTTCAAGCCTCAGTAGGCTATCAATTCACCTCATACTTAGGAGCAAGATTCGCTTTTCAATCAGGCAACACCATGAGTGCATCAACAGACACACTATTGCCCAACTACATAATCAGTACACATATAGACATGTTGGTAGATGTTGCAAACTTTTGGAATCCAGAAACAAAAAACAAATCTTATGACACACAAATAATCTTTGGCGCAGGAACAATATTTTTTAGACCAGAGAATAAAGATGAACGCTTTACAGGCTTTGCCTTTAATGGCGGTTTGCTAAACTCATACCACCTAACAAAAGATTTATTGCTTAACCTTGAATTGAAATTATTTTTAATAAACGAAGCCTTTTCCTCAAATTACAATCCAAACTACGGAGGTTGGTCAATGATTTACGATGCCTCATTAGGATTGAGTTACAGAATACCAATCAAACGCATTCAACCGCGTTCCACAGAGGAGAAAGAATAAACGTTATACAGGCAGAAGAAGATAATTCAAACTTTTAAATTAAAAAAGCCCAAAATATACTTTTGGGCTTTTTTAATTTAATGATTTTTTAACTATTTACCTATCCCTCCTCATAAATTTTTTTCTATTATAATGTAACATTTTTGGCAAAAGTTTTGTCTTATATATAAGAAATCAAAAAGAGGAGGACTGTAATATGAAAAAAGCATTATTTTTAATTTGTGCTATCTTGTTTAGCAATGTCGTAGTTTTAGCACAACAACATTTTACTGTAAATGGTTATCAGTATGTTGTAATTAATAGTAGCAGTGTATCTATTTTTAACTACTATAATGGTCAGGACACAGTAGTTATTCCAGAAACAGTAATATATAATGGTGTAAAATACACTATTGTCGAAATAGGTAGTGGAGCCTTTATGAGAAAAGACTATATAGTTTCTGTCATTATTCCAAGCACTGTTACCTCTATCGGTCTATCTGCTTTTCAAGAATGTAATAACCTTACTTCTGTTGTAATGCCAAATAGTATTACTAAGATTGACAGATGCGCTTTTTGCTATTGTCCTAATTTAACTTCATTTACAATTCCTATAAGTGTTGCAAATCTTGGTGGAGGAATATTTGCTTATTGTCCAAACTTAACTACTTTGAATTATAACGCAAGAGATTGCAATGGATTTCAAACAGGTACTTCCCATCCTTTTGGAGGTTCAAATATTTCCACTATAAATATAGGTGATGAAGTAGAAAAGATACCTGATAACTTTCTTTATGATATGGATGATATAACAACAGTAAATTTTTCAAACAATATAACCCATATTGGTAAGAAAGCATTTGCATATTACGATAATTCCAACACATTGAATCTTCCAAATAGTATTACGCATATAGGAGAAGAAGCGTTTTTAGGGTGCGATAATTTAAGTTCAATCACACTTCCAAGTAATCTTACTTACATCGGTATCGGTGCTTTTGAGAGTTGTAATACTCTAAACTCAATAACAATTCCAAGCAACGTTGCTCGCATTGACGATGAAGCATTTCAAAATTGCAGCAACTTAAATTCAGTAGATTTTTTAACTAATAACCTTACTTATATAGGCGATGGAGCTTTTAAAAATTGTACAAGTTTAGCTACGTTTGTAGTTCCTAATACAGTTGATTCGCTTGGTAAAAAAGATGGTTATGTTCTTTATCCTGGTACATTTGAGGGTTGCTCTTCTTTAACTAAAATTACTCTTGGCAAAAACTTAAAATATATCTCGGAAGCTACATTTAATAATTGTACTTCTTTACAAACATTGGTTAGTTTAGCAACTATTCCTCCAACATTCCAATATGCAGATAATACATTTGTAAACACTCATAACGTAGCTTTGATTGTAGGCTGTGATGCTTTGCCAAATTATCAAAATTCATTTGATTGGTCATATTATTTTGCAAACAATATGACAGAGATAATCTATGACGTAAATGTTTATTCAAATGATGAAGATAAAGGAATTGTTGATATGCAAAGAGATTGCTCTACTGCAACACTTACTGCAACAACTACTGGAGATTGTTTCCGATTTTACTCATGGAGTGATGGAGTTACTGAAAATCATCGTATAGTTAATCTTGAAAGTGACACAAATATTGTGGCTATTTTTGATGAAATAAAATTTGTTATAGATACTACGATAAATCAAGGTGAGGTTTACTCTGGATATGGTTTCAATGAAAGTGAACAAGGTACATATTACCAATATTTCACTACTGATGATGGTTGTGATAGCACAGTGGTTTTAAACCTTACGCTAAATGTATCTTTGAATGATGTGGAAGAAAGTACTATTTCTCTATATCCAAACCCTACAAGAGGAGAAATAAATTTCAGCGATATGGTAGGAGAGATTGAAGTAATGGATATGACAGGTAAAATCATGAAAAAAATCCTTAATACAAGCAATATAAACATAGACTTCTTACCTGCGGGATTCTATTACCTTAGATTGCATTATCAAGACAAGATTCTTATAAGAAAAGTAATCAAACAATAGAAAAGAAGAAGTTGAAAATTTTAACATTTTTTAATTTTAGTGTTTTCTTTCTTAGCTTTGTTAAAATATCTCTTAGTTTTAAAATATGAAACTAATACTTTAAAGTGATATTTCTTTCATTTAGTATTATTGCCAGCCTATGATTTAAACAAAATACATACGAATGTTACAATAATAAAAATATAATAAAAAACAAAACGCTCGTTTGTCAAAACAACTTAAAGACTCACGAGCGTTTTTCTTTGGGTTATTTATTTAAAACCTTAAAGTTCATCACTAACTTCTTTCATTAATTTTTCATCATAATAATCTAAACTAACGTAATACCTCATTTCTCCTCCTAAACTTTCTGCTTTAAAACAAAAAACACCCATTATCTTTTCGTCTTTTGCTCTTGCATTATAACGTTTGTAAGTATTAGTATCTTGAATTGGTAGTTCATTCATTTTATACTTCTTAGAAAGTTCATCAAACACTCTTTCAAAACGATCCAATGCTGTTACTTTATTTTCAGGAGTGTCAAGAAAACTAATAGTATAAAACCTATCATTGTTAAAACCCACACGAACAAAGTTCCAATTCAATCCTCCAAAATCAAAATACTTACTTCTGCCTTCAAAAGCAAGCCACGAATCTGTACTATATCCATTTAGATAAAGATTATGCTGTTCGAATGCTTCTATTAATTCTTCTTTACTTGCTCCAAACTTAACTCCAAAGAATGTATCTTGAATATGGTCGGTGTAAACAACTTCTTTCTGTTTTGTATCTTTCTTTTCTTGTTTTGCAAGTTTATCTTTTCCACAAGAAGCTAAACATAAACTTGCAATAACAAGCATTAAAAAATATTTTACTTTCATTTTTTTCTTCTTTTTTAGGATTACAAACTTGCTTACAAAGGTAAAAAATAATTTAATACTTGCAAAAATTAGGCAGATTAAGTTTTGATTTTCTCAAATAAGATTTCAAGGAATTTATCTTTATTCTT